>NZ_JBWQQI010000009.1:0-254390 GCF_056619545.1 Paraburkholderia sp. SSBN10T
TATGTACCACTCCCACTGTGGTACGCGGATAGGTCAGGCATGAAGCGCCTCGCCTGGCTTGCGTGCCCGATTGCCGTGTTGCTCGCGATCGGGCTTATCGACCTCGACGGGCCACTGCGCGCGGCGCATCTGCTGTGCTTCGGGCTGGCGTTGCTGTGCGGCGTCGGCGCCGCGCTCGGCATTGCTTATACGATATTGGCCGGCGCGCTGGTGCGGCGCTTCTTTGCGCGGACGAGCGCCGAGCCCACCAGCTATCCGCCGGTGACGATCGTCAAGCCGCTGCACGGCGACGAGTGGACCTTGCTGAGCAACCTGTCGAGCTTCTGTCAGCAGGACTATCCGGGCCCGGTGCAATTCCTGTTCGGCGTGCACGATTCGGGAGACCCGGCGCTGCGTACGGTCGAGCAACTGCGTCTGCTGCATCCCGAGGCGCATATCACGGTGGTGGCCGACGCGCGTTTGTATGGGCCGAATCGCAAGATGAGCAACATCCTCAACATGCTGCCCGAGGCGCGCCACGACATGCTGGTGTTTGCCGACAGCGACGTGAGTGTGGGGCCGAGCTATCTGCGCAACGTGATCGGCGAATTGCAGAAGCCAGGCGTGGGGCTCGTGACCTGTGTCTATCGTGGCCAGCCCGATCCCGGTTTCTGGCCGCGGCTCTCGGCGAAGGCGACCAATTACCAGTTTCTTCCCGGGGTCGTGACAGGCCTCGCGCTGGGCATGGCGCGTCCGTGCTTTGGGCAGACCATTGCGATGCGGCGTGCAACGCTCGAGAAGATCGGCGGCTTCGCCCAGTTCGTGCATCACCTGGCCGAGGATCATGCGATCGGCGAAGCGGTGCGCATGATCGGCGAGAAGGTGGTGATTCCGCCGTTCACGGTGTCGCATGCGTGTGTCGAGACCAGCGCGGCCAAGCTGATCACGCATGAGTTGCGCTGGAGCCGCACCATCCGGACCATCGATCCGATCGGTCATCTGGGCTCGGCATTGATTCATCCGCTTGCTTTTGCCCTGATGACCGTGATGTTTTCAGGCGGCGCAGCATGGGCTTGGTCGCTCGCGGCAGTGGCGCTGGTCGTGCGCCTCGGGCTCAAAGTGCTGTCGGATCACGCGTTGCGGCAACCGCATCGCGACCTGTGGCTGCTGCCGTTCTGGGATATCGTGTCGTTTTCGATCTTCGTGGCGAGCTTCTTTTCGACGCGGGTGATCTGGCGAGGCTTCAGCTTCAAGGTAGACGGCAACGGATTGCTGTCGCCGGTCCAGGACGAGTAATACGGAATGCAGATTTTCTTTGAAGGCCGCACGGCGCGGCATGAGCGGGGCTTGTACCAGCGCCGCGCATTCACGGCGGCCACGAGGTTCGCGATGATGTTCCCGATCGCCGGGGCGGCAAACGTGCAGCGGGCGGTAGCAGCATGATGAAGCATCTGGGCCGCCTGGCTGCGCTCGCCGGGCTGATTGCGTCGCTCTGGCTGGTCATGCACGACAACCCCGGCGCGGTGCTCGGACTGATGCGCGCTGCGGGCGCGGGCCTGGTGGTGGCAGGACTCGCTCACGTGCTGCCGATGCTGGCCAACGCGCGTGACTGGCAGAGCCTGATTCGCGGTGCGAACCGGCCGAGTCTGGCGGGCATGTGGCATCTGGTGTGGGTCCGCGAATCGGTCAACAGCATGCTGCCGGTGGCGCGCATAGGCGGCGAGGTGGTGTCGTTTCGCCTGATGCGGCGTCGCGGACTGCGCGGCTCGACGGCGGCGGCGAGTCTTGTCGTCGATATGCAACTTACGCTGATCAGCCAGCTGATGTTCACGCTGGTGGGCATCGGCTTCCTGTTCGCTCATGCGGCCTCCGGCACGCTGCGGCTCGCTGCCGATCTGGCGTGGGGCATCGTGGCGCTTACGCCGCTCCTCGTGCTGTTTGCGCTGGTGCAGCACGCGAGCCCGTTCGAGCGCCTCACGCGCATGCTCAACCATGCAACCAGCGGAAAGCTGGCAGCGCTCGTCGGTCAGTCGGCGCAGATCGATCGGTCGATCAAGCTGATCTGGCGCCGGCGTGGCGTGGTGTTGCGTTATCTGTTCTTCTGGCAACCTCTGCAGTGCGTGTTGACCGCGCTGGAGATCTGGCTCGCGCTGTATTTCCTCGGTGTGCAGGTGAGCTTCACCGAGGCCGTGGTGATCGAGTCGTTGATTCAGGCGGTCAGCAGCGCGGCGTTTTTTGTACCGGGCGGGCTGGGGGTGCAGGAGGGCGGCTTCGTGCTGATCGGCGGCGCGCTGGGACTCGATCCTGCAACGTGCCTTGCGCTGGCCGGCGCGCGGCGAATTCGCGATCTGCTGATTTTCGTGCCGGGGTTGTTTGCGTGGCAGATTGCCGAGTCTTCCGGCAAGGTGCGGGGCCGACTGGTGAGCGCGCTTGCGCCGAAGTTGAGCGCTGGGGATGGGGAGAAGGTTTGAGGGTGCTTCCGGGACACTGACGCCGCATGCGCCCATCTTTCAACCGCCGTGCCGCATCACCATCAACAACAGCGAAAGCGTCACCAGCGACCCTAATGTGGACAGCAGAATCGTCCGCGACGTGATGTGCGCTTCACGCCGATAGAACTCCGCGAGCATGAACGGCCCGGTGCCGGTAGGCAGTGCCGCCAGCACGACAGCTATTTCCACCAGCATCGGCGACAGTCCGAACACACGCGCGGCGAGCCACCAGGTCAAGGCGGGTTGCAACAGCAACTTGGCGCCGGTGAGCGACAGCGCAGCGCCCGGTTTCGCCGCCGAGGCTACCCGCTTTTCGGCCAGGAACAGCCCAAGGCTAACGAGTGCGCAAGGACTCGCCGCGCCACTCAGAAGCTTCAGAAATGTCTCCGCGCTTGGCGGCAACGTGATGTGAACGCCGGCGACCAGCACGCCGACGATCGGCGACACGATCAGCGGATTGCGCATCAGCGCCCCCACCACCTTCAGTGCCAGCCGATGCGGCGTTCGCTCGGTTTGCAGACCCACTTCGATCAGGACGATGGCGATTGCGAACAGCACGCACGCGACGAGAATCGTCGCGATCGTCGTCGGCGTCAGGCTGGCCGGCCCAAAGGCGATCAGGCACAGCGGAAAGCCGATGTACCCGGTGTTCGGATATGCGCCGGCGATCGCATCGACGCTGGCGTCGGCTAACGGCCGGCCGCTCAACAGACTCGCGGCAAGAATCAGCACGAAGACCCCAGCGCAGGCGAGTGCGAAAGAGACGACAAACGCCGGTTGGTATAGCTGATGCCAGGTCGCGTGGGCCATCGTGTCGAACAATAGCGCGGGCAACGCAAGCCAGACCACGAAGCGGTTCAGTTCCGACGCGGCAGCCGGACCCAGCAGGTTGCGCTTGCGGCAAACGAAGCCCGCAAAAATCAGACCGAATACGGGGAGCAGAATCTCAAGGGTCGATAACATCGGTGCGGCTGGCCGGTGGGCAAGGAAAAGAGGATTCGCCAGCGTAGTGGTTCACGTTGATACAATCAAATACCGTTTCTGGTGCTCGACAATACCTTTTTTGCATCGTGATCGACGTCAAACCACTCCGTTACTTCGTGACGCTTGCCGAGACTCGCCATTTCGGCCGGGCCGCGGCGCGTCTTCATCTCTCCCAGCCGCCGTTGAGCCGCCAACTGGCCGCACTGGAAGCGAGTCTCGGCGTCACGCTGATTGAGCGCAGTCCGCACAGCGTGACGCTGACGGCCGCAGGCGAGCGCTTCTACGCGGATGCCAAGGCGATTCTCGGCGCCATCGAACAGGCTGCGCGCAACGCGCAAGCCGCAGCACACGGCGACGCCGGGACGCTTGCGATTGGTTTTACGATGTGTGCTGCGTATAGCGTGGTGCCTGGTTATGCGCGAACCTTTGGGGCGGCGTATCCGGAGGTGGCGCTGAACCTGCGTGAAGTGGTGTCGAACGATCTGGCCGCACAGGTGCTGGCCGGCCAGATCGACGCCGCGATCATGTTTCCGAGTGCGTCGAACAAGGGACTGGAGACGCGCACGATTGTCAGCGAGCCGCTGTGTGTGGCGCTATCGCGAAGCCACCCGCGCGCCCGGGCGCGGCGGTTGAAAATTGCGCAACTGGCCGGGGAGCCTTTCGTGCTCGCCTCCGAGGAAGTTGCGCCGACTTTGCGCGCTACCATTCTGGAGCACTGCCGGTCCGGTGGCTTCGCGCCCGATATCCGCTTCGAAGTGCAATTGCAGCAGACCGTTCTGAGCCTGGTCGACGAGGGCGTGGGCGTTGCGCTCGTGCCCGCTTCGATGCGCAAGGCGCAGCTTGCCGGTGTGGTGTTCCGGCCGTTGGCCGACGCGCCGATGATCGAGCAGGTGCTGGTGTGGTCGCCGGTGAATCGGAATCCTTGTCTTGCGCGGTTTCTGGAGTTGGCTTAGGGCGAGCGACGATGGGGCGGAGAGTACGCCGATCCATCTGACCGAAGTTAGGAGAATGGCAGCGCATGCACGCCACGCCGCTCTTCGATCGCATGCAATAGGGGACTATCCGGCGGGAGGCGGACGAAGAACTGAGGCGGGTGGAAACCTGCTGAGGCTTCGCGCAATTCGACTAACGAAACTGCACCGGGGAGACGCTCGGGATTCTGCAGACTCAAGGCAAAGCCTTTTGAGAGCCCTTCGAAGTATGTGAAGAACTCGCTGCGCGTGATACAGCAGACGTCGGCAAACCGCTTCCATAAAGTCGAGGGGGCAAGCGAGTGCGCGGCGCTTACCCTGGCGTAGCCCACCACGCGTCCGACGGGTAACTTAACGTAGATCCACACGACGGTACCGGCCTTGACGTTCATGGCGCGTCGCCGGAGTTCGACGTGTTTCTTCCCAGCGAAGATGTTCTCCGCGTGACGTTCCTCTAGCGAAATCAGGACATGTTCTGTTTCATCCATGGGGGAACCCCTCAGCGAGGATTGCTTGCAACTGTGCGTCATCGATTTCGCGGGTAGTAAGCAGGTGAGTAGGGCTGCCGCAGCCAAGGGACTCCAGTTTGGCGCGGGTCACCGGGCGCTTGAAGCAGATTAAATTGTCGAAGGCCGTCACGGTCTTGATCTTCGAGTGGCCTATTGCCGCGAGTCCAGCAGCATCGAGCACGGAAGGGTCCAGATCGGAGTGCTCCATGGCTTCCTGAGATTTTAGATACGCATGCTGCACACGCGCAAGTGCGACGACAGCGCCTAGTCCCCCGTTGCCGGCGGATTCATAGAACAGGACCAGGTGGCCGCGTTTAAAGTGTTTGAGCGTCTTCTTCCCGCTGAGATAGTGCTTCTCGCTATGTAGCGCCGCACGCGGATGAGGAAGCAGACTTCTCTGTGGCAAATGACCGAGAAGGTGTTCAGCGAAGTCCCTGCGTACGGGAGAGATCACCGCTGGCCTCCCCGGCAAGGCTATGATGACGGGTGCCAAAAGTGATTCAAGCGCCATCAACGGCATATGAGTCGGGTTGCCGTCGGGCCTTACCAGGCGAAGGTGCTGATCGACGTTTCGGAAGGCCGGGGGAGAATCGGGCAGTCTCAAGCGGGCTACCTCAACTAGCTGATCGTTGCACTCGCTCCAGTTCACTTCTGTGACTACTCGCCCAAGCACTACCTTGGTGAGCGAGGTTTCCTCCGCGGTCCCTCCGAAGCCGAGTGTCGAAGCAACTTCGCGTACACGCGCTTGATGGGGAGGAAATTCTAGTCTGATCTGAGTCGCTCCCGAAGTCGACGCTTGTTCGATCAGGTGACGTAGCAATATGCGAGTGACGTTCAGCGCGTTCGGTTGCGTTTCGTCAACGCCGATACGCGCGTGAATGCCGCTCCCCGGCGCAAGCTTTGGCCACATCAGATATCCCAGGAGCGTTTCATCCCGCCAGATCCCTTGCCTGACGCAAACACGCTCGTTTGAGCCGACTGCGGCCCACGTAGAAAACATGGTCGGACCGCGAAGTCCCAGGTCAGATAGGAGTTTGCGAACTGCCGCATCATCGTCGGCCGTTATTCGCGTCAGCGCTAGCGTGTCATTCGACGTTGTTTCGAAGACCTCTTCGCGAGCGGTCCAGGTATTCAGATCCTTGAAGGCTGTGGGCGAAATAATCTGGATGCCATAGTCTTGCTTCAGTCGCGCCGCCGCGTTCAAGATCGATGAGTCGTTTGTGATTAACCCGGTGAGTCGATGATGAATAGCGGTTGCCAAGTGACGAAGGTCGGAAACGTCATTGGCACTCAAAGTTCCGGCTTGATGCTTTGCGGGAAAGACGATTGAACCGAGCTGAGCGGCCAAGGCGTTCCAGTCCTCGTCGTTGGGGCATGGAAAGGTGGGGAAAATGCGCGCGTACGCGAGCATCGGATCAGTTCGCCCTTCGGTAGCGGTCCGCGTCAATTCAGCATTGATCTCCATGCTCAGCGCTAGCTGACAGGAACCCATTCGTTCAGCACGGAAAAGGTCCAGGGTTTCTTCGTTTCTACGCCTGCGCGGTCCAAGGTCAAACAGCACATTTAGATCGAGCAGGAAGAGCGGGACATCCGTACCGGGGGTGAAGTTGAGTCCCAACGGGTCGCTGGCTCTTATTCCGCTTGACGCAAAAAGCTGCGGAGTGTCAAGTTCGTGACTCCTGACCAGGATTGTCCTCTTGCGTGTCTTTCCGCCTGCTTCCATACGTTGCACATAGAAGTCCTGACTGTGCCAGAATTTGTTAGCTTCGAGGAGATCTTCCGCGACTCGTGCATATACCGAAATAAATGCATGCTCTGTTAGATATCTCTTGAGATGGTCGAGCATACGTTCAGCCACGCCGCGCTTTCGGAATGCCGGCGAGACGAAAATTTGTAGCACATGCGCCTTCGGATGCCGGGCATCAAATAGGAGATGTCCGGCATAGATGCTGGTTGTGTCTTGCTGGCGAATGGCTACGAATAGTTGTTCTTTCCGGGCAAAATCGTTGAAGACACTTGCGGGGAAGAAGCCCAGAGCGTTCTTTTCTCCGTCTGCCGCTTGGACAACTGTCTCGATAAATGACGCAGTGTCTGCGAACTGATCGAGAATGAGGAATTGGTCTTGCGCGGTTCGCATCTCTTACAGGCCCTCCTGGTACCTCTCGTCAGCCCGGGAAGCAGCGGCTGTTGATCGGTATCCAGCGATCTCAATTTAATAAATAGTCCTTTTTATATGAAACGGAAAAAGACCGAATCAGGGCGATAACGATAGCATCTTTGACGACGCTGTAGTAGATCTTTGGCGGTTCATTTTTCACATCAGGTCATGTGGTTCCGTACGTCTTATGATCTTCTTCCAGCCGAATCCGACGGGATTCAATCAAGGCATGTCCATCGTGGGAATAGCATGCTGGAAGCCAGGTCCGGCACCCTGAGGTTACCTATGCACCTCAATATGAACAAAATCTGCGATCATCGCAGACACTCCAACAATCCCCTCTTTCCTGACCATGCCCCAGCTCGAAACTGATCGCCTCATCATGCGCCCGCACGGCCTTACCGACTACGACGACAGCTTTGCGATGTGGTCTGATTCCGAGGTGACCCGCTTCATCGGCGGTCAGCCGTTCACGCGCGAGGAGGTGTGGGCGCGCCTGCTGCGCTACGTCGGCCATTGGACGCTGCTGGGCTTTGGCTATTGGGCGGTGCGCGACAAGGCAAGCGGCAGTTTTGTCGGCGAGGTGGGCTTCGCCAATTTCCGGCGTCAGATTGAACCGCCGCTCGACGACATGCCAGAGGTGGGCTGGGCGCTGGCGCCCGCCGCGCATGGACGGGGTTACGCGACCGAAGCGGTGCGTGCGGCGTTGCGCTGGGCCGATGCAAAATGGCCCGGCGCCGATACCGCCTGCATCATCGCGCCGGAAAATACCGCGTCGCTGCGGGTGGCGCAGAAGTGCGGCTACGTGGAGTGGGCCCAAGGGTCCTACAAAGGCAAGCCGACCATCCATTTTCGCCGGATGGCGGACCCGGTTTGAACGTGCTGCTGGACCGCGCAAGCGCGCGGCCCAGCAGCCGCTAAGGCGACTTCACACGCATCAAGCGCCAGCTTCCACCGCCGGCGTTTGCCGCTGCGCAATCAGAACCGCAAGGCGTTCGCGCTGATTACCTTGTGCGTCGAAATTGCGTTCATCGAGCCACTGAGCGAAGCCGTCGCGCACTGCCGGATATTCGCTGTCGATGACGGAGAACCATGCGGTATCGCGATTGCGGCCGCGCGTCACAATAGCCTGGCGGAAGATGCCTTCGAACTTGAAGCCATAGCGTAGCGCGGCCGCCCGCGACGGCGCGTTCAGCGCATCGCACTTCCATTCGAAGCGCCGGTAACCCAGGTCCTCGAATACATACTTCATCAGCAGCGCCATCGCGTCGCTTGCGATGCGGGTTCGCTTCAGCCGTGGCGAATAGGTGACGTGGCCGACTTCGATGACGCCATTGGGGGCATCGATGCGCATCAACGCCAGCGTGCCGATGGCCTTGCCGGTCGCCAGATCGATCACCGCATGGTGCATGGGGTCGGTGAGTGCGGCGGCCCTGGTCAGATGCTCGCGATACGCTTCGAGACTCTGGAACGGCCCGACGGCCAGATAGGTCCAGTCGCGGCCGTCCTTGGCTTCGCTATAGGACTCGTAGAGGTCTTTGACGTGCCGCTCCACGTCCACTCGCTCGATCCGGCAATAGCGGCCGACGAGCGGTTCGCGGCCGGGCAGTTGCGCGCCCTTCCAGTCGGGCACCGGCGTGCCGATCGGCTGCATGTATTCATTGAGTTGTTGTGTCACTTCTCTTTCTCCTTGCTTCGTGTTGTGCGGCCTGGCGTGACGTGCGAGGCCGCTTCACACCACTTCGTGCCGTTGATCCGATGCTGCATAGATAGCCTTCAACAAAGACGATACGCCAAACGTGGTATGTTAAAAAGATCCACGAAACCAGTATTTGATGGGTCCAGTAACGATGATCGAAATCATAGGACCGTTGGCGCTCGGCGCCGTGACACCGGGCGGCAAGCCATTGCCGTTGCAGAAGCAATTGATCGAGCGTCTGCAAGCGGCGATTCTGGCGGGGCGGTTGCCGGCTGGCGCGAGCTTGCCGTCGTCGCGGCTGCTCGCGGCGGAACTCGGCGTTTCGCGCAACACGGTCGTCATCGCGTATGACCAGTTGCTCGCGGAGGGCTACGTGGTGGCTGATCGAAGGGGCACGCGCGTCAGTTCGCTGTCGAACCCGACCTCCCGAACCGTCGCGCATCAGGATGCGGCCGCCGCTGAGGTGGCTTACGCGACGCGGCTCGCCCCGTTCGCCGCCATTCCTCCGCACGCCGGCGGCGCGGAGGTGTTGACTCCGGGTACGCCGGCGTTGGATCGCTTTCCGCTTGCGGCCTGGCGCCGCTCGCTCGAACGGGCCATGGAGCGAGCCTTGCCCGATCTGCTCGGCTACGGCGTGCCCGCTGGGGAGCCGGCCTTGCGCGAGGCCATTGCAGCACACCTGCGAGTGGCGCGCGGCGTGCGTTGCGACAGCTCGCAAGTGGTCATTACCGAAGGCGCCCAGGAAGCGCTCAACCTGTGTGTGAGTCTGCTCACCAATCCCGGCGATGTCGCGTGGGTCGAGGACCCAGGTTATCGGGGCGCCAAGGCCGCCTTCAATCTCGGCGATCTGAAAACGGTGCCGATGCGGGTCGATCAGGAAGGCATGGCCGCACCGCCGGAGGCCTGGCGGGACAATCCGCCGAAGCTGATTTACACCTCGCCTGCGCATCAGTATCCGACCGGCGCGGTGCTCTCCGTGGCGCGGCGGCTCGAACTCATCGCGCAGGCAAGACGCGTCGGCGCCTGGCTGATCGAGGATGACTACGACGGCGAGTTTCGCCACACCGGCGAGCCGATCGCCAGCATGCAGGGGCTCGTGCCCGACGCGCCGGTTCTGTATATCGGCTCGTTCAGCAAGACGATGTTTCCGGCGTTGCGTATCGGCTTTGTGGTGCTCCCGCGCAGCATGGTCGCGCAGACGCGTATCGCGCTACAGGAACTGCTGCGCGGTGGCCACCGGCTCGAACAGGTGGCCTTGGCGAACTTTTTCGAAGCGGGCGAATTCGGCCGTCACCTCGGGCGCATGCGCCGTCTCTACCGGGAGCGGCAGCAGGCTTTGCGCGAAGCGTTAGCGGTGCATTTCGAGCCGGCGCAGATTCTTGGCGGCAATTGCGGCATGCATCTGACGCTGAGGTTGCCGTCGAGCATCTCGGATCGCGCGGTGGTGGATCTGGCGCAGCAGCAGCGGATCAATGCGCGAGCGCTTTCCGGGTTCGCATTGCGGCCGTGCGATGAAGACAACGGTCTTGTGATTGGCTATGGGAATACGCCTGCGGAGCAGATTGCGGCTGCGGTCGGTTTGCTGGCGCAGTGTGTGAGCGAAGTGGCGGGAGCGCATCCTTCTTGTCGCTGAGATAGACGTGAGCTGGGCGTATCTCGCTCGTGAGGCGGGTCGTCGGCCGGGGCGGTCGCTCGGATCTCAAAACCTTGATTCGGCCCCGTGCCTGACGATACCCGAGTGCGACTCAGCTACGCACTCTGCAAACAAAGTGCTTGTAGCGCCTCGCAGTTACCAGATGCGTCCGAGGAGGACCGATTAATAATCGCCGGCGCCAATCGTAGTGATCTTGTGGGCGTTGTCGTTGCTGGGCTCCAATACGTCGCAATCGGCTTTACCGATCTCGTACTCCCACTCCCTGACGATCTCGGCGAGTTCGCGGCAAGCGGATTTCAGGCTTGTATAGGTCATCCCGCCTTCCTGCAGCCAGTGCTCCAGGCTGGATGGACTCCGCCAGGTTTTGTCGGAATAGACCCAGATCGCGCGGCCTACCGCATCTGGATCATTCGTCCTCCGAAGCTGCTTGGCATCCGCAGCTAGCCGGATTGTTCCATGCAAGTCGCAGCGCTGAAAGGTGGTGTTCTCGAAGCTTAAATTGACGTGTACATCAAGATGAGGCGCCTGTTTAAGCGTAACGTCTCGTAGATATACCGTGCTGGAAATTGCATGGAACTTGTTTTCCGTTAGCCAATTTGCATCCATGTTGACCTCTTCGATGTGAGCGAACGTCTGACTCTGGAGCGCCAGGTCAGTAACTTCGCCGCGCAAGTTGATTCAACAGCCACTCGCGGCGCTTCGGGTCCACGGAGGGTGTTCGCACTCCGCTGCCTTCGAGGAAAGCGTAAGCGGGACTTGCGAGTGAAACCATGTGCAAATTGGCCTGGATGACGGTCCATAACGAGCTTCCCGGTAGGTGATTTTCAAGCGCCGCTGCGCCAATCTTCCGCAGCTGTAGAGCGGGCGATTACGCTGCTTCCGGGCGTCGTGCGATTCGCGCTCGCACCTCGGGTGATGCCAGGCAGGTGGCAACTGCCTCGTATCCTGGCGCACCACGGTAAGGCGCGACGCGGCTGGGTGGACTATGATTTGCAGGGCAAAGGATGATGGCCTCATCCGATCCTACTGCCGCAAGGTCCAGGATCGCTGACGAGCGTGTCATCAGGAAGAGCGGCTTTGCCCCGGATTTCGCGCGTTGGCGAAGATAAGTGATCAACGCCTCCTGAGTGGGCTGGTCGAGACCCTCTTCGACCATATCCACAACCAGGACAGCAGGACCATCAGTTTCCAGGGCGACGAGCAAGGCAATCAAGGCTTCAGATTCTACTGCGCCCTCATCGACAAGCCACCCCAAGGCCTGATGAACGCGCGACTCGAGAGCCGGATCGGTCTTCAGCAGATCCAGCGCCGTAGCGCACCGATGTTCCAGTCGGTCCAAACCCAGGAAGACTGCGTCAGGCAGAGTTTCTGCTAGACGACGGGCCAGCCGGGTCTTTCCGCTGCCAAGCGAGCCGATGATGTAGTTCAGCGGGCGAATCTCGCGAAGCTCGAACCATTCGCCACCCCAAGGCCATGGAAGCGCAAATGCTGTACTGATTTTCGTCGAGCAATTGAGCAGGCTCGTCAACTCTCCATCGGCGGGCATTTGCCCCCGGGCGAGACCGGCCCGGATACTTCGAACCTTGTCCAGCTTACTGACGAGCTCATGAATTTGATTGTCCAATACTGTTTCGTGGGCCGCTAAAGCTGTTCCCAGACTTTGGGGTTCACCATTCAACACCCGTGCAATCTGGGCGAGACTGAGCCCGAGCGTGCGCAGGGCCACAACCTCGGCAGCACGAATCATGTCGTCGGGACCATACACTCGGTATCCTGCTCCGGTTCGACCGGGGCTTATCAGTCCCTCCTGCTCATATAGCCGCAATGCTTTGATTGATACACCGAGGCGTCTTGCTGCTTCTGAAGCATTCAAACATGGAGGAGAAGAACTCATGACCCACCTCTTTGTTGTCGACCGAGTGCAGCCAGTATGAGGTTGGCCCCAAGGGCCGGGTCAACAAGATATTGAGCCGTTCCCGTGTCACTTTCCTTACCGTCTACGATCGCCGTTGCACCTTGTCTTGGCTGGCAGGTTCCAGGGCAGAAGCGCATTGTAGTCGTCGAGGGTTGTCGCTCGCCACGTGCGCCGTTTGCTGTGCGGCTAGCAGCGTCACCAATCCCCCCTCGCTATGCTCTAACACCCATATGCAGGAAGAACGGAACCGTCAGTTTGACGCGGCCCGAACCTGGACCAGGGACTGGTTTTAGCGGATAAACATTTGCATCCGCAGGTCATATACTGGCTAAGTCTGTCTGTTGCCCGCTGTTCCGTTGCTGTATGCGTTTGCATAACTGTTTGGACGAAGCCATGCTGACAATCGAGGACATCCGGGCAGTTCCACTGTTTTCGACACTCGCCGATAACGAGCTGGAGCATCTCGCGAACACGTCTGCGGATCTGCGTCTGTGCGCAGGAGAGTTCGCAGTTCATGAAGGTGGCGAGCGCGCACTGTACGCGGTTCTGACCGGCAAGATGGAAGTGATTAAAACGTTCGACGGTATCGAACGCACGCTGGGCTGGCGTCTGCCCGGAACCATCTTTGGCGAAGTGCCGCTCGCGCTGAGTTCGCCGTTTCCAGGCGCCTATCGGGCTTCGGAGCCGTCGCGCGTCATGCGTGTAGACGCTCAGCATTACTATGTACTTGCGGCAGCGTCACCGGAAATTGCATTGAAGATGGGCGCCCTTGCGCGCGAGCGGATCGGCGGCTTGCAGGGCCTCTCCGCCGAGCCGCCCAAGCCCCGTGTGACGATGGTCGGCAATCGCTGGGATACCGCTTGTACAGCGTTGCGCCAGTTCTTGGCCCGCAACCAGATCACCTGCGACTGGATGACGCCCGATGCGGCTGAGCTAGCGGTGCGCTGGCCGGGAGCTTGTCCGTCAGAGGAAGATTGTCCGGCGTTGCGTCTGGTCGACGGGACGGTGCTTTGCCGTCCTGCGACACGCGAACTCGCCGAGTTGCTGGGTCTGCAAACGCGGCCCCGCCTTGCCGAATACGACACGATGATTATTGGTGGAGGGCCGGCCGGTCTTGCTGCGGCAGTGTATGGGGCGTCGGAAGGATTACGCACTGTGGTGGTGGAGCGCGAAGCGCCAGGCGGGCAAGCCGGGACTTCTTCGCGCATTGAGAATTACCTGGGCTTTCCCAACGGTGTGTCGGGCGACGAACTGGCGAGCCGTGCACTACAGCAGGCGAGGCGGCTGGGGGCCGAGATTGTGGTGACAAGATCGGTCACTCGAGTCGATGCCGACGGGCGTAACGTTCACCTCGACGGAGGCGACGTCATCCGTACGCGAACGATCATTCTAGCAACTGGCGTCACGTGGCGCCGCCTCGCGATCGATGGCTTCGACCGGTTTATCGGTAAAGGAATTTACTATGGTGCGTCACGCAGCGAAGCGAATGCGACTCACGGGCTCGACGTCTATCTGATCGGTGGTGGAAACTCGGCCGGTCAGGCCGCTTTGTACTTCGCCAATCATGCGCGTACGGTTACCCTGGTCTTGCGAGGCGATTCACTTGAGAAGAACATGTCACGCTATCTGGTCGAGCAACTGCACGGGAAGTCGAACGTAGCGGTAAAGCTAAGGTCGGAAGTGGTCGGCGCACAGGGTGATAGCCATCTCACTGCGATCGACATACGCGATGCGCTAAGTACAGAGGTGAGCCGGCACGACTGTGGTGGACTGTTCGTGTTCATCGGCGCCGATGCGGAGACCGGGTGGCTGCCGACGGAAATCGCGCGCGATCTGCGCGGATATGTTCTCACCGGAGACGATGTCGTTAAGGCGGGACACTGGTCTCATAGCAGGGATCCCTATCTTCTCGAATCGAGCGTTCCGGGGGTGTTTGCCTGTGGGGATGTCAGATTGAGCCCGGTCAAGCGCGTTGCTTCGGCGGTCGGCGAAGGCAGCATGGCGATCGCGTTCGCCCACAAATTTCTGCAGTACGACAACAGATAGCGTTGGGTGTGGCAGTGAAGTGCATGTGTGTGTGTTGTAGCAGGTTTCGATTGATTTTGAACGTCCTTTAACTGAGTGGACGAGACAGCCGGCAACTTCGGAAACCGACCCCTAAGCGTCCTTCACTATTCGAAGATGAACGTCCGATTACAGGGCAGCAAACTGAAAGGAGAACTGAATTATGAAGATGCTACTTACGGTCGAGATTCCACATGAACCCTTCAACTCTCTCGTCAAAGGCGGGAAAGCGGGCGAGATTATTGGACGTATTCTGGAAACGATCAAGCCGGAGGCGGTGTACTTTACCGAGCACGACGGAATGCGCGGCGGGATCTTCCTGGTCAACGTACAGGATTCATCCGACATTCCCGCTTTTGCCGAGCCATTTTTTCTCAACTTCCAGGCCAACTGCAAGTTCCGCGTTGTGATGAGCCCGGAGGATCTGCAAAAGGCGGGTCTGGACGAAATCGGCAAGAAGTGGGCTTGAGAAGCGGCAGGCGAAGCCGGTCGCATCGGTTCTGCGACGTCAGCCATGCGCTTCTCCTGCAGATCGAACAACTCCTTTACACCATTTCCGGAATATCTCCTGACAACAGCATCCCCTCGCGCTCGAGCCATGAACGGAACAGCACGATCAGTTCATCGCCAAACTTCTCATCCGGAACGTAAGTGCAATAGCTGCGCGAAGGCAGACGAGGACCGGTGAACGGTGCGATGAGCCGACCAGCGGCGAGATCGTCGGATACCAGCGCAGTCGGCCCCATGGCGATGCCGATTCCGTCGATGGCAGCCTGCAAGGTCAGATAGAAGTGGTCGAAGGTCAAAGTGGCAGCCGGCTTCAGGGCAGGAATCTGTGCGCTCGCCAGCCAGTCAGGCCAAAGCCGCGGAAGACTCGAGGTGTGCAGCAACGTGTGTTGTCGCAAGTCGTCTGGTAATCGAAGCGGCACTCGCTGCAAAAGCTCCGGACTGCAGACCGGAAGTCTCTCCTCGGACAGGAAAGGCCGCATCGAGTAGCCGTAGAACGTGTCCGGACCACCGCGGATGATGATGTCATAGTTTTCTTTGAGACTCTCCAACGGGTCGTTTGACGTCTCCACCTTGACCTCCACGTCGGGATGCTCAGCGCGGAATTTCGCCAGCCTCGGCACCAGCCAGCGCAACGTGAATGTCGCGGGCGCGTTTACGGACAGTGTCCGGGAGACCGTTTCGGACACACCATATCTCGCGGTTGCCTGCGAGAGCTGTTCGAACAACGGGCTGATTTCCTCCAGATAGACCTTCGCCGCCGGCGTCAGCTTCACGCGCCGGTTGTGCCGTTCAAACAACGACGCGCCAAGCCACTCCTCGAGCAGGCGCACGTGCTGGCTCACCGCACCGTGAGTCACGTGCAACTCTGCGGCGGCTTCCTTGAAGCTGCCGAGCCGGCCCGCAGCCTCGAAGGCCCGCAAGGCATTGAGCGGGGGCAATACCCGTTTCATATGCAAGAGTTTTTCTAACGCGATTCGTCAATTTATCTGGTTTGCTGGGCCGCTACAAGATAGATATCCTTCTTGTTGCACCGCCGTTGATATCTTCCGCTCCCCCTCCGGCCCGAAACCCACATGCTCAGTTATACCGGCGGTATCGTGCTCTTTGCTGCCATGCTCCATGCGAGCTGGAACGCGATGCTGCACGGCAACCGAGATCGGTTCCTGTCCATGACGTGGATGAGCGTCGCCATCGCGCTGCATGGTCGTCGCGGCCGGAGCGGTTTGTCTGGGGCTTTGACATGACCTCAAGCGCATCATTTGCTTCCCGTGCGTCATCACGCGAGCGGGCGGGTCGGTTGAATGCGGTCAGGTTCGCCTCTCAGAGAGAATTCGCTGCAACCGGCCGGAATGCATCATGCAAAGGATAGCTAAATGCTTAAACATATTGCGACCAGACTGCTTGATATAGCCTATGACGAACAGGGCGATGCCGATGGATGGCCGGTAGTCCTGCTACACGGTTTCCCTTATGACATCCACGCATACGAGGAAGTGGCGCCACGCCTGACATCCCAGGGCGCCCGCGTCATCGCCCCCTACCTTCGGGGATACGGGCCAACACGCTTCCTTTCGCCCACGACACTTCGCTCTGGCCAGCAGGCGGCGCTGGGCGCAGACCTGTTAGCGCTGCTCGATGCACTGCAGATTGACCAGGCCATCCTCGGTGGATACGACTGGGGCGGCCGCGCGGCATGCATCGTGGCAGCGCTCCACCCGTCGAGAGCGCGGGGGCTGGTTTCGGTCAACGGCTACAACATCCAGAATATAGCTGCCGCCTTGCAGCCAGCCGATCCAGAAAAGGAATACCGGATGTGGTACCAGTACTACCTGCACGGCGAGCGCGGCCGGGCTGGATTGACTGAAAACCGGCGCGCGTTCTGTCGTCTCTTATGGTCATTATGGTCGCCGACATGGCGCGTCGACGACGACATCTACGCGCGCTCGGCAGCGGCGTTCGACAATCCCGATTTCGTCGACGTGGTAGTCCATTCTTACCGACACCGTTTCGGACTGGTCGACGGCGATCCTCAGTTTGACGATATCGAGCGCCGCTTGTCTGCCATGCCGTCGATCACCGTGCCCACGATCACGCTCGAGGGGGACGCCGATGGCGTCTCGCCTCCCGGGGGAAGACAGGCAAACTCAAAGCGCTTCACTGGGCGCCATCAGAACCGCGTCGTGCCGAATGCAGGTCATAACCTTCCGCAGGAGGCACCGAAAGCATTCGCCGACGCGGTTCTCGACATCAACGCATGGGCCGCTTGACGCTTTGCGCATGAGGCGATTGACGCCGCAATGCAAGCGCCTCACGGCTTTATTACCCCATCACCCCATGAAGGTTCGCTAAATGGATACCGTCCCGCAGGCCCCGCTGATTCTGATAACGGGTGGAGGTCGTGGTGTAGGCGCGGCGACTGCGCGTCTTGCTGCCGCACAAGGCTACGATGTAGCGATAAGCTTCGTTTCCAACGAAGCTGCCGCCCTTGCGGTGGCGGCTGATGTAGAAGCTGTGGGGCGCCGGGCTTTGCCCGTGCGCGCGGATAGCGCGGATCCAGAGCAGGTTGCTCAGCTATTCGCCGCGATCGACCGGGAGTTCGGTCGGATCGATGTACTGGTGAACAACGCCGCGGTACTTGCGCGGCAGTCCCGGCTAGAGGATCTTGAATTCGAGCGGATGCAGCGTATCTTCGCGGTCAACTCGATTGGCCCTATCCTCTGCGCACAGCAAGCGGTGAAACGGATGTCCTGGCGTCACAACGGGCGGGGCGGCGCGGTGATCAACATCTCGTCGGCATCGGCCCGGCTCGGCAGTCCAAACGAATATGTCGACTACGCTGCGTCGAAGGGCGCCGTTGAGACATTCACTACAGGCTTTGCAAAAGAAGTCGCGCGGGATGGAATACGCGTCAATTGCATTCGCCCTGGGCACATCTACACCGACATGCATGCTAGCGGCGGAGAGCCGGGACGGGTGGATCGCGTCAAGGACTCGATCCCCATGGGAAGAGGCGGTCAGCCTGAAGAGGTGGCGCGGGCGATCCTATGGCTGGCAAGCGCCGAGGCTTCCTTCATCACCGGCACATTTCTCGATGTCACTGGCGGTAAGTGAGCAACAGGGTGCGGCAATGGAGGCGCTGCTCCGCGATTCGCTTGCGTTAGTTATCTCCACCTAAGCCACATCGGGACGATCGACATCACGAGAAGTAGTGCCAACGTTCGGTTAAGTAGTCGCCATTGCAAGTCGGTCCGTAACAGACGGGCGAACAGAAGACCGGCGAAGCACCAGACCGAAAGCGACACCATGGCGGCTATGCCGAACGAGACGCCAAGCAGCGCACCCAGTCGAAGCGGGTCGGGCGCGAGCGCTGCAAACGATGCTGCGGCCCCCAGCGTCATCGCCCAGCCCTTCGGGTTATGCCACAACATCCAGACACCGCTTGCGAACCCGCTTGGCTTCCGAAGTTGTGCGTCAAGATGCGGAGGTCCGCTCCGTCCGATGCGCGAAGCGAGCCAGACCAGATAAAGCGAGCCGATCGCTTTCATGCCGAGTTGCAGGCCCGGCAGGGCCAGCAAGATGCCGCCAAGCCCCGCGGCGGCAGCAGCGGCCATCGACGCAAGGGCGGCCGCGATCCCCACCATGTAGGGCAATGATCGCCGATAGCCGAAATGGGCGCCTGAGGCCGTTGCCAATGTCGTTGCTCCTCCCGGCGTGATCGTGGAGACGATGACGAAAAGAAACAGCGGCAGGTAATCGTGGAGCGGCACATGTCCTCCCGGTTATCAGACAAGAAACCCGCTTTTTACCTGCATGCCTTGCATTAAAACAGCGAAATTTTTTGATACCCTCCATTAGCGTTCATAATGCGTAAATGGCACGTAATCTCGACATCAGCCTGCTTCGCGCATTCGTCACGATCGCCGACCACGGCAGCATGACGGCTGCCGGTCACGCGCTACATCTGACACAAGGTGCGGTCAGCCAGCAGATCGCACGACTCGAAGCCCTGTCCGGCCCGTTGTTCTTCCGCGACCATCGCGACCTGCGACTGACGTCGGTGGGTGAGCGGTTGCTAGGACACGCGCGGCGGCTGTTGACCTTGCATGACGCGTTGTGGACGGAGATGACTGCGGGCACCATGGAAGGCGCGGTTCGCCTCGGTGCGCCGCAAGATCTTATTGGAACGCTCCTCGGTCCGATTCTGAAGGGTTATGCGCAAGCTTATCCGCAGGTGGAGCTCACGCTCGTGTGCGCGGCTTCGCCAGAACTGATGCGAACCCTCAAGCGGGGGGAAATCGATATCGCGCTGGTTGAGGAATTGCCGGGGTCTTCCCGTGGCGAATGCCTTGCGATAGATCGCCTGGTCTGGGTCGGTGCAAGAGGGGGCGTTGCGCATCGAAAGAGCCCTCTGCCCATCTCGATGGTGTCCGAGACGTGCGCGTTCCGGACAACGGTGCTCGATGAGCTACGCAAGCGCGAGCTGTCGTGGCGTACCGTGTTCGAAAACGGAAGCATCGATGCAACGACCGCCACGGTGCGCTCCGATCTCGCCGTTACGGCGTGGCTGGCATCCACCGTGCCCACCGAACTCGATATCTTGCCGCCCGAAAGTGGTCTCCCCGAACTCCCGGGTTTCGCAATCAACCTTCACTTGTCGCCGGGCCAGAATTCGCCTGCGGTAGCCGAACTTGCCCGGCACATGAGAGACGGATTGACCCGATTTCGGCAGCCCATGTGACTTACCGAAGCGGCTTTCGGTACGGGGATATCGTCGGCAGGGACGGCAGTCATGCGAATTTCGGCAATACGTCGTCAACCCGATAGAACCCAGTCCTTCATTGACGCTGTTGCAGATACTGCCGCACGTCGTCTATCGACACGCGGCCCGAATGCGTCGCATCGATCTGGTCGAAATGGTTCGCGATAAAGCCGAGGCCGTTGCTTTGGGCTTGCGCCTTGGTAATCGTCGCGCCGTTGCTCAGAACCGTATTTGCACCAAGCCGTTCTTCCAGCCGTTGTTGGGCCTGTTGTTGCAGTTGCGTTCCGGTCGAAGGAATGACGGGCGCCGGCCGGCTCGTGGGGAAAAACGGGCCATCCACACCGTGACCGCCCTTCGGAAGCGTAACGGGCGCCACGGCCTGGGTAGTCGCTGCCTGAGCGTTGCCGACCACAGCACCGAGCACGATTAGCGGCAGAATGCGCCGCAGCATATCGATTGGGGACATGATCACTCGCAATAGAAGAGTAAGCAGGAGGTCCCCGGTCCGGCGGGGACCCGTTCCTTTAAGAGTACTGCGTTTCAACGCTCATGGCGTCGCCTGTGCAACGGCCGTCGGCGTGCCGGCCGGGCTTTCGTCCGCCCACGGTGGGGGCAGCGTCCACAGCGAGAGCGCGAACGGAATCGGCAGGCCCTGGTAGTACTCGACGAGATCGGCCTTCATCTGCGGCCGCGCTACGTCGTCCAGATAGATCATGTGTCCGCCCTGGAAGAAGTTGACCTGCAGGTTCGGGTTCAGACCCGACACGGTCTGCAGGCGCGCGAGCTGTTTCTCCGTGCTGAAGAACGGCGTGGCGAGATCATGGAAGCCGTTTTCTGCCAGCACCTTCAGTTGCGGATTGAGCGTGAGCGCGCCAAGCAGATCAGGCAGCGTGTCGGGCAGCGGCTGACCGTCGTGCGAGAAGTTCCATACCTGGATGATGTTGTCGTTCAGCGGGATGTACGTCGCGTTCGGCGCCGTATAGCCGAGGTATTGCGGCAACTGCGTTGCCAGCGCGGTCGTGAACGGCTGCGAGATCAGAATGTCCGACGGGTCCCCGTCGTTCTGCAGCCGCGGGTCCGAATCGGGCAACGAAACGCGTCCGTCATACCGGCCGATCGTGATGCCCGGCAGCAGCGACGTGTTGAACGGATTCGCATTGAAGTAGCCCTGCAGCGCCTGCAAGGTCAGGCTCGACGGAAATTGCCACCGTGCCAGTGTTCCCGTGGACGGGAACACTGGCGTGCCGAGCGCATCGGGAATGCCGAGCTGGCTCAGCACCCACGACTGCGAGTACCGGTTGAAACGGCGGTACTCGGCCGTCACGAAGAGCTCCATTTGCAGCGCGTACAGCCCCTGGTTGATCGGCGCGGGCGACACCTGATTGAAATACGCCGCCACCTCCGCGTAACCGGGGAAATAGCCCGATAGCGTATCGGTTTCGAGCGCGAGGCCGGCCGTCGACTGGGTGATGGCGGTGGCCTCTATCGCGTCGGCGAAGTAGTTCAGGATCGACGACTGCAGCGCGATGCCCGTGAGATGCACGCCGGCCGATTCGAGCGCAAGCGCAAGCATGTCGGTACGCGGCGTGCCGTACGATTCGCCGTACAGATAGATCGGCGAGCTGCTGCGATTGTTGACCGCCAAATAGCGCTTGATGAAGTCGCGCATGATGTCGACGTCCGCATCGCAGCCCCAGAACGTCTGGTTCGTGTTCGGCAGGATCGCTTCGGAAAGTCCGGTGCCGGGCGGGTCGATGTACACCAGGTCGGTGGTGTCGATGAGGCTCTGCGCGTTATCGACGAGCGGATAGTTCGGCCAGTTGGTGAGAAGCGGATCGGGCGTAGCGACGCGCGTAGGCGCGAACGAGCCGAGGCGCAGCCATATCGACGACGAACCTGGGCCGCCGTTATAGATGAACGTGACGGGCCGCGGCGAGCCGTCCGTGCTCGGCGCCGTGTACGCCACGTACGACATCGTGGCTTCAGGGTTGGCGTTCGCATCCTGTGCCGTCAGGTGTCCCGTAGTCGTGGTGTAGTTGACGGGCGTCTTTCCCAACGTCCATGTGTAATGCATCACCGCGGCTTTTTCGGCGACCTGCGACGCTGCCAATCCATCCGTGGCGTTCGGCGAATAGGCAATGGGGTCGACGTAAGGCTGGTTGGCCGGTTGCCGCTGCGCGGCAGACTGCGCGTTGGCGCTGACCTGGCTCATCGCACTCGTTTGCAATACTGAGGAACTGCCGTCACCTCCGCCACATCCCGCGAGCATCAGCATGCCGACGATCAATGCGCCTGGGCCGGCTAGCCGGCCGAGACGGCGGGCGCGGCTACCGCTAGAACTACGGTCTGGTTTCATTTCTGTCCCTGTGATTGGTGAGATACCGTTACACAAAGGTCACCTTCGCCGGCGAGGCGCATGGGAAAACAGACAGCACGTGCAGAACTCGTCGGCACATAGCGGATGGATTTTTATTTTCTTTTTTCTAACAGCCTGAATACCGTTTGCTCATTCAAAATTAATAAACAGTGCTAACCGATAAAGGATAGCGACTGTACCTTGTACAGTTTCTATACGTTAGTTGTGCGTGAAAGATTTGGTAATGAATGGCGGCAGAGGAAAGGTAGGATGTATATAGGCCTTTGTCAAGCTGTCCTCTGAGTGAGACGTGCGTTAAGACCCCGTTTCAAATGGAGCTCAAAAGACGGGGTATTCGACGGCTAGGCGCGGCAAGCAGGACGCGCGCCGTCTGCGCGCACTGTGCAAGCCAGTCACCGTGACGCTGCGCTGTCGGCCACAAACTACGGAACCACGGCTCGAGCGGCATCAGTTCGAGCCGGGGCGCCTCAGGCATCGTGCGCCAGCTCTCCCAGTCTGCCTTCTATGCCCAGTTGCTCCTTCAGCCACACCCAGCCTTGCGGCGTCACCTGCACCGCGCGCGTAGCCTTGACCCGCCGCAACCAGCCGTTCGTGCACAGCAGGTTCATCCAGTGCACACCGAGCGGCCCTGCCAGATGATGCTGCCGCTCCGACCAGTCGAGACATTGGCGCGCGAGGCCGCGCCGGGTGGGTTGCAGGTCGGGCACGTTCAAAGCCATGCGGCCGAACCATTCGATTCCAGTTGGCGTGACCTCGAACTGCTTGTCCGCTGCCGCCACGATCACGCCGCGGCGCTCCAGCGCCTGCGTCATCGCCACGCCGAGTTGCCCGGCCAGATGGTCGTAGCAGCACCTCGCGAAGCGCAGTTTCTGCGCGTTCGCGCTAAGCGGCTTCACGCGTGGCCGGCTCAACGGCGTGACGGAGGCGAGGTTTTCAAGCAGCAGCGCCACATGTGATCCGCCTAGCCGGTAATAGCGGTGCCGCCCCTGCGCCTCGACTTCGACGAGGCCCCCGGCCAGCAGCTTCGCCAGATGCGTGCTGGCGGTCTGTGCGGTGACGCCGGCTGCGTAGGCAAGCTCGCCGGCCGGCAGCGCGCGCCCCTCGACCAGCGCCATAAGCATGCTGGCGCGGGCCGGATCGGCGATCAGGAAGGCGGTGGACGCGATATTCGGGTGAGGGCACATGATCGATCCCATGCAAGCTGGTTGCTGCGATGTTGCCATCATAGGCGCTCGCGCGGGCCGCATGCTTCGATGCGCGTCGAAACGTTCTGGCGCGCCCGCTCGGGTATCCGCCAGAGACCGCAGCGGTTCGCAGATCGCCGCCGGTTCCTGCGAGCGCGCAAGATTCGCAGCCTGGCTAGAATGCGATGTAGCGCGCATAGCATGAGCGGGCCCGCCGCACGGATCGATGGACAGTTTTGAACGATGAAGGGACGTATGAAAGACACCAGAGAAGCAGTGGAATTGTCACGGGCGACCCAGCTATTGAATCACGGCCCGGTCACCGTCATTACCAGCGCCCATGCGGGGCGCACGAACGTCATGGCGGCGTCGTGGGCGATGCCGCTCGATTTCGATCCGCCCAAGGTCGTGGTGGTGGTCGACAGCCGCACGCTGACGCGGCAACTGATCGAAGCGAGCGGCGTGTTCGGCCTGCAACTGCCAAGCCGTGGGTTCGCCAGAGAAACGCTCGCGGTCGGCACGACGCCGGGCGCAGAACTCGACAAGTTCGCCGCGTTCGGTCTGGAGACGTTTCCGGGCCAGCGCATCGACGTGCCGATGCTGGCCGGCTGCATCACGTGGCTCGAATGCAAGGTGATTCCCGATGACAGCCAGCGCCACGATCTGATCATCGGCGAAGTGGTGGCGGCCTATGCCGATAGCCGGGTCTATTCGAAGAACCGCTGGCATTTCGGCGACGATCCGGACCTGCGCACCTGTCACTACGTAGCCGGCGGGACATTCTTCGCCACCGGTGACGCTTTCGAAGTGGCGCCGGCAGAGCCGGGGGCGCCGCAGATTCCCGCAGGTGTCGATTGACGTATCGCTATCAGATCGTTTATTGTCGATTCATGCATCTCTATTCATTCTCCTTCGCGGCTGTCACCACCACGACGACCACCCTCATGGGCGGGGCGTCTGGAGGTTGCGCGCGCTAGAGAAGCAAGCTGCAGCAAACCCCCAAGGGCCCCGCCGGAGACGGACGGGGCCCTTGGCGTTTATGGCCCTCCGTCGACGGTTCGAAGCAAACGGAGCGTACTATGAACGACATCGATCACCGCGTATTGGGTAACAAGCTGGACCTCTTCCACCAGCAGGAGGAAGGCCCCGGCATGGTCTTCTGGCATCCACGAGGCTGGGATCTGTACCGCGTGCTGGAGGACTATATTCGCCGGCGAATGCGGCGCGAGGGCTTCCGCGAGATCCGCACGCCGCAACTGCTCGACCGCTCGCTATGGGAACGCAGCGGGCATTGGGAGAAGTTCGGCGCCAACATGTTTTCGTTCTCCGAAAGACCGTGCGAGAACCATGCAGACGATGCCTCTTCGGAAGGGCGCGCGCTCTGCCTTAAGCCGATGAGCTGCCCTTGCCACGTTCAGGTGTTCAATCAGCGCGTGCGTTCGTATCGAGAATTGCCGGTGCGCTATAGCGAATTCGGTGCCTGTCATCGCGATGAGCCGTCCGGCTCGCTGGAGGGACTCAAGCGCACGCGCGCGTTCGTCCAGGACGATGCCCACGTGTTCTGCATGGAAGCGCAGATAGAAAGCGAAGTCGGACGCTTTTGCGATCTGCTGCGCAATGTCTACGCCGACCTCGGATTTCCTGCTTTCTCGGTAGCTTTAGCGACGCGCCCCGCGCTGCGCGCCGGCAGCGATGACGTGTGGGATCGCGCCGAAGCGGCGTTGGCCAAAGCCGCGCTTGCGGCCGGACTGAAGTTCGAGGTGCGCGAAGGCGAGGGCGCGTTCTACGGCCCTAAGCTGGAATTCCATCTGATCGATAGCCGCGAGCGGAGTTGGCAATGCGGTACGGTTCAGCTCGACTTCGTCTTGCCGGAGCGGCTCGATGCGCAGTACGTCAACGAGCGCAACGAGCGCGAACGGCCCGTGATGATTCACCATGCCGTGCTGGGCAGCATGGAGCGCTTCATTGCGTTGCTGCTCGAGCATCATGAGGGCTGGTTGCCCATGTGGCTCGCGCCGGACCAGGTCACGGTGGCGACGATCAACGACGCCAGCGCGGCTTATGCGGCGCAAGTCGTGAAAGCGCTTGAAGAGGTTGGCGTGAGGGTTGTCCTCGATGATCGCCCTGAGCTGCTGGAGAAAAAAATCTTCGATGCGCGTGAAAAGCAGGTGCCGATTTTCGTCGCTGTTGGGCCGCGCGATGAGCGAGACCAGACGATCAGTATTCGCCAACGGGATGGGCAGCAGGTGGTGCTTGCGCTTGCCGAAGGTGTTGAGCGCTTGCGAAGTGCGGGGCTTGGCCGCATTGCTTAAGCGCTATGCATAACGCATCGGGCTTCGGCCCGATAAGCGTTTACGCGACCTCCCCTCGGGCCCGGCGGGCAGTTAGAATCCTGACCGCTTAGACAGCTTTGGCACGGTTCATGCATTTGTCAGCGCGCCGCTGCATCGTCGCGCTAAAAGTTGACTACATGGTCAGCATTGGGGCGTCGATGCACATAAACCATGCGGTCCGTGCTGTCTGGCGGTGCCCCGGCCGGGGTTCAATGAAATTTGCATAACCGCACGGCTGCTCCAGAAGATCAACAATGATGAGGACTCGCTCAAATTATGGCGATTAGGTCTGCGAATAAAACAGTTGTTAAGAAACGGTTGGACTTTGTAAGAGGTTGCGGTGCGCTGATAAGCGGAATCGGAATTGTCGCCTTGGCCAATCTGCTGATCGCCCCTCCGGCATGGGCTGATGACGCCACCGACTCCACGGTCGCGGGGATCGGCGCCGGCGTACCGGCTCCAGTGCCTCCACCGGCCGAATCGTCACCTTATCTGTCGAGCTGGTTTCATCAGAGCCTCGGTCTGATCGGCTCGAAGGATATCCGCTTCGGTCCATACAAAACCAACGACATGTACCTCGAGTACGAATACTTCGGCAGGAAAGGTCCGTTTGATCTGTACGGCTATGTGGATGCACCGAAAGTCTTTGGAGTCGGCAGCACGCACGACACCGGCATGTGGGATCGAGGCTCGCCGCTTTTCAGCGAGCAGGAACCGCGCGTTTCGATCGACGACCTGGTCGGCAAGCACCTTGGCTTTGGGCCGTTCAAGCAGTGGTATGTCGCGTTCGACTGGATCTATGATCAGGGCTACAACGTGGCAGGTCGCCAGAATACGCTGTATAGCGGCTTCGGCACGGACATCGACACGCATACGCCGCTCATTCTGTCCGCCAATCTCTACGTGCGCCGGCAATGGGAGAACTACGGCGCGGCGAATGAGAACTCATGGGACGGCTATCGTGCCCAGATGAAATACATCTATCCGCTCGGCACGTTTCATGGTGGCAACCTGACCTATATCGGCTTCTTCAACTACGACTTCGGCTCGAAGCTGCGCGAAGAGACCGGCAACGATAGCCGCACCGATACGGCTTTCGTGGCGACAAACGTGCTGCTTTATTCCTTCACTCACTGGCGCTTCTGGACCGCGGCCCGCTACTTCCATAACGGTGGGCAGTGGGGCGGCGGCGACCTCGACTTTGGCAACGGTCCTTTCCCGAACCGCTCGACCGGCTGGGGTTATTACGCCAGCGTCGGCTATCAGTTCTGAGTCTTTGACCGCGTGATCGACCGCGACCGTCTGGATGCGGTTTGACAATCGATGCGTAGTGCGGATCACCACCATGTGACCGTGCTGCGCTCGCACCGCGCGCCAAACCTGGACCTGGCTCAGGTACTTAGCTCAGCAGGTCATACTTGCCGCCACGCTCCAGCGCACGCTGATATGCCGGTCGTGCGTGGATGCGCTCGAGAAAGCCGCGGATAGCCGCAAGCTCCGCATGGGCTCCACTGCGTGCGGTGGCGGCTTCGAGCGGGAAACTCATCTGCACGTCTGCGGCGCTGAATTCGTTGCCGACGAACCAGCCGGTGGGTGTCAGCGCGTCGTTGATATAGTCAAGGTGCAGCTTGATCTGCGGATCGACGAAGCTCGATTGGAGCGTCGAGGCGATCTTGCGGGCAATCGGCTTGGCGAAGAAAGGCATCGGTGCGCTGCCGATCCGCAAGGCTACCAGCTTGAGCAGCAACGGCGGCATTACCGAGCCTTCCGCGTAGTGCAGCCAGTACGTATAACGCAGACGCTCGGGCGTTCCGGCAGCCGGCGCGAGGCGGCCTTGGCCGTAGCGCTCCACCAGATATTCGATGATGGCGCCCGATTCGGCGATAGTCAGGCCGTCGTCCGTGATGACCGGCGATTTGCCGAGCGGATGGACGGCGCGCAATTCCGGCGGCGCCAGCATGGTTTGGGCGTCGCGCTGGTAGCGCTTGATCTCATAGGGCACGCCGAGTTCTTCAAGCAACCACAGGACGCGCTGCGAGCGTGAGTTGTTCAGATGATGGACGGTCGGCATGGAGAGATCCGGGCCGGGAGGGTGCCACATCATAGCCGCGTTGGCAGAGCGCGGGTTAGAGTCTCCAGCCCAGTCGCATCTATAGTTCCTCGCGGCGGTTGTCCCACGGCACGCCGTCATTCCGGTAAGCCTCACGCACGAGTTCGCGATTGTCGTGTTGCCAGGGATGAAAGCCGGGCGCGAACCAGGCGAACCAGTGCGGCACGATGCGCCTGAGCGGTCCGGGCGAGCCGAACTGGTAGCCCAGCAATCTTCCCCAGCCGCGCCAGTCGGTGAGGCGCCGGTCGTGTTTGACGAGACTAAAGGTCAAGCTCCATGAAAGCGCCGTAAAGATGGCGGTGACCCACAGCATCGCCGCGCAGCGCAACGCATAGCGCGCAACCGGGTTGGGGAGGGTCAGTGTGAAGACATCGAAGGCGACGCCTTTGTGTTCGGTTTCCTCCACTGCATGCCAGAGCCAGATGCGACCCATGCGCGGGTCCGCGCCCTTCAGGGTGGCCGGATGCCGAAGCATCTGGTCGGCCAGCATCGCGGTGAAGTGTTCAAGACAGATCGTGATGGCGAGCCGCACGCGTCCCGGCAGATAGCGGCGCGCAATCTCCTGCTGGCGGGCGACCTTTCGCTCGAGCGCGTCGATTGGCGCGCCCTGTGCCGCGAGTCGGGCGTTATAGCGTTGATGTTCGCGCCGATGAATCGCCTCCTGGCCGATGAAGCCGATCACTTCTCTCGCCAGTGGCGTGTCCGGCGCGATCCGGTCGCGAAACAGGCGGACGCTCTCGATGAAGGCGCGCTCGCCTTCCGGGAACATGATCGACAAGGCGTCGTAGTGGCGCGTGATATGGCATTCGCCGTCCAGCCAGCAGACGGGAATAGCGTCGCTCATATGGAAATCGAGGTCGCGGCGACGAATCTCAGGTCTGGACATACGGAGGCGCTTTTTTCTCGAGACGCAGCGTGACGGCTGCGGTCACGACGCTATGGACGACCAGGACTGCGAGCAGGCTCAAACCCAGCGGATCGCGCAGTCCGAAGCACAGCGGCATGACGCTCGACGACAGCGCCGCGATTGCGAGCCAGCTCACGACGCCCCAGCGGCGTCCATCCGACATGCCGCCCAGAGCAAGCGTGGCGGCGAAGATCAGGGCGAAGAACACCGGTTGCCCGAGTCCGGGCCACGTCCCGTTACGATGCACGTAGTAGGTGACGATGCCGAACAGAAGCAGGCCGCCGGCGGCGATGGCCGCGTCGGACACGGGAACGCGCGGCCCGCCGCTCAGACGCGGCAGGCGCAGTCCCGCATAGCGCAGCACCGGCACCGTGTTCGCCCAGAACGGATTGGTCGATTGGGTGGGCGTGGCGATGCCGTACTCGATCGGCACACCCGGCAGCTCGCGCTGCAAGGTGCCGAACAGCTTGTCCCAGATGAGGAAGGTGCCGCCGAAATTGCGGTCGCGATACTCGCGATTGTGTCCGTGATGCACGCGGTGATTGGCGGGCGTCACCAGGAACCGGTCCAGCCATCCGGAACGGCCGACAATCCCGTTGTGGTTATAGAACTGCACCGTGTAGTGCAGCGTCGAGACGGCGATGAAGACTTCGAGCGGCACGCCCACCAGTGCGAGCGGAATCGAGGTGAATGGCAGGGTGGTTAGCGACGAATACCAGGAGTTGCGGATACCCAGCGACAGATTGAAGTGCTCGCCCTCATGATGGACGACGTGAACGGCCCATAGGACGGCGAACGAGTGATGCAGCCGATGCATCCAGTAGAAGCCGAGGTCCCACGCGAGGATCGCAAAGAGCCATACGGCGGCGGGATGCCAGCGATCGAGCCAGTGCAGGCTGAAGTGCGCGAGGATCCACGCAAACACGGCGACTTCGACGCCCCGGAAGAACCACATCAGGATATGCCCTGAATTCAGGTTCAGGATCACGTCGCGCCATGGAATCGCTACACTGTGTCTTGCCCGCGAGTACCCCAGCTCAAGCAGGACGCACGCTAGCGTGATGAGCAGCGGAAGGGCCATTGCATTCATGATTCGCTTTCCAGTGTGTTCTCGAACGCGGCGGCGGATTCGGCATGGGTAGAGGCCGAAGTTGCGCGCCGCCGGCTCAGATACGCGACGAGCCAGCCGCTCGCGCAACCGAGGAGAACCCCAGCGCCGAGATCGATCGCAAGGTGGCGGCGCGTTTGAATCACCGACCAGCCGATACCCAACCCCCACAACACGGTAAGCATGCTAAGCACGGGCCGGCGACGGCTACAAAGTGCGGCGACGCACAGCAAGGTCAGTGCGCCATGCAGAGAGGGGAAGCAATTCTGGGTGGAGTCCGAAGCAATCAGACCGCCAAGCATCGCCGCGCTCGCCGCGCCGGTTGGGATCGGCGGATAGATGAGCGTGGTTGGCCACAGCACGAAAACGATCGCGGATAGCAGCGCGCAAAGTTGCATCGAGCGGGCGAGGCCGCGCACGCGCTCCGCCTCGGTCACCAGAAAGGCGAGCGGCACGAGCACGAAGAACGACAGGTATAGCCAGATTCCTGCGGGGTCGAACGGAATCAGGCGATCGAGCGCGGTCTCGGGAAGCACGGCCGGGGCGCCGGAAACCAGGCGGCCGGTCGTGTACGCCAAGCCGACCGAACCCCATCCGAGCACCATGAACCGCAGGCGGGCAAGCAGGTTCATCAGCGTGTCTCGTAGCGTCGGGTGATGCGCCGGCGTTTGGCGCTGTAATCGGGCGCAGGCAAGGAAGCGTGCAGTTCCCATTGCAGATGCGCTGCAGCGACGCCGATACGCTGCAGGTAGGCGCTCAGGTCGGCCTGATACTGCTCGAGCGGCATGCCCGGTGCGTCGACGTAGAGCGAGAGCGACGCGGGTCCGGTTTGCACCAGCCGGTAGTCGGCCGAACGCGGCAGGGTCTGCGCCAGGGCGCGTGACAGACCGTCCGCGAATACTTCCACTTGTGCGCCGTCTTGACCGGGCAGACGCAGCAGATCGTCGCAGCGTCCTTCGATGCGCTCCAGCGCCATTTCATGGCTGTTGCACGGGCAGGGCGCCGAGCGCCGCACCAGAATGTCGTCTAACCGGTAACGCACGATCGGCTGCGTGACGCGCGTGAAATCCGTAATCACCGGAACAAAACGCGCCTCGTCGAGCCATTGCGGTTCGACGTGGATATGCGCTTCGTTCAGATGCAGCGTGCCATGAGCGCAGGTGGCGGCCAGAAAACCTTCGGTTGCCTGATAGACCTCGCCGACCGTGCCGAGCGAGGCGCCGATCAGCGCCTTGTCGGGCGGATCAAGCACCTCGGCGCCGGAGATGGCTTTGCCGGGGGCGATGCTCAGGTATCCTGCCGTTTTTGCAAGCGCGAGACTTCGTAACACCTGAGCGGGTCCGACCACGATGGTCGGGTCATACCGGTTCAGCCGCTCGAAATGCGCCTCGAACGGCTCGAACAGATCAAAGAATTCAAACGAGAGCCAAGGGTTGCGCACCGAGGCATACAGATTATTGTTCGCGCGCAGGAACAGGGCGACCCGTTCGCCATGAAAGAGTCTGCGGGGCAGCAGCTTGGCGAGCAATACGCCGGCCCACTTTGCCTGTTCTTGCGGACTCACGACGAACACGCCGCGCGAGCCCGAGGTGCCCGTCGACAACCCGACGCTGTAGCCGTTCACGGTGGCCTTGAAGTCACGCGACTGTTCCGCATGCATCGCGCAGGCGAGCACGTCGTCGAGCTTGAGCCCGGCGGTGTTGATGCGGTCGAAATGCTCCATCATCACCGCTTTGTTCATCAGCGGCCATGCTTGCAGCGGGTGCGACAGATACTGGGCGAACCACGGGCTGCGCGCCAGGTGCCGCTCGATGAAATGACTGAGGCGGCGTTGCTGATACTGCTCGAGCGCCGCGCGGCTCGCGAAGCGCAGGCGCCGTGTTTGCCAGTACGACCAGAGCGTCTGCGGCATGCGCATTACAACGCTCCTTCATGCGTGAGGCAGATCTTCACCCGGCCGCCGGTATGCAACGCGTTTAGGTCGCGCAAGGTTTGATGGTACTCAGCGGGACTGTCCATGATGGCATGGGCTATCACCGACGGTCCGACCAGTTGCTGATAGCTTTTCGGCGACCAGGCCGCGTCCGACGCGAGCAGCACCCAGCCCTCAGTCGTGTTGACGAAGGCGCCGAGATGGCCGGCCGCGTGCCCGGGCAATTCGATCAGGATGACTTCCGAGCTGGCATTAGGCACGCCGAAGCCCTGGCGGAACGGGGCGAGCTCAGCCGGCAGAGAAACCCGTTCGAAGCTCTCGACAAACACGGTGGACGACTCGAAGCCGGGTGGAATCAGACCCGGCACGAAGCCCTTGCGCAATGCACCGATGCCGCGCAGTACGCGGGTGGTGCTCCAGCCGGCGCCCGACAGATAGGTCGGCACGCCTTGCAGATCGCGCAAACCGGCAATGTGGTCGCCGTGGAAGTGCGACAGAATCACTGCGGTCAGGTCGCGCGATTGCATACCGTGCGCCTTCAACTGATTGACCACCGCCTCTTTCGACTCGAAGTAAACCGGGGTGACGCGCCGATACAGCGAGAACAGGCCGCTTTTCGTGTGGTCGTAGAAGTGCTGCGCGTAGCCCGTGTCCCACAGCCACCGCCCGCGCGCCGTTTCGATCAGGTACGCGCGTGAGGGAAACCGGCAGGTGGCAAGGCCCGCGCCCTTTAGCGCCATGCATGCCATGTGCGTGCAATAGCCGGCTTCAAAGACCGTAATCGTCGCCATGTGCCTTGATCCAGTTGACTGTCTGTTCGATGCCTTGATCGAGCGTCCAGAGCGGCTGATAGCCGAGTACCTCTTGCGCTGCCCGCGTGCTGAGCGTCATGTCGTAGTTCAACGCGCCGACGCTATAGCGCGTCAAGAGCGGTTCACGTCCGCTGACCGTTGCCCAGCCCTGCATCGCCCGAGCGGCTGCGTCGAGGACCGGATAAGGCACGTTCTTGATCCGGTAGGCAATGCCGAGCTGCGTGAGCAAAGCGTCGAGCACGTCACGCAGTGAAGTCGGCTGGTTGTTGGTAATGTTGAAGACGTCGCCCGAGCGGACCTGTGCGGAGGTGCTGGCCAGATGCATGGCGTGCACCACGTTGCCCACATAGGTCAGATCGATCTTCGCGGCACCGCCGCGCGGCAGCGGTAATTGGCCGCGGCGCTCGCGCAACAGACGCAGAATGCGCGGCAGCAGCACACGGTCGTGCGGACCGAAAATGCCGCGCGGCCGCAGCATGACGAAGGTAGTCTGAGAGTGCGCGGCGGCGGCTTCGCGAATCACGTCCTCGGCTTGCGCCTTGGTCTTTGCATAGTGGTTGACGTAGCGCGCGGGGTGAAAGCTTTCGTCGATATCGAGCCGGTGCGTGAAGTCGAAATAGAGCGAGGGCGTCGAGATATGCACGAAGCGGCGCACGCCGTTGGCGAGCGCGGCCTGAACGAGGTGCGAGGTGGCTTGCACATTGGCCGCGTGAAAATCGCGCCATGCGCCCCATGGCGACGAGAGCGCGGCGCAATGCCATACCGTATCGACGCCGCGCAGCAGCGGTTGAAGGGCGGCGGTGTCGGCGCCGGCGAGATCGAGCGGGACGAATTCCATACCGAGTGCGCGCAGCGCCTCGCCTTGCGCACGATTGCGTCCGGTGGCGCGTACGCTGAGACCCTGCTGTGCCAGAAATGCGGCCGCGTTGCGGCCCAGCCCGCTGGTAGCGCCCGTGACGAGGATCGTCATGTCGAACTCACTTAAGGATTCCCGGGCGGCTGCCCCATCTGTCTGAGGAAGCGCTGCTGGCTCGAAAGCAGTTCAGCGTAGCCGATGGCCCGATAAGGCAGCCCGTGTTGCCGCGCGAGTCTTTCGACGATCCGCGCAATCGCAGCATAGTGCCGGTGGCCGTAGCCGGGGAACAGATGATGGGTCAGGTGATGATTGAGGCCGCCGAGCCAGGCGCCGACAAAGGCGGGCCGGGTCATCCAGTCGCAGCAGGTCAGGAACACGTGTTCGTCGCGCGTGTGCGGCAGGCGGTCGGTGTCGGGCAGCAGGTAGAACTGCGTTTCGGCCCAATGCGTGCCGAGAATCAGCATCAGGAGGATGCACGACGCAAGGGTTTGGCCTGCCATATAAGCGGCGAACACCGTACCGTAGCCGACGTCATGGCCCCGGAGCGCGAGCGGCAGCAGCAGGAATACGCCGAAGTGAATCAGCTTCGAGCCGACGAAGAGGATCCAGCCACGCAAGCCGGGCAGCAGGCGGTCTTGCGCGAGCGGCGTTTTGCCGAGGCGATCCGACCAGTCGTAGATCCAGTTGATATACGGCAGCGAGAGCGCGGCAATGGCCGGCCAATACAGATGTTGAAAGCGAAAATGCGGGTGCCAGGTTTGAAACGGGGTTTGCCGGAGAAACAGATTGGCCTCGGTATCGAGGTCGTGATGCTCGATGTTCGGATAAGCGTGGTGGTAGAACACATGGCGCGCTTGCCAATAGGCGGGCTCGATGCCGAGCGGCAGCGTGACCGCCCGCATGACCAGCGTGTTCAGCCATTTGAAGCGGGACAGGGCGCCATGCGATGCGTCATGCATCGAGTTGACCGACAGCATCACGGCGGCCAGAAACATGCCGATGTAATCGGCAAGGAACGCGGCGGCGCTGTGGGCGCGCAGGCACGCTGCGAACAGCGCAAAGGCGATTGCCAGCAGGCAACCCGCCTTCAGCCAGGTCAGCGCATTGCCGAAACGATGGTCCGGCTTGCTCGCGAGGTAGGCGGCGACTTCGCGGCGGAGTTCGGTCGAAAACGGCGAGGTGCTGGACGGAAGGTAGTGCGGGCGCATTCGGTCAGACTGGGTTTGGCAATCGGCTGCAAATCATGGTCTACGTGTCCGTGATAAACCTACAAGCGGCTGTTTTATACACAGCAGGCATGGCGCCGGATTTTGGGCGGTAGCTTTTGGCGTGTCAACGCGTAGCTGCAGTTATTGCCGCACCGGATGCCTGGGATGCCTAGTCGATTTCACGGCGGCAATCACCGCAATTCGTCACAATCAATAGCGACAATGGTTCTACCATACGTGCCGCACTTCGACAAATAAGACGTTTTGGAATTTGCGTCAAAAATTGTCAGGCGGACACAGAAGCCGATTAACTGTTTGCAGTGGGTTCACAGAGAGTGCAAAAGCGTCTATCTTTCGTGCTCACGCACGCATTCATACCCGCGGACGGCTGTGGCAGCATGGTTTGATGGGCGTGGTCGTTTACGCGCGGCAGGCGGCAGCCGGGCCGCGGCGGTTCCCGAATTGACACGATCCGGTAGGCCGGTTTTGCCTCGCCAGTACTGAGCGCGCTTTGCGAGCGGGTTTGGGCCCGCGTCGGGCGTGGATTATCCGTCTGCCTGTGAAGCTGGCTAAGTAACAGTAAAAGTTTTCTCCCTGTTTAAAAGGATACATTGAGCATGAAAAAAGTCGCGTTGCCTTTACTGCTGGCCGCCTTTTCGATGACGGCTTATGCGGCAGGTTGCGGTAAGCCCCGTAATGCGTTTGACCAGGTCTATTGTTCGAGCACGCAGTTCTCCCAGGCCGATCGCGACCTGAACCAGCAATACGATCGCGTGAAGCAGGCACTGCAGCCGGCCGAGCAGGCCACGCTCAAGCACGGACAATTGGCGTGGCTCAGCCAGCGCGACGCCAAATGCAGCCTTGAAAAAGACGACGGCTATTTCGTCAATCTCGAGTGCGCAACGGACATGACGCAGCAGCGCATTGCCTTCCTGCGCGAGCGTGAACGCGAATGCAGCAGCACGGGCTGTGTCGACGCCAAGCTGGGCGAGTAAGCAGTCCGGGTGATACAGGGAACACCCGCGCCGCGTACCGGCGTCACGGCACCGGCAGCACGAGCAAGAATTCAACGGCAATAGCAAGAGCAAAAAGAAACGGGGATAAGAGGTCGCACGCTTATCCTTGACAAGGGAAGCATGGACATTCTGCGATTTCTATTCGTTCTGCCGCTGCGTTTGCTGCGCGGCCTGTTCCACCTCATCGTGATGATCTTGCGGCCGGTCTTCGGCAGCGTCTCATGGTCGGCTCCGGCGTGGGTGCCGGCTGCGGGCGCGGCGATCCGCCGCCGTCCCCGGCGCTTTGCCGGCGGCGTGCTCGGCGCCGCCGTGCTGGCCGCAGCGGCATGGGCCGGCTGGCATTGGTATGTGAATCGCCCGAAGCCCGCTGAGCCTGAGCGCATTACCTTCCAGGCCAAGGTGCCCGCCGTCACGGAGTATGTGCAGGCGGACGGCACGCCGAAGATCACGATTCATCCGCTGGAAGTGGATTTTTCGCGTTCGGCCGCGCCGATCGAGCTGGTCGGCAAGACGGTCACCAAAGGCATCACCATGAAGCCGGCGCTAAAGGGTGAGTGGAACTGGGCGGACGATCACACGCTGCGCTTCGTGCCTGCCGCCGACTGGCCGGTTGGCGCGCATGTCGAGGTGGACTTCGATATCAAGCAAGCGTTTGCCCCGCACGTGCTGATGGCCGACGATCATCTGGCCTTCGACCTCGCGCCGTTTATCGCCAAGGCAGGTGACGCGGAGTTCTATCAGGACCCGCAGAATGCGACGGCGAAGAAAACCATCATGCCGGTGAGTTTCAACTACCCAGTCGACACGGCGCAATTCGAAAAACGTATCTCGCTGGCGCTGGCAGGCAGCGACGGCAAGTTCAACACACCGCTCAAATTCACGGTCACCTACGACGCCTTCAAGCTGAACGCGTGGGTCCACTCGCAGCCGCTCGATCTGCCGCGCGACGACGGCGCGGTGCAACTGAAACTCGATAGCGGCGTGCGCAGTTCGCGCGGTGGTGCGGGCACCAAAGACCCGTTGACGTCGGTGGTGCGCGTGCCGGGTTTGTATAGCCTCGCAGTCAAGAACGTGAGTCCGACGCTGGTCGACAACGACCGCTATGAACCGGAACAGGTCCTCGTCACCGAAATCAGCGGCGCGGTGCGCGGCAGCGACCTCAGCGGCCTGATCAAGGCCTGGGTGCTGCCGAGGCGCAAGGAAGGCGTCGACCAGAAAGACGACGAGCCGCCGTATGAGTGGGACAGCGCAGATGTGAGCGAGAGCGTGCTGCGGCAATCGCAGCCGCTCGCCCTCGCACTGGTGCCCACCGAAAACGAATTCGCAGAACTACAAAGCTTCAAATTCCACGCAGAACCGGGGCAGCGCGTCTACGTGCGGATTGCCTCCGGACTGAAGTCGTTCGGCGGCTACATGCTCGGCAAGCCCTCGGTTCAGACCTTCACCGTGCCCGACTATCCGAAGCTGTTGCACTTCATGGCGGATGGCTCGCTGCTGTCGTTGAGCGGCAGCAAACGGATTTCGGTGGTCTCGCGCAATCTGCCCGGCATGCAGCTTGAAATCGGCCGCGTGTTGCCGGACCAGTTGCAGCATCTGGTGAGCTTCAATCAGGGGACGTATACGCAGCCGGACCTCGGCTATAACTTTAGCGAAGACCACATCGTCGAGCGCTTTGAGCAGAAGCGGGTGTTTCCGAAGAGCGGTCCCGGACAGGCGCATTACGAGGGCGTGGATCTCGGTCAATATCTGAAGGACGGCAAGCGCGGCGTGTTCCTGCTGCATCTGTCGGCCTACGATCCGGTTGCCGAGAAGAAAAAGGCCGATAAGGCTGCGCAGGCCAAGGACCAGGGCTCCAGCAGCGACGCCGGCGCCGGCGACGACTCGGGCGACAACAACGGCGACGCCAGCAGCGACGGCAGCAGCGATAACAGCGGCGGCGCCGACGACCAGTCGCCGACCGACACGCGCATGATCGTCGTCACGGATCTGGGCATGCTGGTCAAGCGCGCGCTCGACGGCAGCCAGGACGTGTTTGTGCAATCGATCCGCAGCGGCCAGCCGGTTGGCGGCGCGACGGTGTCGGTGCTGGCGCTCAACGGCCAGACGCTATACACCCAGGACACCACGGCTGACGGTGTGGTGCACTTCCCGACCTTCAAGGGTCTGGACCACGAGAAGAAGCCGATGCTGTACGTCGTGAAGAAGGACGACGATCTGTCGTTCCTGCCGGTGGGCGGCCAGGATCGCCAGCTCGACTTCTCGCGCTTCGACGTGGGCGGCGAGCGTAACCCGACCAGCGAAGGCCAGTTGTCCGCGTATCTGTTCTCGGATCGCGGCATTTACCGGCCGGGCGATCTGTTCCATATCGGTCTGATCGTGCGCGCGGCGAGCTGGGCGCATAGTCCTTCCGGCGTGCCGCTGCAGGCGGAAATCGTCGATCCGCGCGGTGTCACGGTCAAACGCATGCCGCTTGCCGTCGACGCTTCGGGTTTTGGCGAGCTGTCTTATACGCCTTCGGAAACAGCGCCGACCGGCGCATGGACGGTGAACCTCTATATCGTCAAGAACGGCAAGACGGATGCGCCGATCGGCTCGACCACCGTGCAAGTGAAGGAGTTTCTGCCGGACCGCATGAAGGTCGAGGCCAAGCTCTCGCAGCAGGTCGCCGAGGGCTGGGTCAAGCCCGATCAACTGAAGGGGCTGGTCGATGCGCAGAATCTGTTCGGCACGCCCGCTGCCGACCGGCGCGTCGAGGCATCGCTGACGTTGCGCCCGGTGTGGCCGGAATTCCGTAGCTGGCAGAACTATCACTTCTTCGACGTGCGGCGTGCGAAGGAGGGCTACACGACCAATCTTCAGGACGGCAAGACCGACGACAAGGGACATGCCGAGTTCGACCTCGACCTCAAGAAATATGCGGACGCAACCTATCAGTTGTATTTCCTGACCAAGGCGTATGAGGCCGAGGGCGGCCGCAGCGTGGCGGCGAATGTACAGACACTGGTCTCCAGCGATGACTGGCTGGTGGGTTACAAGTCGGTGGACGACCTCGACTACGTGAAACGCGGCAGTCCGCGGAGCGTGCGTCTGGTCGCAATCAACCCGCAGGCCAGGTCGATCGAGCTGAAAGACCTGAAGGCGCAACTGGTTGAGCGGCGCTATGTATCGGTGCTGACCAAACAGGATTCGGGCGTCTACAAGTACGACTCGCGTCTGAAGGAAGTTCCGGTCAGCGAGAATCCGCTGACGATCCCGGCCGCCGGCCTGGACTACGCCTTGCCGACCGACAAACCGGGTAACTACGCACTCATCGTTCGGAGTGCGGATCGAACCGAAGTCAACCGGGTCGAATATTCCGTGGCAGGTGACGCCAATGTGTCCCGTTCGCTGGACCGCAATGCGGAGTTGCAGATTAACCTGAGCAAGCACGATTACGCGCAGGGCGAGCCGGTGGAGATCGCCATTCGCGCGCCGTATGCAGGCAGCGGCCTGATTACCATCGAGCGCGACAAGGTCTACGCTCACGCGTGGTTCCACGCCGACACCACCAGCTCCGTGCAGCACATCACGGTGCCGGCGGGTTTCGAGGGCAACGGCTATATCAACGTGCAGTACATCCGCGATCCGTCGTCGGACGAGATTTTCATGAGCCCGCTGAGCTATGGCGTCGTGCCGTTCTCGGTGAACATGGACGCGCGCCGCAATCCGCTGACGCTCGATGCGCCGGCGCTGGTCAAGCCGGGACAGACGGTGACGTTCAAGCTGCATGCGGGGCACCCGACCAAGGCCGTGGTATTCGCGGTGGACGAAGGCATCCTGCAGGTCGGCCGCTACAAGCTGGGCGATCCGCTGAAGTTTTTCTTCCGCAAGCGCATGCTCGAAGTGGGTACCTCGCAGATTCTCGATCTGATCTTGCCGGACTTCGAAAAACTGATGGCAATGGCGGCGCCCGGCGGCGATGCCGATGATGCGATCGGCAGCCAGCTCAATCCGTTCAAGCGCAAGCGCGACAAGCCGGTGGTGTATTGGTCCGGCATCGTCGATGTGGATGGCGAGAAGGACGTGAGCTATACCGTGCCCGATTACTTCAACGGCAAGCTGCGGGTGATGGCGGTGTCGGTGTCGCCCGATCTGGTGGGCACCGTCGAAGCGGCGACCACGGTACGCGGCGACTTCGTGTTGTCGCCGAACGTGCCCACCACGCTCGCTCCCGGCGACGAAGCCGAAGTCAGCGTAGGCGTCGCCAACAATCTCACGGGTCTCGGCGACAAACCGGTACCGGTGACGGTAGCGCTGAAGACCGGCCCGCAGCTTCAGGTGCTCGGCAATGCGTCGCAGAATCTGAATCTTGCGCAGATGCACGAAGGCGTGGCGCTTTTCCGCGTCAAGGCGACGGAGACGCTCGGCTCAGGCAACCTGACCTTCAGTGCCCGCTATGGCGGCAAGTCGGCGACACAGAGCCTCGACCTGTCGGTGCGGCCGGCTGCTGCGTATCGCGCGCAGGTCGATATTGCCCGCGTCGGTGCGAACAGTAACGCCGATCTGCCGGGCTTGCGCAAGATGTACGACGCGTACGCTTCGCGCGATGCGAGCATGTCGACGGTGCCAGTGGTGTTGTCGCAAGGTTTGACGTCCTGGCTCGTCAACGTGCAGAACTACTGTAGCGAGCAGATCGTGAGTGCGGCCGTGCCGCGCCTCGTCGCCTCGAAGTGGCCGTCGGTGCCGGCGCTCACGCATGTCCTGCAGCCCGCCAATGGCGATTCGCAGCAGACCAACGACCAGGCGCTGGCGCAAATGCTCGACGTGCTGCGCTCGCGGCAGAACAGCCAGGGCGGCTTCGGGTTGTGGTCCGCGACACCGGATGCGGAGCCGTTCGTCTCGGCGTACGCGATGCATTTCCTGCTGGAAGCGCGCGACCGGGGTGTGGCGGTGCCGGGCGACATGCTCGACGCGGGCAACCAGTATCTGCACCAGCTTGCGAGCGACGACAGCATGGATACGCTCGATCTGCTGCGCCAGCGTGCCTATGCGGTGTATCTGCTGACGCGCGAGGGGAATGTGACGACCAACGATCTTGCGGCGGTGCAAAAGCGCTTGCAGGAGGCGTTCCCGAACGACTGGAAGAACGATCTCGCGGCGGCGTGGCTGGCCGCTTCCTACGAACTGCTCAAGCAGGACAAGGAGGCCAACGCCTTGATCGCCGGACCGCAGCGTGAGCTCGAACGCAAGCAGGATGCGGCGAGCTTCGAGTACGGCTACTACACCGATCCGCTGACGCGCGATGCGAGCGTGCTCTACCTGTTGTCGAAGTACTTCCCGGAGCGGGCCAAGGCACTCTCGCCGCAGGTGATGGAGAACATCGCCGGGCCGCTGGCGCGCAACGAGTTCAATACGTTGTCGTCGGCCATGACCGTGCTCGCGCTCGACGCCTATGCGAGCACGAACGCAAACGGTCTGGACAAACTGGCAATCGATGAAGTGCATGCCGACGGCAGCGTCAAGGCGATCTCGACGCTGCAGGGCAACCTGTTGCAGTCGGGTAGCTGGAGTGCGGCGGCGACCAGGTTGCGTTTCGTCAACGGCAGCAGCTTGCCGGCGTGGCGGGTCACTAGCCAGGCGGGTTACGACCGCGGCGTGCCCGATAAGGCAATCAAGAATGGACTCGAGATCGTACGCGACTACACCGACACCAACGGCAAGCCGCTCGACAAGATCACGCTCGGCGAAGAGATCGAGGTACACGTGAAGATTCGCGCCACCGGCGACGACGGTGTGGACAATGTGGCGATTGTCGATCTGCTGCCGGGCGGTTTCGAGCCGGTGATCGAGCCGCCGCCGGCCCCGAGCCAGGCGGACGAGAGCAATAGTGGCCAGAGCGACCAGGCAGATCAAGGCGATCAGGCTAACCAGAGCGGCGATAGCGATGCCAGCGATGCGCAGCCTGCACCGTGGCACTCGCCGATCGGTCTGGCAAGTTCAACGTGGCAGCCCGAGTACGCCGATATCCGCGAAGACCGCGTCGTGATCTACGGAACCGCGACGCCGGACGTCAAGGAGTTCGTCTATCGCATCAAGGCTAGCAATGCCGGCAAGTTCCTCGTCCCGCCGGCTTTCGGCGAGTCAATGTACGATCGCCGGATTCAGGCCCGCTCGCCGGGCGGCGCCATGCTCACGGTGGTGCGCACGCCCTGAACCCGGCGGCCACACGTCTGACGCGAGAGCGGATGACGTGTGGCCCTGCGGGCGACGCCGTTTCCGCTTTCTGCGAATTTTTCCATCGTGCCTTCATTTCGATCCTTGCTGCATGCGTGCGGCGGCTGGCTTCAGCGCTGGCAGAACTGGCTGGTCGGTGCGCTGCTCGTCGTGGGCATGCTGGTGGGCTGCCGCCTGTGGCCGCATCCGTCGCTGCAAAGCTGGAAGCCTTCCTCCACGGCGGTCTATGACGATCACGGCCGGCTGCTGCGCCTGACGCTCGCAAGCGATGACCGCTTTCGCCTGTGGGTGCGGCTCAAGGATATGTCGCCGCAACTGGTGGACGCCGTGCTGTTGCACGAGGACCGCTGGTATCGCTGGCATCCCGGTTTCAATCCCTATGGCCTCGCGCGTGGCGCGTGGGTCACCTACGTGCGGCACGGCAACCGCCAGGGCGGCTCGACCATCACGATGCAATTGGCGCGCTCGCTATGGCAGCTCAACACGCGCACGCCGTGGGGCAAGCTCAAACAGGTGGGGCGTGCGATCCAGCTTGAGCTGTGTTACTCGAAGCAGCAAATTCTCGAAGCCTATCTGAACGACGCGCCGTATGGCCGCAACGTCGAAGGGGCGGGTGCGGCCAGCATTGCGTATTTCAACAAGTCGGTGGGTGCGTTGAGCTTGCCGGAAGCACTGACGCTGGCGGTGATTCCGCAGGATCCGGCGCGCCGCTTGCCGAGCGTGCCTGCGCAGGGCGCGGGCGCCGCCGATACGGTGATCAACCGGCAACTCGCGACTTCGCGCAACCGTCTTTACGCGCGCTGGCTGACGAGTCATCCGCAGGACGCCGCGCTCAAACCGTTATTCGCGTTGCCGCTGAACATCCGGCCGTTGTCGCGCCTGCCGTTCGAAGCGCCGCATGCGGTGGAGCAGGTGTTGGCGGCGCGGCGTATGGACAGCGACGATCGTGAATCGCGGATACGGACCACGCTCGATCTGGATTTGCAACATATCCTCGAACGGCAGATTGCCCGCTACGTCGCGCGTAACAACGCGATCGGGATTCGCAATGCGTCGGCCATGCTGGTCGACACGCGCGATATGGGCATCAAGGCATTGGTCGGCTCCGCGGATTATTTCAATCGCTCGATACAAGGTCAGGTCAACGGAACATTGGCGCGGCGTTCTCCAGGCTCGGCGCTCAAACCCTTCATCTATGCACTTGGATTCGATCAGGGTGTGCTGCATCCGCAGACCGTGCTGCGTGACGTGCCTACCTCGTTCGGTCCTTATACGCCTGAGAATTTCGACGGCCATTTTCTTGGGCCAATCACCGCTACTGACGCGCTGAACCGCAGCCGCAATATTCCGGCGGTGTGGGTAGCTTCGCAATTGCATCAGCCCGATCTGTATCAGTTCCTGCAGCAAGCGGGCGTCGGTCACATGGCGAGCGAACAGCACTACGGGCTTGCGCTGGTGCTCGGCGGCGGAGAAGTGACCATGCAGGAACTGGCCAGCCTCTACGCGATGCTCGCCAATCGCGGCGAGCTGAAGCCGTTGCGCTTGCGGGCCAGCGATCCTCAGGTGGCCGGCACCCGCATGCTCAGCGACGAGGCGAGCTTCATGGTGATGGATATGCTGCGCCAGCATCTGCGGCCGGACGAGACCACCGGTGCGCAGCCGTCGCATCTGCCGGTTTACTGGAAGACCGGCACGTCATGGGCGTTTCGCGACGCGTGGACCGCGGGCGTGTTCGGTCCTTATGTGCTGGTGGTCTGGGTGGGCAACTTCGACAGCACCGGCAATCCGGCATTCGTCGGCGTGGATGCCGCTGCGCCGCTGTTCTTTCAGATCGTCGATGGGCTCGAAGCCGAGCGTGCGCAACTGGCCGAACCGTTCAGGCCCAGGCCGGCCAATCTCAAACGCGTGCAGATCTGCCTTGCCAGCGGTGACTTGCCTAACCAGTGGTGCCCGCAACGCGGTTGGACCTGGTTTATTCCAGGCAAGTCGCCGATTCGCGTGAGCAATGTTCATCGTCCGGTGGTGATCGACGATGCGAGCGGCCTGCCGGCGTGTTCGCCCTATACGGGCAAGCACACGCATGAGGAGGTGTACGAGTTCTGGTCCTCCGATCTGCAGCAGGTGTTCGCGCAAGCGGGCATTCCGCGCCGCAAGCCGCCGCAAAATCCGGAGTGCCGCAACGCCGGTACGCCGGACGGCGACCCGCCGCAGATCACCTCACCCGTGCGCGGCAGCGTCTATGCAATGCGCCTGAAGCAGCTAGGCCAGGAGCGCATCGCCTTTAACGCGAGCACCGATGCCGACGCGCACGCGCTGTACTGGTTCGTCAACGACGCCTATGTGGGCCGCAGCGATCCCGGTGCGGCGCTGTATTGGCAGCCGCGCACGGCGGGCAGCTATACCGTGCGGGCGATCGACGATCACGGCCGTATCGATCAGCGCATGCTCGAAGTGAGTCTGATCGAGTAGTCGGCGCAGAGGCAGCCGCTTCGATAAAAGGCGCTGACGGGTTCGTCTCCCGAAGAATCAAGCGCCGCCCCACCATGCTAGAGGCTGCGCAATGCAAACCGTTTGAGCTTGCCGGTTTCGGTGCGCGGCAGGACGTCGACGAAAGCAATCAGACGCGGATACTTATACGGTGCAACGTTGTTCTTCACGTAGTCCTGAAGTTGCGCGACCAGCTTGTCGTCGGCGGTGAAGCCCGGGTTGAGGACGACAAACGCCTTGACGATCTGACCGCGGGTTTCGTCGGGTACGCCGATCACGCCGCATTCCGCTACCGCCTCGTGCTGCAGCAGCACGCTTTCCACTTCCGGGCCGGAGATGTTGTAGCCGGCGGAGACGATCATGTCGTCGGCGCGTGCCTGATAGAACACATAGCCGTCCTCGTCCAGATAGACGGAATCGCCGGGCAGGTTCCAGCCGTCGCGCACGAACTTCGTTTGCCGCTCGTCGGCCAGATAGCGGCAACCGGTCGGCCCGCGCACGGCAAGCTTGCCGATGACACCGGGCGCCACCGGTTGCATGGCATCGTCCACCGCCTGCACGAGATAGCCGGGAACGGCGCGGCCGATCGCGTGCGGCCGGATCTGCGCGCCCGCCGCCGAAATGAAAATATGGATCAGCTCCGTCCCGCCGATGCCGTCGATCATCTCGATGCCGCTTGCTTCGCGCCACAGACGCCGCGTCGAATCAGGTAGCGCCTCACCGGCGGATACGGTTTTCTTCAGGCTCGAGATATCGAAGCGCGGCACCAGCGGCGCCATCTGCCGGTAGAAAGTCGGCGCGGTGAACATGATCGTGGCATGGAAGCGCTCGACGGTCTGCAGCAAGGTTTCAGGTGTGAGCTTCTCGATCAGCACGGTGGAGGCGCCGACCCGCAGCGGGAAGCACAGCAGGCCACCAAGTCCGAACGTGAAGGCGAGCGGCGGCGTGCCGCAGAACACGTCGCCGGCGGTGGGCTTGAGCACATGACGCGGGAACAGATCGCACATCATCAGCACGTCGCGATGAAAATGCATGCAACCTTTGGGCAAACCGGTCGTGCCGCTCGTGAAGGCGATCAGGCACACATCGTCGCTGGCGGTATCGCAGGCGGTGAAGTGGTCCGGTTTGCTTGCCGCGAGTGTTTCCAGGGAGTCCGCAGCGTCGTCGTGGAACAGGCGGATCTGCTTCAGATCGGGACAGAAGAACTCGCCTTGCGGATCGCGGCAGCGTTCGAGTTCCTCAGTCAGGCGCGTATCGCAGAGGGCGGCGCTGATCTGCGCCTTGTCGATGATCTGCTTGAGTTCCTTGGCGCGCAGGAGCGGCATGGTCGGCACCAGCACCAGGCCCACCTTGAGCGCAGCTAACGCAGCGACGGCCATCTGCAGGGTATTCGGCCCGCGCAACAGCACGCGATTGCCGGGCTGCAATCCCATCTCGTCGACCAGCACGTGGGCGCTGCGATTCACGAGCGCCAGCAGTTCGCGGTATGTGGTCGCCCGGGGGGCGCCGTTTACGTCGGACCAGATCGCCGGCCGCTCGCCGTGCCCGGCCTCGATGGTTCGGTCCAGCAATTCGGTTGCGCAATTGAAGCGCGCCGGATAGGCGACATCGGGATTGTCGAGTAGAAAGACCGGCCACTGTTCCTGCGGCGGCAGATGGTCGCGAGCGAAGGTGTCGACGTGAACTGACGGTTCCATGACGTTTCTCCTGTCGATCGGAGTTAGCGCTTTAGCGCTTACTCCGATCCCATGCAAGGCTGATCCAATGCAAGGCGGATCTCATGCAAAGCCGAACGTTTAGTGGGCTTCGTGGGGGATCACTGCGGTAGCTTCGATTTCGACCTTGGCTTCATCTTCGATGAGCGCGACGACCTGCACCGCGCTCATCGCGATGTCGTAGTCGCCGATCAGCTCACGAAACGCGCGGCCGATGTCTTTCAGTGCCGCGAGGTATTCGCGCTTGTCGGTGACATACCAGGTCAGGCGCACCAGATGTTCCGGTTTGCCGCCCGCTTCATTGAGCACCGCAACGACGTTGCGCAAAGCTTGAATAGCCTGAGCGGCGAAGTCACTCGACTGGAAGCGCGCCTCGGCATCCCAGCCGATCTGGCCGGCGATGAATACCTGAGTGCCGACGGCGGCGACGCCGTTCGCATAGCCGCGCGGTTTGACCCAACCGGCGGGGAGAAGAGGTTTTTTCATGAGCGTGGCTCGTCGGTGAGGGCAGGCGGTGGGGCAAATCGCGCGAGGGCGCTCGCGATATCGCCAGGTATATCGATGGACTGACCGGTCTCGAGCGAAGTGGTCACCAGAACCTGATGCGCCCTGAAGCGCACCTCGTCCTGGCAATGACCGACAATGCCGATGCGAATCGAGCGCCGGCCGATCGAATGGATGGTCAGCGTGAGCGTGACGGTCTCACCCATGCGGCTCGGCCGCGAAAACTCGCAGTCGAGCTTGACGATCGGCAAGCCAACACGGCGCTGGCCGATCATGTGGGCGTAGTCGATGCCAAGGCACTCGGTGAACCAGTCTTCGACCAGTGCATTGGTCAGCACCAGGTACTGCGGGAAGAACACGATGCCGGCCGGATCGCAATGCGCAAAGCGGATCCGCACCGGCATCTCGAATGTGGCGCTCATGGCTTGCTCTTGCTGTCCGGATGAGTGGCGGCATGGGCCTTCAATAGGTCCCGGCCTACGATCAGTTGCTGCACTTCGGTGGCGCCTTCATAGATACGCAGCGCACGAATCTCGCGATAGAGCATTTCGACGGCGGTGCCGCTTTGCACCCCCATGCCGCCCCAGAGTTGCACGGCTGCGTCGATGACCTGCTGCGCCCCTTCGCTCGCGTGCCACTTCGCCATCGCCGCTTCACGCGTGACGCTTTCGCCCTGGTCGCGCAACCAGGCCGCGCGATAAACGAGCAGGGCGCTGCTGTCGATCGTAAGGGCCATCTGGGCGAGCTTCGCTTGCGTGAGCTGAAAGTCACCGAGCGTCTGGCCGAACATCTTGCGCGAGGCGGCGCGTGCGAGGCCTTCTGCCATGGCATGACGCGCAAAGCCTAGCGATGCGGCTGCCACCGAGGTGCGGAAGATGTCGAGCGTGCGCATGGCCAGCTTGAATCCCTCGCCCGGCGCGCCCAGCATCTGGCTGCGCGGCACACGGGCGCCCGCGAAGTGCAGGCGGGCGAGCGGATGCGGCGCGATCACGTCGATGCGTTCGGCTATGTCCAGACCCGGCGTATCGGAGTCGACAATGAACGCGCTGATGCCGCGTGCACCCGGCGCTTCACCGGTTCTTGCAAACACCACATAGAAGTCTGCGATGCCGCCATTGGAAATCCACGTCTTGTCGCCGTCGAGCACATAGGCATCGCCATCTTCGCGTGCGCACAGCGCCAGCGCGGCGACGTCCGATCCCGCTTCCGGTTCCGACAGCGCGAATGCGGCGATGGCCGTGCCGTTCGCCACTCGCGGCAAATAACGTTGCTTCTGTTCGTGGGTGCCGCCGAGCGAAATAGCGCCCGAACCGAGCCCCTGCATGGCTAGCGCGAAGTCGGCAAGGCCGGAATGTTTCGCGAGCGTTTCGCGCAGCAGACAGACGGCGCGCGTATCGATGGTGTCGCCATGACCGCCATAAGCCGTACCGCCGACGCCATACTTCAGCCAGCCCGCGGCGCCGAGTTCGCGCACCAGATGGCGGCAGCTTGCATCGACGTCGCCGCCGTGTTCCGCATCGGCGAGATGGGTGCCGCACCATGCTTCGATACCAGCCGCGAGTTCGCGATGCCGGTCTGCGAAGAACGGCCACGCCAGCGCGCTGTGAAGATCGAGGTTCCCGGAAGCGCTCAAGTCAGTCTCCTTCGAAAACCGGACGCGTTTTCGCAGCAAACGCGCGATACGCCCGTTCGAAATCGTGCGTGCTCATGCAAATGGCCTGTGCTTGCGCCTCTGATTCGATCGCTTCGTCGATGCTCATGCTCCACTCCTGGTGCAGCATCTTCTTGGTGATGCCGTGCGCGAAAGTCGGGCCGGCGACCAGTTCGCCGGCAAGCCTGGCCGCCTCGTCGAGCAGGGCGTCCGGCTCGCACAGGCGGTTGTAAAAGCCCCACGCGTAACCTTCGTCGCCGCTTGCCGAGCGGCCCGTGAATAGCAGTTCGGATGCGCGCCCCTGGCCGATGATGCGCGGCAGGATCGAGCAAGCGCCCATATCGCAGCCGGCAAGGCCGACGCGCGAGAACAGGAAGGCAAGCTTGCTGCGCGCGGTGCCGAGGCGCAAGTCGGAGGCCATCGCGAGAATCGCTCCGGCGCCTGCGCAGACACCGTCGACGGCGGCGATCACAGGTTGCGGGCAATGCCGCATCGCCTTGACGAGATCTCCGGTCATGCGCGTGAACAGCAGCAACTCCGGCATCGGCAGATCGATCAGCGGCGCGATGATGTCATGCACGTCGCCGCCCGAGCAGAAGTTGCCGCCGGCGCCGTGGATCACTACCGCCTTGACATCGCTGGCGTACGCAAGCTGACGAAACAGGTCGCGCAACTCGGCATACGATTCGAAGGTGAGCGGGTTCTTGCGTTCAGGGCGGTTCAGCGTGATGGTCGCCACCCTGGCGTCGACCGACCAGCCGAAGTGTTTGGCTTCGTAGCCCGCCAGCGTGACGCGGTTGCCGGCCAGCAGGGCGTCGACGTGGGATGATGTCATGGATATCTCCTCCAGTTCGGTGCCGCTCAACCCTTGAGGTTGTCGAGCAGATGTTTCTTGAGTTTGCCCAGACGCTGGTGCGTGCGCGATTTCTCGTCGAGGCTCAGGCCGCCGAACATTTCGACGACCCATTGTTCATGCGCTACCGCCATGCGGTCGAACAGCGCGCGGCCTTCGGACGTCAGGCGCACGCTGATCGCGCGGCGGTCGTTCGGATCCGCATCGCGCACGACGAGGCCTTCTTTTTCGAGTTGATCGGTAATGCCGGTGACGTTGCCGCCCGTCACCATCAGACGGCGCGAAAGCTCGGTCATCTTGAGTCCTTCGGGATGACGTTCGAGCTGCGCCATCAGGTCGAAGCGCGGCAACGTCGTGTCGAATTCGCTGCGCAGGCGCTTGCGCAGTTCGGCTTGCACGAGGTTGGTGGTGGTGAGCATGCGCAGCCACAGACGCAGGCCCATATGGCTATCGGCGCCGGTGCTCATCTCCATGTCGACGACATTCTCGGCAGGCTTCGCGACGCCTTTGCGCGGCGGTTTCGCTTCGCTCGTGGCGGGCTTTTTAGCGCTCGTAGCTCGGGTCATGTGACTTCTCCCCCTGAGACAGAAATGGATTGGCCGGTGATCGCGGCGGAGCCGGGCATGCAAAGCCATAGGGCCGCATTAGCGACTTCTTCCGGTGCGACAAAGCGCTGCTGCGGGTTGTGACGCAGCAGGATGCTGCGCGCTTCCTGTTCGCTGCGCGAGGTCTTGCTGGTGATCTGGTCGAGCGATGCGCGCAGCAGTTCGGTCTCGGTATAGCCGGGACAGATTGCGTTGACTGTGATGCCTTTGGTGGCGACTTCGAGCGCGAGCGAACGGGTGAGACCGATCACGCCATGCTTGGCGGCGCAATACGCGGCGACATAGGCGTAACCGATCTGTCCGGCGGTGCTGGCGACGTTGACGATGCGGCCATAGCCGCGTTCGAGCATGCCCGGCAGCACGGCGCGCGTGCAGAGGAACACGCCGGTCAGGTTGACGTCGAGCATGCGCTGCCAGAGCACCATGTCGGTCTGCGTGAACGGTGCGGCTTGCGCCTGGCCTGCGTTGTTGATCAGGATGTCGACGGGACCGGTTTGCTCAAAGGCAGCGGCGACGGCGGCCTCCTGCGTGACGTCCACGGCTATGCAGGCGAGTTCGCCTGCTGCGCCTGATGCGCTTAATGCATCCCGCTGCGCGGCAAGACGGCCGGCGTCGCGGCCCATCAGCGTGACGCGTGCGCCGGCGCGTACGAGAGCCGCCGCAGTGGCCGCGCCAATGCCGCTACCGCCGCCCGTGACGACTGCATGTTTTCCGCTCAGCCCGAAGTTGTCTGTATTCACACCGTTCCTTCTGCGCGTTGGGCGCGTTCTTGCGGCGAGAGTCCTGCGTTCGCAGCGGCCTGGGCGCGCTCGCGTTCGAGATTGCGTTCGAGTTGCGACTTCGCCGCTGTGTATTGCTTCGGCCACGTCACGTCGAAGTAGCCGATTTTGGCGGCTTCATTGAGCGTCCACGAAGGATTGGCCAGATGTGGTCTTGCCACCGCGCAAAGATCCGCACGCCCGGCGGCGATGATGCTGTTGACGTGATCGGCCTCGGAGATCGCGCCGACCGCGATGGTCGCGATGCCCGCTTCATTGCGGATGCGATCGGCGAACGGCGTCTGGAACATGCGGCCGTAGACCGGCTTCTCGTCCTTGCTGACCTGACCCGACGAGACGTCGATCATGTCGGCGCCGGCCGCTTTGAAGGCGCGGGCGATTTCCACCGCGTCGTCAGGCGTGGTACCGCCGTCTACCCAGTCGTGCGCTGAAATGCGTACGGAAATGGGCTTGTCTGCTGGCCAGACCTTGCGGATAGCGGCGAATACCTGCAGCGGATAACGCAAGCGGTTTTGCAACGAGCCGCCGTATTCGTCGCTGCGCTGATTGGTTAGCGGCGAGAGGAAGCTCGACAGGAAATAACCGTGTGCGCAGTGCAATTCGAGCCAGTCGAAGCCGGCCTCCGAAGCCATCTTCGTTGAGCGGACGAATTGCGCTTCGATTTCGCGCAGATCGTCATGGCTCGCTTCGCGCGACCATTGGCTGACGCCGCGCAGATATTGCTGCGGCGAAGCCGACACAAGCGGCCAGTTGTCTTCGGGCAGCGGCTGGTCGATGCCTTCCCAACTTACGCGTGTGGATGCTTTTGCGCCTGCATGTCCAAGCTGCATGCCGATTTTCGCGTCCGATTGAGCATGCACGAAATCGACGATGCGCTTCCACGCGGCGAGATGCTCGGGTGTGTACATGCCGGGGCAGCCGGGGGTGATGCGGGCTTGCGCGGATACACAGGTCATCTCGGTCATCACCAGCGCGGCGCCGCCCATGGCGCGGGCGCCGAGATGCATGAGGTGGTAGTCGCCGGCGATGCCGTCCACGGCCGAATATTGCGCCATTGGCGACACGACCACCCGGTTTTTGAGCGTGACGCCGCGCAATTTGAAGGGTGTGAACATCGGCGGGACCGAGTGCTTTTCCGCAGCGCGTTCAATGCCGGAGCGCGCGGCGAGCCAGTCTTCGAACCCGGACAGATAGTGTGCGTCGCGCTCGCGCAGATTCTCATGCGAGATGCGCTGCGAACGTGTCAGCAGCGAGTAGGCGAACTGTTCGGGTTCGAACGAGGTGTAACGGTCGACGTGCTCGAACCACTCCGTCGAGTTGCGTGCTGCGTTCTGGATGCGCAGCACGTCGACGCTGCGTACTTCGGTGTAGTGTTTGAGCGCGGCAGCCAGATCGCCGGGATGTTCGCCGATGCTGTTGGCGAGTTCGATCGAATCTTCGAGCGCAAGCTTGGTGCCGGAGCCGATCGAGAAGTGTGCCGTGTGGGCAGCGTCGCCCATCAACACGATCGGCGTGGCCGGCGCGCCGTTGGCGTTGCTGCGCCAGTGCACCCACTCCCGGTTGACTACCCGCGGGAAGCGAATCCATTGCGACGAGCCGCGCAGGTGAGCGGCGTTCGAGAGCAAGGGGTTGTCGTCCAGGTATTTGGCGAACAGTTTTTCGCAGAAGGCGATGCTGTCTTCCTTGCTCATTTCGTCGAGACCGGCGGCGCGCCAGACATGCTCCGGCGTTTCGACGATGAAGGTCGAGGTCTGATCGTCGAAGCGGTACGCGTGGGCCTGGAACCAGCCCCATTCGGTTTCTTCGAACGCGAACGTGAAGGCTTCGAAGAGCTTTTTGGTGCCGAGCCAGACGAAGCGGCAATCGCGCATGTCGATATCCGGCTGGTAAGTCGCCGCATACTTCTGACGAATCGCGCTGTTGGCGCCGTCGCAAGCGACGATCAGGTCGGCCTCGTAGGCGGTGTCGTCCGTCACCTGGGTTTCGAAAACCAGCTTGACGCCGAGTTCTTCACAGCGCGCCTGCAGGATGTTCAGCAGACGTTTGCGGCCGATGCCGCAGAAGCCGTGGCCGGACGAGCGGACTTGCTTGCCGCGGAAGTTGATCTCGATGTCGTCCCAATGGTTGAAGGCGTCGAGAATCGTGTCCGCGCTAGGCGCGTCGGCTGCGCGCAGGTTGCCGAGCGTCTGGTCCGAAAACACGACGCCCCAGCCGAACGTATCGTAGGGCCGGTTGCGTTCGACGACCGTGACTTCGTAAGCCGGGTTGCGGCCCTTCATCAGCAGCCCAAAGTACAGGCCGGCCGGGCCTCCTCCGATACAGACGATGCGCATGCTGGCACTCCAGTTGGACTCTGGAATGTAATTTAGCCTTCGATATTTTAGGTGTCAAGTAAATTGTTGAAGGTGGCTGTTCTCGATCGTCGTGCTGTGATCCTAGGTAATAAAGTCCGTCATGGATTTTTCGCCATGTGGACTGCGCCTGAGTTTGCCCTGTGGGTTCCTTGATCGGTAATCCAGGTTGGTTTGCAGGCGGTGTTGGAGGCCTGGACATTTCGCTGAATGTGGCGAACTCAGTGACGGTGACCGCTTCGATAAGCGAACGACAGTGAGCGACGGCATATCTATAGCGCGGTAGATTAACCGCTGCCGCGCGGACTGAACGTCCGCGGGAACACCACTGGCACATTCCGGTCCACGAGGCGGTATCCGATCGCTGGTCTATTCGACTCGCCCGCTACATAGCCCGCTTCCTCGAGGAAGCCCGCAGCGAGTACCCGTGTGCGGAAGCCGCTCTTGTCCACCGCTCGCCCCAGCACGATTTCATACATACGCTGCAACTGCGGCAGCGTAAAGGGTTCCGGCAACAGGAAGACAGGCAGGGACGTATATTCGACCTTGCTGCGCAACCGTTCGACAGCGCTCTGCAGGATGTCGTCGTGATCGAAGGCGAGTCCACGCTCCTGCGTTATCGTATCGACGTCGAACCAGGCTACCTCAGTGGCGTTGGCTTCCCTGGCGAGAACCACATTCTCCGAAGGAACCAGTGCAAACCAGACGTGCGTAGCCGACCATCCGCGTGGGTCCCGGGTCGCGCTTCCCCAACTGCCGAGCTGTTCCAGATAGGGACTTTTCACACTTGTCTTCTCAAAGAGCTTGCGGCGTGCACAGTCCTCGAGCGTTGCATCGGCTGCGATGTCGACAAAGCCACCCGGAAGGGCCCAGCGCCGGGGAAACGGCTCGTCGGCGTCAGTTGGGCGCCGCACGAGCAGAACCTGCAGCGCGTTATCGAGCACGGTAAAAATCACGATGTCGACGGTCGTGTAAGGCAGAGGAAACGCGAACCTCTGACGTGCACGAGTTCCGGAAACAGGCTTCTTGTGGGTCATGACAGGCCAGAAAAACTTGACGAACCTCATTGTAGGTTGTATTGTGCAACTCATACAAGTTGTACAATACAACTCAAAAGAGAGGTTTGCCATGTTCGGGATTCGGTTTATCAAATCGCAGCCAACCGTCCACCTGATGCAGTTCCGCACCGGCAAGGTCGTGCGCGAGGGCGCCGGGCTGTCGTTCTTCTACTACGCGCCGGCAACAACGCTGGTGTCGGTGCCGGTGGCGAGCCAGGATCGCCCGTTCATTCTTGAACTGGTCACCGCGGATTTCCAGAGCGTAACGGTGCAGGGCCAGGTGACCTACCGCATCAGCGATCCACGCCGCACGGCCGCAATGATGGATTTCTCGCTGGGAAAGGATGGCCGGTCGTATGTCTCGGAGGACCCGAAGCGGCTCGGCGATCGCGTCGCGATGCAGGTTGAAGTGATCGTGCAGCAGGCTGTGCAGGCGCTGGCTCTGAAGGAGGCGCTACGTGCCTCGGCGGCTATCGCCCGTACCGCGCAGACCGAACTTGCCAGTCAGCCCGAAATCGAGGCGCTGGGACTGGAGATACTGGGTGTGTCCGTGATGGCCGTAAAGCCCACCCCGGACATCGCACGGGCGCTCGAAGCCGAAGCGCGCGAGTCCAACCTCAAGGCGGCCGACGACGCGGTCTATCTGCGACGCATGTCGGCGGTCGAGAAGGAGCGTGCAATCCGGCAGAACGAACTGGACACCGACATCGCAGTCGAGCAGAAGAAGCGGCAGATCCGCGAGACGCAGATGGAGGCGAAAGCCACACTGATGCGAAAGGAAAACGGGTTGCGTAACGAGCAGATGGCGGCAGACATCGAGCTCGAGGAAAAGCGCAAGGCGTTTGTGGAAGGTCAGGCGCACAACAGCCGTACCCTTGCGGAGGCCGAGGCTCACAGGGTAGCGGCGGTGATGCAGGCTCTCGAGAAGGCTGATCCCCGCATCGTCAATGCGCTCGCCGCAGCGGGCATGCAGCCGGGCCAGTTGATCGCCCAGGCTTTCGGTGGGATCGCGGAGCGGGCAGAGCGCATCGGTCAGCTCAATGTGTCGCCCGAACTACTCCAGGGGCTCATGAACGCCGGCAGTAGCGTCGGCGCCAGGGCTGCATCATGAGCGCCGAAGCTCGTAAGGTCGTGCTGGTCACCCGCCGCACGCGGCTCGAGGATCTGATTGCGCGGTATCACACACTAGCGCAGGCGAAGTTCTACATTGAGCATCTTGGAGCCGATTTTTCCGATTACCTTGCCGAGAATGCAGCGTACGCACGTAGCATGGAACTTACCGTGCGCGCGCTCGAGAACTGGGGGCGTTACCAGGTGGTTGATCGCAGTTATCTGCCCAACTTTATCTTTGCGCCCGACGATATTGTCGTGGCGTTGGGGCAGGATGGACTCGTCGCGAATTCAATGAAGTACCTTGACGGTCAGCCGCTGATCGGGCTGAATTCGGAGCCCACGAGGTGGGACGGTATCCTGCTGCCGTTCGAGCCGTCAGAGCTTGCAACGGTACTCGCGGATGTCGCTCATGGCCGCCGTTCGACAAAGAGGGTGACGATGGCGGAAGCACGGCTCTCGGACGGGCAGGTACTGCGTGCCGTCAACGACCTCTTTCTCGGACCTCGTACGCACTCTTCGGCGCTCTACGAGATCGAACTGGGTGAGCGGCGAGAATCGCAGTCATCGTCCGGAATCATTGTCTCGACCGGATTGGGTTCGACCGCGTGGATCAAGAGCGTGGTGACAGGTTCGCTCGGCGTGGCGTATGCGATGCAGGGAAGGGACGGAGACTTTCAGTACACGCCGCAGCCCTGGGACAGTCCCGAACTGACCTTCGCCGTGCGGGAGCCGTTCCCGAGCCGGGCATCGAAAGCCGAACTGGTATTTGGCCATGTCAGCGCGAAGCAACCGTTGCGGCTGCGTTCGCGCATGCCCGAAAACGGAGTGATCTTTTCTGACGGGATGGAGGCCGACTATCTGAGATTCACTGCGGGGATGGAGGCGACCGTTTCGGTTGCTGCAAGACAGGGATGCCTGGTTGTGTAGCCGCAAACGTTCATTCTGGGCATTCGTGCAAACGAGATGGAACAGGAATGCAGCGGCGTTGCTGTGCAGTTGCGACCTGAGGTGGCCGTGGCACGGTCAACTGGCGCAGCGATGTTAAGCTATAAACCCAAGTCGGATAGGAGTGCTTTCCGACGTGAGCGGTCGGGAGCATTATGCTGATCACGGAAGAATTGCTGGTAACGGGAGCGAGCGCGGGAGGTGGGTATACGCGCCGGCAAATGGAATTGCTCGGGGTGAAACCCACAACTGGATGGAAGAAGGCAGCCATCGGCGCTGAAATTTCTGATGAAGCTGCGCAGGAGTTCGTCGATCTGGCGGGCTCTGGTAGCAGGAAGAGCAAGTCTGGAAGCGGCCCGATCAACTGGTGCGGTGCTGCCGCGCCGACGGATATTTATCTGTATGTCCTCGAACTCGAGGAAGGGCGGTTTTATGTCGGCCTGACCGGCGACCTGGATCGCCGATTGGAAGACCACAAGTCTGGAATCGGTGCTGAGTGGACCAGGCAATACAGACCACTGCGACGCATCCATGGAGTCAATACTGGCACTCGGGACGAGTCCAGGGCCAAGGCAATGGAAGACGAAGCCACCATCGTGTTGATGTCGGAGCACGGCATTGATCGGGTGCGCGGCGGACATTTTTGCCAATCCGATCAGGCACAAGCCGAGGCGGCCCTACGAGCAAAGGGGGCATGGGATCGCATCAATCAGGCTCAGGCACAGAAAACCGCAGGGAACGGGGATGCCTCGTGGAGCGACGCACTCGATGAATTTTTGAACGTCGCCGTGCGGTATTACGATGCTGGTGCTCCGGAGGATCTGCGCGATGGCGTGTTTGCCAAGGTTTATGGTTTGACGCGATACCGCTTTTGGCGAGAAGAGTATGTCCCGGGGCTCGCCTGGGACTTCTGGAATCCCAAGGGCATACTTCCCGTGCTGCTGTCGTTCAAACTCCAGCGCCCGGTGTCCAGTGGATCACCCACGTCCTATGACGTACTGGCTGCGGCGCTAACCCGGGGGCGGGGCGGAAGTCATCCGTTGCGACGGCTCTTCCTCCTGACCTGGAAGGCATACCAACCTCTGACGACCGACAGACAGGCCGCCACGGTTGAGCGGTTTATGGAATACCTTGCCGGGGACGAAGCGTTCGATCGCAGATACGATGATTTCGTGTCTGTTTTGCTCCCAGAAACGAGAAATCTTCTTAGAGGGTGATAGCCCCCAGCCATGCTGGCTAGTCTGCCGATCCTCGTGTTTAACTGCAAGCGACCAGCGAACCAGTCATGACGGGTGAATGCGCATACCCTTGCTGTCTTGCTTGATGCTGGTGTGAGTGGTTTCGGGACATACGGTGCTATGCCGGTCAGTTCGCGCACACGGATACCTTCGTTCGTGCGTCGCAGGTGGAATGGAGCGCGTCTGTCGCTGCAGCATCCAGGTGACCCCGTCTGCTCTATCGGTCTACAGCCAGGACGACCTCGACGCTATCGCCGATAGCCTCAACAGCCGGCGTGCGGGCGTCAGGTGAACTGGACGATCTTCCGTCGGAGTCTTTTGGTGCTGGAACCGAGCGTCGCCCGCACTGCATTTTCCCCACAAAACCAGCCTACACGTGAACGTCCTAAATCGCCGGGTAAACGACATTTGAGTCGGGAGCAACTCCTCGTATATTTGGCTGGAGATCAGCTGTGCCTCTACGGCTGACGCCCAGTCATCAATACACAGGACGAATCAACATGCGCGCAATGAGAGCGGAATCCTTCGGTGGTTATCCCCACCTTAAGCTCGTCGACATTCCGAAACCAATCGTATCCGAAGGAAAGCTCCTCGTGCGTATGACCGCAGCCGGCGTGACGCCGCTCGATCATACGATTCTTACCGGACACTTCCCTCTGTCGACGGCACCGCTGGTGCTTGGGAACGAAGGGGCAGGAGTGATCGAAGGTGGAGATACAGACTTTCCCAATGGCACCCGCGTGCTCTTTTTCGGCCCGTTCGGCGTGTTTGAGAACGGAACCTACTCGGAATACGTTGCGGTGCCCAAGGAGTTGCTGTTCCGAATTCCGAGCAACATCGGCGACATCGAAGCCGCCGGTATCCCGGTTGCTTATCTGACTGCCTACATCGCACTGAAGAACGCGGGATTTGAAGCGGGGAAGGTCGTTCTCGCACCTGCAATTGGTGGCTCGGTCGGTAACGCGGTGACCCAGTTGGCCAGAGCGCTTGGCGCAAAGCACAGCATTTCTTCGACCACGAATCACGCGAAAGCCGTTGAGGCAAAGGCGCTGGGGTTCTCCGACGTCATCGACCTTACAGCCGAAGGTCTGGCTGCCGGCGTTAATCGCGTTACCGACAACTACGGTGCCGACATTGTCATCGATGCCATCGGCGGCAAGATTCTGAGTGAAGCGCTGACGATTCTGGCACAGGGTGGCTCGCTCACGACGCTGGGTTATGCGGGTGGGCAAGAATCGACAATCAACGTGACGAACCTGATCTGGAAGGTCTCGAGCATCAAAGGCTTTCTGCTCTTCACGGAAAGCGTCGCTACTCGTGCGGCCGCATGGGAAGTCATTTCGGAACTGCTCGCATCGGGCGCAGTAAAGCCAATCGTCGCAAAGACTTTCGCCCTTGAAGACGCCGCGAACGCGTTGCGGCACCTCACAGAAGATCGTCCGCTTGGTCGCGTCATCCTGACCATCCAGGAGCCATCGGCAATTTAAGCCGGTGGGCAATTTGACAACAGCTTCTCGAACCGGGGGGCGGTTGTGGCCCTCCGACTCGAACCCCGGATGCATTCCTGCCGATACTTCGAGGAAGCAACCTCGCACTCACCTTCAATCAGGTCTCCAACTGAGATCACCATGACAGACCTTTCTTCCTTCCCTATCGCCGTTAAATGGCCAGCTCAGAATCCTGACAGGATCCAGCTCTACTCTTTCCCGACACCTAATGGCGTGAAGATTTCAGCGGTACTTGAAGAGTTGGGTCTCCCGTATGAGGCGCACCGCATCGACGTCATGGCGAACGAGACCTGGACCCCCGATTTCCTCTCGCTCAATCCCAACGGAAAAATCCCCGCGATCATCGACCCGGACGGGCCGGGAGGCAAACCAATCGCGCTCTTCGAATCGGGCGCGATCCTGCTCTACCTCGCTGAGAAGACGGGCAAGTTGCTGCCAAGCGACCCCGCGCGTCGCTATGAAACGATCCAATGGCTGTTCTTTCAAAATGCCGCGGTCGGGCCGATGTTCGGGCAACTCGGCTTCTTTTATAAGTTTGCCGGCAAGGCCATTGAGGACAAGCGTCCGCTGGATCGATTCCGCGATGAAACCAAACGTCTGCTTCGGGTGCTCGACACTCGTCTTGCGACGGGGACATGGATCATGGGCGACGACTACACGATCGCGGATATCTCGCTATTTGGTTGGGTCCGCATCCTGCTCGGCATGTATGGCGCGCGAGACCTGGTTGAGTACGACACCCTGAAGAACGTCCCGGCTTGGCTCGACCGTGGGCTGGCTCGTCCGGCGGTTGCCCGAGCACTGTCGATTCCCGCGTAGTTATTTACCTCGGCCGAGCAAATGAACCAGTTTGCCGTGGCTGCACGATTGAGAAAAGAGGTCTTCGCATGAAAATTTATGACCGTTCGGGTTTTCCCAATCCGTCCCGTATCCGCATCGTTCTGGCTGAAAAAGGCTTTGAGGACCGCGTTGAGTTCGTATCCGTCGACCTCATAGGCGCCGAGCATAAGCAAGCTCCTTTTTTGGCGATGAACCCGTCAGGAAAGATTCCGCTTCTCGAACTAGATGATGGCACGCTGATTTCTGAATCCACTGCCATCACGGAGTACTTCGATCATCTCGACAGCAATCCGACTCTCACCGGTAGAACACCTCGAGAAAGGGCCGTCATACACATGATGCAGAGGCGTGCCGAAACTGAGTTGATGGACGGCGTGGACGGCTATTTCCACTACGCAACGACCGGCTTAGGCCCTGAGATGCAGCCCTATGTGAGCCCGGAATGGGCTGGCAGAAAGGAATGGGGCGAACGGCAGGGCGCCAGGGCGGTTCGCGGCATGACGTACTTCAACGAAGTATTGAAAAGCCAAGCGTTTGTTGCCGGCGACACGTTTTCGATGGCCGACATTACTGTCTTCGTCAGCCTTGATTTTGCGGAAGCAGCTGGACTCGTGATTCCGGAGAACTGCACTGCTCTTGCCGCCTGGCGCTCAAAGGTGGCAGAACTGCCGAGCGTAAAGAATCGTAGTGGGCGGACGTATTTGGCCGAAGACCTCAAGCGCTTTGGTCTCTGAACCGTGTTCGGCTTCGCGCTTGTCGAAGCGTCGTTCCGGCGGCCGTTCTCGTGTCTCGTTACACCGTTTTTAAGCTCCACGCTCCGGGCGTCTCAGAGCCGGTTCACTGAGAAAGGTTGATATCAATGAAAGCCGTTCAAATATCGCGCCATGGACTACCACTCGATGTGGTCGACCTGATTGACATTGCAGAACCCGCGGCACCGCGCGCCGGTGAAGTTTTGATCGAGATGCTTTACTCGCCGATCAACCCGTACGACCTGCGCACTATGCGTGGCGTCGTCCCCTCGCCGCCGCTTCCTGCCATTATCGGTGCGGAAGGCGTTGGCCGGGTTCTCTCTGCGGGCCAGGACGTTTCAAACGTGAAGGTAGGTGATTTGGTTCACTTGCCAAACGGTTACTACGGCTGGTGCGAACGTTTGGTTGTGCCGGCGCAGCCTTTGTTCGCGCTGTCTCCGAGTGCGGATCAGCAGCAGCTTTCGATGCTGCGAGTGAACCCTCCGACCGCCGCTTTGCTTCTGAGCGAGTATGTCGACCTCCAGCGTGGCGACTGGGTAATCCAGAACGCTGCGAATTCGGGCGTGGGTCGCAGCGTGATCGCCTTTGCAAAAGCGCGAGGCTTTAAGACTGTCAACATCGTTCGTCGTGCGGATGTCATCGAGGATTTGATGGCGATGGGTGCAGATGTGGTCTTGATGCAAGGAGACGGTCTTGCCGCCGCAGTACTCGAAGCAACCAACAACGCGCCGATCAAGCTTGGATTGGAAGGTGTCGGCGGACCGTCGATGGCGGCACTGTCGAGCGCGATCAGCCCAGGAGGCACCATGGCAGTCTACTCCGCGATGAGCGAAGTGCCGGGTGTGGCAAACCAACTCGATGTCATTTTCCGGGACATCTCTATCAGAGGCTTCTGGCTAGCTTACCCACGACTGCACATCTCGGGTCGTTTCGCGGCGTCTCTTCGCGAAGCAGCTGATCTCATCGCAAAAAATGAGCTGCACGTACCCGTAGCTGCGGTCTATCCCCTTACGGAAATTCGAGAGGCTATCGGTGCGACCGGAAACGGGGCAAAGGTGTTGCTGAAGATAGCCTAGGCGGAGTCGACTATCGAGAACTCGCGGCATTTTTTAGAGTCCCGATCGTATGCGCAGAGTTTTTTGCGTAAATGCGGCCAGCTGACTCAGGCGATCGAAACGTAGCCCGTTCGTCGATGGGAAACGCAGGTCAATTTAACCACCCGAGCAACTCAGCTTCGGATGATAGAAAAGGGCAGGTATCCATGCTGGTTAAGAGAATAGTTTTAAGCGCAGCGTTTTTGGTGCTGTCGTTTATGGGGTTCTCATCCAATGAGGCGCGCGCAGATGTTGTTAAGTACCAGCACGCGACCGTTGACGGGATCAACATTTTTTACCGCGAGGCAGGTGACCCCAACAAACCCACCCTGGTACTGCTGCATGGGTTTCCTTCATCCTCGTTCATGTTTCGGAACCTGATCCCGTTGCTTTCCGGGCAGTTTCATATTCTGGCACCGGATTATCCAGGCATGGGTTACAGCGATGCTCCGCCCGCGGCCAGCTTCACTGCGACGTTTGATAGCGTGGCCAGCGTAATGGGTGATCTACTGACACAATTGCATACCACAAAGTACATTTTGTACATGGTTGATTTTGGGGGGCCTGTCGGCATGCGTTTGGCGCTAAAGCATCCAGAACAGGTCGCCGGGCTGATCGTCCAAAATACGCCGCTCACCCTTGATGGCTTTCTCCCTGCGCAGCTTAAGGCAGTTCAGGCGAACTTAGGACCAGCAACTCCTGAACGGCGCGCGGCAGCAGAGGCGCTGGTGACTCAGGCGACTTCTCATTTTCTGCACACAGCCGGAGCTGCACATCCGGAAGCGCTCAATCCGGACTCGTCGGCTGGCGACGCCTTCGCGCTGGCTGATCCCGAAAAGAGACGAATCATGACCGACTTGCTATTGGACGTCTCCAGCAACCTGGCGCGCTATCCGGCCTGGGCAGACTACATCCGCACCGCGAAGCCAAAAACGCTAGTGGTGTGGGGCGTCAACGACCCACATTTCGCACCTGCGGGCGCCGACGCTGTGAAAAAACTGAATCCTTCCGCGCTGGTGTATCGCTACAACACCGGACACTTCGCACTGGATGAAGAAAGTGTCGACATCGCCAGGCGTATTCGAGAAGTCTTCAGTCAAGAAGCTACCGCTGCGACTAACTAAACGTCAGCGCTCCGTTTTGGAGCATCTCGAGGTTGTCGGATAGTGACTCCAGGTCGTGCAAGTCCGTCCTAGGGGATGCGTGATGTTGCGCGTCTACTGATCTCCGAAAAGCGAGTATATCGAAGCACATAGGGAGCCATTGTGGAGGCACATCCAGAACAACCTGTCCAAACTCCTGACGGAGAAGGTAAGTTCATTGTCTTGTTGATTGCCTCGCTGATTTCGTCGCTGATCATGCTCGACTCGAACATCGTGGCGGTGTCGCTGCCGGCGATCGCTCGATCGCTGCACGCGACATTCGCTGATATCGAATGGGTGGTGAGCGCTTACGTGCTCACCTTTGCCGCGCTGCTGCTTGCCGCTGGATCGTTTGCGGACAGGCATGGTCGCAAAAAGGCCACTCTAATCGGACTGGTGATCTTTACCACAGCATCGGGACTGTGCGCTTTGGCCACTACCGCGCTGCTGCTAAATCTGGCCAGGGCTCTCCAGGGGATCGGAAGTGCTCTGCTGCTGACAGCCTCTATCGCAGTCATCAATCAAGCGTTCTCTGGTGCTCGCCGCGCGAAGGCGTATGCCTTCTGGGGAGCTTGCCTGGGAATTGCCATCACCCTCGGGCCCATCGCCGGAGGTGTGATCACTGACGTGTTCGGCTGGCGCTCAGCGTTCCTGGTTAACTTGCCTGTCGGCATTGTGTTGTTCGTTTTCGCATCTCTTGTCATGTCGGAGTCGAGCGATCCCGATGCGATTCGACTCGATTTTGCTGGCATCATCACTTTCAGCGCAGGCCTGTTTTTGCTCGTCTGGGCACTCGTCGACGGTAACGTGCTCGGTTGGACTACCGCGGCGATCATCGCGCGACTGGTCGGGGCCGCGGTCTTGCTCACCGCCTTCGTTGTGATTGAATGTAGACAAGCGCGGCCGATGGTGGATTTCGCACTGTTCAGGAAACCGACATTTCTCGGCGCAGTTTTCGCGATGCTGGGTTATTCAGGGAGCGCGCAAGTCCTCATTTTCTTCCTCCCCTTGTTTCTGCAAAACGTCTACACGTTCTCGCCTACTGTCGCCGGACTGGGGATGCTGCCGTTTGCATTGCCCATGTTTCTCACCCCACGGCTCGGTGCTGGGTTATCGACGCAGTACTCGGGGCGCACCATACTGGCCATCGGTCTCGCCGCGACAATGCTTGGCAATTTGTTGCTTTATGCGTTTGCGGCAACTGGGGCTCCATATGCCGTCCTCGTGGTTGGCATGCTTGTGGCGGGCGCTGGAGCAGGACTTCTCAATAGCGAAACAGCCAAGGTGCTGCAGGGTGCCGTCTCTGTTCAGCGGGCCGGGATGGCATCGGGCATGTCTGCTACCACTAGATTCGTCGGGCTCCTGTTGGGAGTAGCCGCTTTCGGCGCCATACTGTCCCACGGCGTTGTACGTCCGTTCTTGGCCGCCTGCGCCGCCCTGGGTCTGCCGACCGGCATCGCAACAACTGCAGTGAAAAGGGTAGCGTCGGGCGACCTTGTCGGCGCTTTCCCCGGTGTATCCAATGCCCTGCAAGTCCCCATGCATGCCGCAGCCTCGGCAGCATTCTCGAGTGGCTTTGCCGCTGCCAGTCTTGTCGCTGCTGCCGTGGCCGCTACGACCGGCACACTCGCATTTTGTATGGTGCGCGCGGATGACACCGCACCCGATCACGCGATCGGTCGGCATCCGGTCTCGATAACGGAGTAGCCGTCTGCCGACAGATGCCCGAAGCGGGTTCCCCCATATGCACGGCGGCACACGGAGAGCCGTAGCGTTCAAAACGGCATCTTTCTCCCAACTTTCTAAAGTGGCAGCGTACTACCTTTCACAAAAAATTCCTCCCGACAGGTCCACCCGCGAATGAAAGTTTTACGGGCTGACTCGCTAACTTGAAGAAACACTCACCAGCAGGAAATGGAATGACGATATCAGTATCGGGGCTCAACGGTAGCAGACGCAGGATTCTAAAGGTTGCAGCCGGCGCGGCGATCGGACTCGCCACGCCAATTGCATTCCCCAAAACATCGAATGCCTCGTTTGATAAAAACGATTTTGATCTTGGTCGTATTAAGGTACTTGCATTCGATTTTCAGGGAAGCGTAGTCAATGCATTTGCTCCGATTAACGAGATGGGTTTGACTCTGAATTTTAGTAAAGGCCTTTCGCTAGACTGGGCAATCCTCACGAAGGCGTGGACAGACAACTTCATCGAAGGAATCGGCGCCCACAGGGAAAACTACGTACCGGTCGCCCAGATATATCGTGAAGCGCTTGATCTTCTTCTGGATCAGATGCAGCTTTCCGTATATTTTAGCAATGCAGAGCGTGCTGAGATGACCAATGTCTGGAATCGAATGGTGCCTTGGTCGGACACAGTGGAGGGCCTGTCGCGCCTTAAACGGAAATACGCATTGACAACGTTGTCAAACGCGTCAATGGCGTCGGTTTTCCAGATTGTCCATCGGCACGCGCTTCCATTCGACCAGGTTTTGACGGGCGAGCTCGTTCGTGCCTATAAGCCCGCGCCGCAGGTCTACGAACTTGTCACATCGCTGCTCGGATATAACGCCGAGGAAGTTCTCTACTGTGCAACTCACTTTGCTGACTTAAGCGGCGCAAAAAAACAGGGGTATCGGACCGCTTGGTGGCCAAGGCCCCTGGAGAACGGCCCAGGGCATACGATCGATACGGCGCCCAAGCCGTTCGTCGACCTGTACGTGAAAGACATCAATGACCTTGCCACACTAATGTGCACCTAATGATCGAGGCCTTCTGCGTCTGCCTTGGCGGGCGAACTGTAACCGTCTGGTCACGCTTGCGATTGCCCATATCTTTCGGATCCGGGATTGAAGCCTAGCCGCATATCGACCAACCGGCGCTACCTCTTCACATAGTCGTGTTCCCAGGGAGCACATTGTTCGTGCGCGAGATAGCCGTCGAGTTGCTAAACTTTCTCAGGACAACGCGATTGAGGCAGCGTCTCGCGTGATCTCTTGCTATCTTTAACCAGGCGATCAGGAACGAGTTTGACGCTGCGCTCGCCCCGTGATTCGTCACCTTGCTAGGCCCCGATCGACAGATATCCTCGAACCTTAATTGATTCGATCGAGGAATTCGGTGACATCGCTTACGAACCTGTCAGGATACTGATACTGCGGCCCGTGATTGGAATCTGGGTACACAATCAGTTCAGCGTTGGGTAGGTTTTCCTCGAGCGTGAACGAATTGATCGGGTAGTGAACAATATCGTGGTTGCCGTCCACGACGAGGACAGGTTGCGTGATATTCTTCAGGTAGTCGTTTGAGTCTGCATGTTGTGTACCCCAAGCTGCGAATGCAGCAACCTGCGCAGGAGCGACGCTATCGTTTGCGGCCGAGTCACGGTTCACTTGTCTCGCATTCAGGCGGTCGAGAAATTCTCGACCTGCGGCCTGGCTGGCGGGCGTTTGAGTAAAGAAGACGTCGAGGAGCAGATCATCCGGATTGGCGCGCTTTTTCTTAAGCATCGCTTCGAATTCCGGGGTGAGCGTTGCCATGCCGACTCCGCCGCGCGGGCCGCTGCCAACCAGTACGAGGCGGCGTACTAGATCGTGGCGTTCGATCGCCACATCCTGTGCAACTAGACTACCCAACGAAAACCCCAGAAGGTCGGCCTTTTTGATGTTAAGGGCGTCGAGTAGCGCAATTGCGGTGGCTGCCATACCTTCAACCGTCTTCGGCACCTCTCCTGCGGAACTGGCGACTCCCGCGTTGTCAAAAATCACGACCTCTCGTCCCCGTGCCAGCCCATCAATTACCGCCGGGTCCCAGTTGTCCATGTTTCCAACAAAATGCTGAAAGAAAACCAGTGGCACTCCGCTGGCCTTGCCGAAACGGCGGTAGGCCAGACGCACTCCGTTCACGTCGATATATAACGTCGGCGCTGTTTGGTGCGTATAGCTGCTCTCGCCGTTGAACGGGGCGGTAGCACTTGCGGCCATCGAGGGAAACGGCATGCTGACTGCGGTTGCAAACGCAGCGATTGCGACCGTTCGCATGAACGGCGTCAGGGTATCTCTAAACATTTTCTTTTTCCTGATCAGTCGGAGATCAATTTGGACTTAGATCGAGGGCTGCGGGGTGCCGCGCAAGCGGTAGCACTCGAACCGTCATGAACGGGAACAGCGGAAGCGACCAAAGAATCTCGTGAAGACGATCGTTATCGGACACATTGAAGATTGAGACGTTGCCGAACTTTCCCGCGATGCGCCAGAGATGCAGCCATTCGCCTGAGCGCTGATATTCGCCCGAGGCGATCCTCTCTCGCGCCTTCAGATCGTCCAGTCGAGCCGGATCGATTTCGTCGGGGATTTTGACGTCGATTTCGACAAAGTAGAGCATGTTAGTTACCTTGCGTTTAGGGTTCTATCGAGGCTGCATTTTCCTGGGCGCGGCAAGAAGCCTTGGTGCAGCCGAAAGCTCCGGTCGACGACCACGCGAATCGCCAGTCGTCAGTCGCCGATTTCCGAAGCCGCCTCCCGTTTGCTACTTGCTTTCGCGGGCAGCTTGCTCGATGACATCAGCTACTGCACGGGGCTGAGAAATGAAGACCGCGTGGCTGCCCTTGATATTTGTGACGTGGGCGTTTGCACGCTTGTACATCGAGCGCTCCAAGTCGGGATTGATGATCCGGTCTTCGGTGGCAACAATCGCGTAGCTTGGCTTAACTTTCCATGCGGGCGAGGTAATCGGCGTACCAAATGCTTTGGCAGCCACAGGCATTTGCGATAGCGTCATGAAGCTAGCGGTAGCCTTGGGTAAGTCGCCCGCGAAGTCGGCCGCGAAAACCTTCGGATCCAGGAACAGGAAGCCGTCGTCCGATTTAGTGATACCTGTCGATGCACCGGGTTTGCTCTGAAGCAATGCGCCTAGCGCTTCGCCCTCGTCCGGGGCAAAAGCTGCGACATAGACCAAACCGGCTACTTTCGGATCGTTGCCTGCTTCCGTGATCACACCTCCGCCATAGCTATGTCCGACGAGAATTCTTCGGTCCGTTCAGTCAGCAGGTCGGCGAGCTTCGTGAGCACCGCCACGCGTCGCTCGATAGGCCCTTGCGACCAGTCCGAATGAAACGCCGCGTCAGCGGTGGCGAGCGCAGACTCGACCTGCTTTTGAGTATGCTGTGGATATTCCTTCACCAGTTCTTCGGTAAACGGATTGATTGTGGAATAACCCATATTCTTGTCCTCAGTTGGAATTCACGAAAGCGCCGGTTAGGCGTCCGAGATTCGACAGATCAGTTGATCTAGCGATCGGAGTAACCGACAACGACTTCGCTGATCTGAATCAGGGGCTTGATGTCCGTATAGTTCGGGATGTCCGCAAGGATCTTTGAACCCTCTCGTCCCATTCCTGCCTGGAAACTCTCGATCGACTTGCTGAAGATGTGGCACATGCCGACATACGCCGGTGTGCTGTCGGGTTCGCCACCCGCGAGCCCCTTATCGACCGTGTAGTAGCTGCAGCTTTCGTCGAGCAACGCCTGAATTAACGGCATGTGCTTGTCTCGGTAGTACTCGTGGTCGAAGCGGGCGCCCGGCTCATACGGATACATGACGCTGACTTTTATCATGATGCATTCCAGATCAAGGTGATGCGAGGCCAGTGGAGAGCGTCATCACGGCGGATTGCATCCACCGCGATGACGATCAACTGACTAAAGCCTCATTTGAGGGCCAATCAAGCGACCGAAACCGGGCTTCCGCCGGTAATTGCTGCGAGCAAGACGATCGAGTATTCCGATGCGGATTGCTGGTTCTGACCCGTCACCAACTTGCCGTCACGGATGACATACGGGTCGTTGTTGCCCAGGCGCGAGTAGATCGAACCTGTCTCTTCGAGCACCGTTTGCGGATAGTGCGGAATGAGGAAATCCGGGCCGAACATCTTTTGCAGCGCCAGATCACCCTCGAGCGTGTAGCCTGTCGTGCGCTTGCCGCGGATACGGGCCGGGTTGTTGCCCAGCGCGATTGCGCCGTGGCAGATCGCGCCGACGACCTTGTTTTTCGCCCAGAAGTACTCGAGTGCCTTGGCGACGTCGTCGTTCGGGAACAGATCGAACGTAGCGCCACGGCCACCGGCGACGTGAACTGCGTCGTATTGGTTCAGATCGACGCTAGCCAGCTTCAGTGTGTTTTCGAACTTGGCAACGAGGTGCTTGTCCGACAGATAGCCCTTGCTCACGAGGTCTTCTGCTTCCAGCGAATCCTTGAAATGCGGGTCGCTGTAGGCATCGTAAACAACCTTGCCGCCCTTCGGGCTGGCGAAATCGACCTCTATGCCACGCTCGATAAGATGCCAGTAGGGGTGGGTGACTTCCGACAGCCAGAATGCCGTTTCGGATCCCGAAATAATAAATAATACTTTCATCGTATTACCTCATGTGTAAAGCAACGTCTCGACATCTGCCGCGGTAAGGCAACGAGGTCGAAGCTGCAGGGTTTTGAGCGGAGAGATTTTCGTGACGCACCGCTCGAATGCCATCACTAACCAATTGCCATGCAGCTAAAGATCTTGGGTAGGTTTTCCAGACTCTCCTTCCAAATCTCGTCTAACCGTGACTTTGACTCAGGCGTCAGCGGCGAGTCCGTAGCGGGAAGCGGGAACCGAATTCGACAATCTGGGGGACATAGCCTTGCGGGCAGCTTCATAGCTGTCCAGCAATGGGGTCATCGCACCCACGCCCGCGTTGTTCACGAGCATCGTGATATCTACGTCTGTCTTAAGCCTGTTCTCGACGCGAGCGAGATCATTTTTCTCGGTGAGATCGGCGACCAAGGTAGCGATCTCACGCCCGGTCTCAGCTTGCAATTTTTCCGCGAGCGACAACAACTTCCGCCGGTTCCGCGCGACGAGAATCAGGTCATACCCCCGTTTGGCCAGGCGATCGGCGTAGACCGCGCCGATACCGGTGGATGCGCCAGTGATCAGCGCCGTGCCCTTGTGTGCAGTGATGGTCATATCTCGCTTCCTGGGGAACGGCCGGTCGCCGCTCCGTCTTGAGCGAGAATATAAGCGTGCTATGCTGTATCTCAAATGTCGTATTTGCGACGTTTTAGGACGCCCCGGAGGCAGTCATGCAGCGCATCGGCTTTATCGTATTTTCTGGCTATCAGGTGATGGCGTTCGCCGCGCTTTCGGTGTTCGAGATTGCCAATCAGCAGGCCGGCAAACCGGTCTACGACGTACACATCCTCTCGGAAACCGGCGGTGATATCCGAACTTCGATCGGAATGAACATCGGAACGGAAGCCTTCGACGACACAATCTACGACACGCTTATCGTCGGAGGCAGCGGCGAGTTTGAACCGCCTACCGCAGGTTTGGTTGCCTTTGTCCGACAATCGTTTGGGCGCACTCGGAGGATTGCCTCAATCTGTAGCGGAGCCTTCGTTCTTGCCGAGGCGGGGCTACTGGACGGGCGCCGTGCCACGACCCATTGGATTTACGCGCGAGCCATGCAGGCTCAGTTCCCCGAGGTTAAAGTGGAGGAGGACCGGATTTTTATCAACGACGGCCCGGTGTGGACCTCGGCCGGTATGTCCGCAGGGATTGACCTGGCGTTAGTGCTGGTGGAGCAAGATTTAGGTGTCGAGCTTGCAAGAATCGTCGCGAAGAAACTGGTCGTCTATCATCGGCGCGCGGGTGGTCAGTCGCAGTTTTCAGCCTTGCTCGAACTCGAACCAAAATCCGATCGGATCCAGAATGCTATTGCATATGCCAAGAGCAACCTTCACGCGCCTTTGACGGTTCCGGAGCTAGCGGAGGCCGCTCGGCTCAGCCCCCGCCAATTCAGTCGCGCTTTTCACGCTGAGACTGGCCAATCGCCCGCAAAGGCTGTCGAGAATTTGCGTGTTGAGGCGGCTCGACTGATGATGGAAGAAGGTCGTCACCCGATCGACACGGTGGCGCAACTTACCGGCTTTGCCGACCGCGACCGTATGAGAAGAGCATTCTTGCGTGCCTTCGGACAACCGCCGCAGGTCATCAGACGCAACGCTCGCGCTGCGACATAAATGATTAAAGTTGCTTGTAGCGCTTCGAACCCCAACTTCCTCATGCTTTGGATCCGGTGCCACTCTTTGCATGGCCTCCATTTCGTATCCCGCTTCCTGCTTGCCAAAGCGGCTTGAACTGACGACGGACTTTGACTTTCGATGGATCGGCGACGCGCACAACCTTCATGGCTTCTCCGGTCCCGCCTTTCAGCGCAAGCAAGGCTGCCGGCGGGTTCTCCTTTGATCCTCAGATAGGGGCAGGGGTGCCATCGGCATTCCCAGCGCACGTCGGTCGGCGGGGAATGGGACCGCCGTTCCCCATTAGCGCTTACTTGGGCGTGGCCGGATATCTGGGTCGAGCCAGTGATGCGCCTCCAGGTAATACCGCCATGTGGCGTGGCATACGGCGCCTCACCGATATTCAACTGGGGTATGAACTCGCCCTGAATCGAAGTGGGTAATTGCAAGCCCACCGTAACGAAGCCGTTAGGGTTTTAAGTCTCTATCAGATTTAGAAATTGCCGCACGCGTGGGCTGCTCATTGCTCCGAAGAACTTTTCAGGGTTGGTGTTTTCAGCTACCACCCCACCATCCATGAAGACGATTCGGTCTGCGACATCTCTCGCGAATCGAACCTCGTGAGTCACTACTAGCATTGTCATGCCTTTTCCAGCGAGGTCGCGCATCACGCGAAGCACGTCCTCTCGCAACGAAGGGTCCAGCGCCGAAGTGGGCTCGTCGAAAAGAATAACCTCAGGCTCCATCGCCAGCGCACGAGCAATCGCCACGCGCTGCTTTTGTCCGCCCGACAGACGGCCTGGATATTCATCTGCTTTGGTCGCGAGACCTACCTGCTCCAGCAGTCGGATGCCCCGTGCCGCGGCTTCAGCTTTTTTCACGCCTTTAACGCTGACAGGTCCTTCCATGACGTTCTGCAAGACTGTCATGTGTGGATACAGGTTGAATGACTGAAACACCATCGCAGTTCGCTGGCGAATCTCGCGAATCTTTTTCTGCGTCTCGCGAGATGGCTTGTTAAGACCAGTACAGTTGACATCGATGTTGCAAACAGTGACTGTTCCGGCGTCGGGCTTCTCAAGAAAGTTCAAAGACCGGAGGAGCGTAGTTTTCCCGGAGCCCGATGGCCCCATGATGACGACGACTTCACCTTTCGATACTTCAAAGTCCACACCTTGAAGTACGAGGTTATCGCCAAAACGCTTCTGCAAGCCGCGAACTTCGACAGTCTTAGGGTTTTGGTTCATACATACCGCCTCGATACACGGCCTTCAAGAATCGTCTGGGCGACGGTCAGCAGTTGATTAATCAACCAGTAGATGAGCCCGACCATCAGAAACATCTCCATGTATCGGAAGGTGGACGCGCCAACCTGGTCTGCAACGCGGGTCAGTTCGACAACTGTGATAGTCGACGCAAGAGATGTATCTTTAATAAGCGCAATCATGCGACTGCCAACCGGTGGAATGGCGATGCGAAGCCCTTGAGGAAGGATGATTCGCGACATCGTTTTCCAATAGCCCATGCCTGTAGACATCGCGGCTTCCCACTGCCCCTTGTCCACTGCGTTAATTCCTGAGCGGAAGTTCTCACTGAGGTAGGCTGCGGAAAATAATGTCAGTGCCAGTAACGCCGCAGGTACCGGGTCCAGTGTGATGCCGTACCGCGGCAATCCGAAGTAGATAAGGAGGATTTGTACGAGCAGCGGTGTTCCGCGAAAAATTGATACGTACGCGAAAGCGATGCCTCGGAGGATGCGCATGTCCGAAATCCGACATAAGGCGACGAGTAGACCGAGCGTCGAGCCCAGCACAAAGGAAGTGAGCCCCAGGAAGATTGTCATCGATACTGCGCTCTTAAGTAGCGGTAACGAGCGCTCGAAAAGCTCCAGCATGGCTTACTCCTTCTGTTCCTTCGCCTTGGCGATAGTGCCGACCATGTCAAAGTCTGGTCCGACCCATTTCCTGGAAAGGGCTTCGAGCGTACCGTCAGCAGTCATATCCGCGATTGCCTTGTCGACGGCGGCGCGAAGCGCCGGTTGTCCCTTTGCCATTGCAGGCGCAGAAAGCTGATAGATGAGAGGCTCACCCACTTCCTTCACTGGGAGGTGATTGACGTTCGCATATTTCATCCCACCGAAATGAGAAATGATTACAGCATCGATACGGCCACTGCCGAGGTCGTTAAACACGAGACCACCGTTGTCATAGGCCCGGATGTCCGAGTCCTTGAGATGAGCCCGGGACCAAGATTCGTTGCTTGAGCCAGTCGTTACGCCGACACGCTTGCCCTTCAGGTCCGCCCGGCTATGGATGCTGCTATTTTCGGTTCGAACGAAGATTCGAAATTCTTCGACGCCATATGGGTCACCGAAATCAACTTGCTTTGCCCGCTCCGCTGTGGGCGTCAGGTCGTTCATTACAATGTCGTACTTGTCCGCCTTGAGTCCCTCGACGAAATTTTTGAACGAGTCGGCAATGAACACGACATTGGGAACTCCAATCCGCTTTCCGACCTCCTTTGCTACTGCAACGTCGTAACCCGCGGGTTGATTTTTGTCGTCCAGCAGGCTCCAGGGCGGACTGCTCTGCGTGTTTGCGACGCGCAGCATCTTGTTCGCTTTTGCCTGTGCGAGCAGGTCTGCCGCGAAGGCGCTGCCAGATGTAACGCTGGCGAGGCAGAGGACTGCTGTCGTTGCTACAAGCACATGTCGCACAATTGTGGTCAGTCTCATATTTTCCTCATTGTTGTCCTGAGTGATGCAGTTGAAGGTATTTAAGCCTGTTCAGAACGAGCACGGCCGAATGCCTCCAACGCAGCGTTCAGGTCAGCGAGTAACAGATCGGTATCTTCAAGCCCGATGGAGATTCGGATAACTGATCGGTCCGTCAATGGGAAGGGACGGTTTGCCTGCAAGGGTGCAGGGTAATATGCCGCAAGGCTGTGGACGCCGCCCCAGCTGGCGCCGATTGCAAAGTGCTTGAGTGAATCGAAAAAACCAGTGAAGGCGTCTTCCGGAGCATCCTTCAGAATGAGCGAGAAGAGACATCCGCTACTCGAAAAATCGCGCTTCCAGATGGAATGCCCCGCGTCAGAGGGAAGGGCCGGAAATAACACCTTTTCCACCTGCGGGTGTTTCTCCAGATACTCTGCGATGCGCAACGTCGAGGCGCTCTGCGCGAAGTAGCGGACCTTCAGCGTTTCGAGACCACGCATCACCAGAAAACAGTCGTCCGGGCTTGTTTGCTGACCAAGAATACTTTGCGTCTCCCGCAAAATAGCGTAATAGTCCGAGTCGTTCATGCTGATGCTGCCGAGCAGCAGGTCCGAATGACCACCAAAGAACTTGGTGGCAGCTTCGATGCTGAAGTCAACACCGTGCTCGAGCGGCTTGAATCCCAACGGGCTCGCCCATGTGTTGTCCATCATCGTCATCACGTTGTGACGCTTTGCTGCGGCCACGACTGCGGGGACATCCGGCATCTCCATCGTGACCGTGCCCGGCGACTCCATGCAAATCATTCGGGTGTTGGGTCGGATGAGCTTCTCGATTTCGGCTCCGATAGCCGGCGCATAAAGTTCGACCTCGACGTTGAAGTCTGCAAGCCATTTCTGTGCAAAGGTTTTCAATGCGCCATAACACGCGGCCGAAATGAGCAGATGGTCGCCGCCGCGCACGAAGCCCATGACAGTCGTCATCAGCGCAGACTGTCCAGACGGAGTGACCACGCAATGGGCGCCTCCCTCAAGCGCGGCGATTCGGCGCTCGAGTTCGCGTGCAGTCGGAGTGCCGGTAATGCCGTAACTGTAGCCGTCCGGTTGACGCTCCTTGCGTCGCGCAAAATCCGCAAGGGAGTCAAACACTACCGTGGAGGCCCGCATCACCGCGGGTGAAAGACTGCGGAACGGCTGAGTGGAACTTTTCATCATGTGCTCTGAAGGGTTGTCGGATAGTGAACCAATATTCGTCAGTTTACTTTTCGCTCAACCGCCGGCAACATCGGAAATAATTAGGTCAATAAGTTTATGTTATGAGCGTCAGAGATATTGAAATTTTCCGTGCCGTCATGAACGCGGGAAGTACGAGTAAAGCCTCCGGACTGTTGGGTGTCTCACAGCCCGCCGTCAGTCAGGCTATTCGGCGTCTCGAGGACATGGCGAACTTCAAGCTGTTCGAGCGCGTACGCAGTCGGCTGGTACCAACCCAGGAGGCCATCGCGTTGATGCGCGATGTAGACCGCTACTTTGTTGGCTACGAAGTAATCGAGCACCGAATCAGAAGTCTTCGCTCGTATGGGCTCGGCCGGATGGCAATTGCGACTTTCCCTGCGCTAGGAACGGGGTTCTTGCCACGGGTCATCGCCGCGTTCGATGCGTCGTCAAAAGGCATCCAGATTTCACTGCAGGTCATGAGCTCGCGACAGGTACACGAAAAGGTTTCTGCCGGAGAGGCTGATTTCGGTCTGATGTCAGACGAAATGTCGATGGCGGGACTAGAACACTCGCAGTTCGTTCGCATGCCCGGCGTTGCAGTCATGAACGCGTCGCATCCGCTGGCCGGCTCGTCTTCCATCCGCATGAAAGATATGATGGACCTGCCTTTTGTTGCACTTAACCCAGAGGACAGCACCCGACTCTGTCTGGATACTCAGCTCTCCGCTCGGGACATCCGACTCAAGCCGGTGGTTGAGACGCCTTATTCGCATACGGTCTGCGAACTGGCGCTGGCTGGCGTTGGGCTTGGCATTGCTCACCCTATCGTAGCTCTCGACTTCGTCGGGCGCGGGCTGGTCATCAAGCCTGTCGATGTTGAAGTGCTGTTCACTGGAGTGCTGGTGTTCCGCCCGGGGACACCGCTCGCTGAAAACGCCAAAAAATTCTTGCGCCAGATGCGTGTCCAGCTCGGATTGGACCAGGACGAACTCGTGCGCGCAATGAAAACCCGAGACACCGTCAAAGGTGCGAGCAAACAAAGTGTTCGCACCGGAAATCGGCCCGGCTGATTCCATCTGGACCGACAGAATCGGCTCTCCTGAGTCCCTGCCTATTCGTCACTTCCGGCCGTCCAGCCAACGGCCGCTTCTATAGTTGGGCACGCAGTTGTTCGCGGCCGCCCCATCGGCGTTTCAGGCTCGCTCATCCTTCCGCCGTCCTCCTATCCGCAGGGGGAGGGCGTGACGTAGCAAAGACGTCGTCAAATCGAAACCTATAACCCCGACTTATAGAGTTAATTTTGTCGGACGCTTACGTTTTCCTTTTGCACTTCTACTATCCATTCCGTCGCACCCCATCAACCCAAACGCCATCGACGGCGGAGCAGATATGTACACGACATCCCAGGCGCCCGTGCGGTCCACCGGACGCGCCGCTTATGACCGGGTTTCCATCGCTATCCACTGGCTCATTTTCGTCTGTGTGGTCGCGCTGTGCATCATCGGTTTCCTTTTCTACAAGCTCGACTTCAAGTCCGAGAGCTACAACAATTACTACTACTGGCACCGCTCGATTGGGGAAACGGTCTTCGTTGTCATGTTGTTTAGCGTGTTCTGGCGCTTTCGCCGTCCGTCGCCCCAGGCATTGCAAGATGTCCCTTGGCGCGCCCGTGCCGCGAAGCTGACCCAGCGTGCCCTCGTCACGCTACTCATCGTTGTCCCGGCGCTCAAGGTCTGGCGGGGCGCGTACGGAATCGGGTGGGAATTCTTCGGCCTGAAGATTCCCGCGCCGCTGCCCAAGAACGTCGCGATGGGCCACTTCCTTACTGACTGGCATTACTACACGGCGATTGCGCTGATTGCACTCAGCGTACTTCATTCGCTGGCTGCGCTTTACCACCACTATTTTCTGAAAGACGGGCTCATCAACCGGATGAAGCCTTTTTAAAAAACCTATATATAAAGGATACCGAATGAAATCAATCAAGTTCCCCGCAGGTCTCGCAGTCAGTGCCGTTGCGCTGGCAATCAGCTCAGCTGCATTTGCTGCTGGCGTGCCGACCATCGCTTACTTCAACAAGCCTGACTCTCACACCGCGGTCTACCTGAAGGGCAAAGACCCGGTAAAGGTGGCATCGGTTGAGCTGAACCTGAAGACGGCTTCGAAGGTTCTCGTTCAATTCACCAGCGGCATCGCCGATGAAAACGCCAAAGGCTGTCCCTGTTCAGTCCGCGCTTTCGTGACGATGGACGGAGAGCCTGCCCGACCGGTCAAGCGTGTGAATGTCGCTTCACCGGCTGTCCAGGAAGTCGACAAGTATGAGCACGACCGCCAGAATCTTGACGCTTCGACAGTCTATGAGGCGCCGGAAGGCAAACACACGTTCACCGTCACCTTCCAGAGGATGGACGGCGACACGGATGAGATTGAAGTTTACTACCCGAACATTCAGGCCATTGCTTTCCCGAACTGACCCGGCAGCATCTGGCTGAGCCCTGGGTAACCAAGCCGGACTGTTCTTAGGCCCGGCACTCAACGACATGAACTGAAATGAAGAAAAGCGGCGTATTGTTAGCCTTGGCAGGATGCGCGATAACCTCCCAGGCATTTGCCCAATCGAGCGTCACTCTTTACGGTGTCGTCGATACTGGCATTGGGTATATCCACAACTCGCAATCGTCAACCGGAAACCAGTCGACGCAAGTGAAGTTTGGCGGTGCGTTGATGGGTTCCCGCTGGGGGCTGAGAGGCACTGAGGACCTTGGTTCGGGATTGTCTGCCATCTTCCAACTGGAGAACGGATATAACCCGGGAACGGGTGCGCTCGGACAAGGCGGCCGGATGTTTGGTCGCTCGGCGATAGTCGGCCTGTCCAGCCGTTACGGTACGGTCAAGCTGGGACGAACATATGACCCGGTGACGGACCTTGTGCAGCCTTTGACCGAAGACAATTTTTTCAGTGGTCTGTTCGTTACGCCGGGTGACGTTGACAACTACGACAACGACCTTCGTGTAAGCAACGCCATCAAGTACATCAGCCCGGTCATGTCAGGCGTACAGGTAGAAGCGCTTTACGCCTTTGGTGGGGTAGCTGGAAGCACTGGCTCAGGCCAGACATACTCCGCGGCCATCAGTTATACGTCCGGCCCGCTTGGCGCGGCCGCCGGCTACTTTCATGCGGACGGCGGTGATACTCTCACGAATGGCATCCGTACATGGACAAGCAGTTCGGACTCGCTGTTCTTCTCAGCGATAAATCAAGGCTTCGCATCCGCGAAGTCGATTGACATCATCCACGCGGGAATCCAGTATGCCCTTGGGAAATTCACTCTCGGCGCGGGCTACAGCCATAGTCAATACAACCGCGACGCGAACTCCCGTTTCGCCGATGCCGCAAGATTTGACAACGGCGCCGTCTATGTGAACTATGTTCCACGTCCCGACGTTCTGTTGGGTGTCGGTTATAACTTCACCAGACTCAATGGACCGGCGAACGCGTCATATCACCAGGCCAATCTTGGCGCGCAGTATTTGCTGTCCAAGCGCACGTCACTTTACTGGACGGAGGGCTACCAGAAAGCAAATGGCACGAATCTCTCTGCCACGGGGGCGCTCATTTCGGCGCACGCCTCGGTCGGCTCATACGGCGTAAACTCTGGAACCGGCAGCCAACTTGTGACTGTCGTGGGCATACGGCACAAGTTCTAATCAATGGCGCATCGTGGCAAGCCGTCCAGATAGAGACACTAGCAACGGACGGCCCTTTGCGACGCCGCGCTCAAGACACATCCATGCCCAGTTTCGCCGAGAGTTCTGCAACTATCTCGGGTCCGTCATTTGCCAGCGCAATGTAGCAACTGCAGACGGGACGTCTGCTTTCGATGCCTGCGACGAGCAGCCTTACTTGACGATTCGAAAAAGCGCCGTGCGCCGGTGGCATGAGTCGGCCGCGTGGTCGCACGATATGTGCCTCTGGATAGAATGCCTCGTCAATCAACAAGCTTTCTACAGCTTCGGGTAATTCGCACTTGCTTCCGCGTTCGTATGTAACCCTTCTTCATTTCGCTGGTCGCAGACCCTCTCTCGGTCGCGAGCACCGGAGCACGCACGAAGACGAACTTTCTCAACATCCAAAGCTTTTCGAAGTCGAAGCATCTCCCTGGATAGCCGGTTCACGGCACACTGGACTTGAAAGAGAGTCTTGTCTGTGCCCCACCGATTTCAGTAAACAGAACGTCACCAAAACATCACGCCTTTTGGTTACAGTTCCGCACCTGCTAACTTACAAATATCTTATCGTGGTCCAGCCAGTTTCCTCCGTCTGTTTCGCGTCGGCCACCAGACGCGTGCTGGTAGTCGAAGACGACGTTGCAACCGCAAGAGAAATCCTTGCTGCCCTCCGCGAATACGGTTTCGCCGCGGAACTTGCAAGCACCGGCCAGGGAGGGCTGACGCGCATGCTCGAAGGCACCTTCCATTGTGTCGTGCTGGATCGGTTGTTGCCCGACGTCGACGGTTTGTCGGTCCTGTCTACTGTCCGCAACGTCGGTGTCGATACTCCTGTGCTGCTGCTCAGCGCGCTCGACACGGTCGACGAGCGGGTGCGGGGCCTACGTGCAGGCGGCGACGATTACCTGACCAAACCGTTCAGTTTCGATGAACTGACCGCTCGGCTAGATGCACTGCTACGCCGCCGGGCCGAGGTCGAGTCCCCGAACCTGATGCGCGTCGGCGATCTGGTACTGGACACGGTGCACCAGACGGTCACGCGCGATGGGCTGGCGATTGAACTTAAGCCCCGTGAGTTGCAACTGCTCGAGTACCTGATGCGGCATGCAGACCAGGTCGTGACCCGTGCACTGTTGTTCGAGGCGGTATGGAAATATCACCACCAGGTCCAGACCAACGTGATCGACGTTCACATCGGCCGCCTGCGCCGGAAAATATCCGTGGATGGTACAAAGTCCCAAATGATTGACACCGTTCGCGGTGCAGGATACGTGTTCAGTGCCGGCAATTGAACGTAGCTTTCTGCGAACCATATTGAGTGCGGGTCCGATCTTCGGGATCTTCATCATTTTGGCAGGAGTCCTGTTCGGTGTCGTGTACTGGCTCACCAGCGGCTATTTGATCGATCAGGTCGACGCCCGTCTGAAGCGGGAAAGTCTCCAGATGATTCATAGAACGCCGACGGAAGCGCGCTTGAACGTCGACGAACGCGGTAGGCGCGAAATGGCCGGTCAGCGACCCTACGCAATGTTTGACGGCGCGGGCGTGCGTGTCGCCGGCAATATCGAGCACTTGCCTGCCGCGCAGCCCGACTGGAAGCCGTTCGAATATACGCAACAGGTGCGGGACAAGAACGGCGATCTCGATGCAAAGCGCTATCGCGCCATTGCCTCGTCCTTACCGGACGGTGAGCGGATCGTCGTCGGACAGGCCATCGACGATGTCAAGCGCTTCGACGAAACGTTGATTCGCATCGCGCTCGGCGGTCTCGCCGGTACGATTCTTCTCGGCGCCGCATGTGGCTACGCGCTGTATCGAGCCTCGACCTTCCGTATCCGGGCAATCCGGGAGTCCTGCCAGGAGATCGTATCGAGCCAGTTTGAACGGCGTTTGCCGTTGAGCGGCACCAACAGCGATATGGATGCGTTGGTGGTGATCGTGAACTCGATGCTCGACGACACTCAGCAACTGGTCGTCGAGCTACGCGGTGTTTGCGCGTGGATCGCACATGATCTGCGCACGCCCATGACCAGTATGCGCGCAGGCCTTGAACGGGTCCGCCGCGGTGCGGGATCGACGGCAGAGTATGAAGTGGCAGTCGATCACGCGGTGGTGCAGGCCGATCGGGTGCTGGACCGGTTTTCCGCGCTGCTGCGGATCGCAGAGATTGAAGCCCATGCGCGACGCGAGCATTTCCGCCCAATCGATCTGGCGGAAATTCTGCAGGACGTTACTGAACTGTACGAGCCCATCGCCGATCAGTGCGGCGTTCGCATCGAGGTCCAGACGGATGAGTCGCCGCCGGTATTGGGCGACCGCGATCTGATTTTTGGTGCGATCGAGAACGTCGTCAATAACTCGCTGAAATTTACCCCGGCTGGCGGTAGCGTCACGCTATCCCTGAAAGTGTTGCCGCAGCGTGCGGTTGTCGAGGTCCGCGACACGGGACCAGGCATAGCCGCGGCAGATCGGGACGCTGTCTTGCGCCCCTTCTACCGCAGCGCCTGCGCAGTGGGCATGCCGACACCGGGGTATGGGCTCGGCTTGAGCCTGGTGTCCGCTACTGCACGTTTGCACAATGCCTCGCTGCAAATCGAGGACGCCAGTCCCGGGTGCCGGGTCCAGTTATGTTTTCCCGCGTCAGGTTGATCCGGCTAACCGGACACGGCGGCCCATTGACAAGTTGTGCAGGCGCTCTCGTGCCCAACGCTTACTGCAGCGGCGGCAGTCCCAGCGCAAGGCGGGTCTCGGCGGTTGCCGCCGCGAGGTCTTCACGGAACCGCGGGTTCTGCAACATTGCCGCAGCGATTAGCGTGCCGCTAAGCTTGCCTGCCTCGACATCGCTTGGGTAATGCACGCCCCCGAGCACCCGTCCGTCCGCGTAAGTCTCGGCGCGTGAGAAGATCTCTGCCCGCTTTTCCGGCACTATCTCGGCCAGCACGACTGCGCTCAGATAGGCGAACGTCGCATGGCCGCTTGGATAGCTTGGGGTTGTCCCTTCAGTCTTGATCCCAGGATGAACATCGCTGCTGCTGTTGTATGGGCGTGCGCGCCTCCAGTAGTCCTTGGCTTGCTTCAATGGTTCTTTGCCCTCCTGCGCAATCCGTTTGAAGAAAGCCTGGGTCACCGGCAGACGCTCGGCACGAAAATCCGGTCCGAGAACATCGGCGAACCGAAATACGCTCTTTTGCGTATCACCGTCGGCAAGCCTGAGCTGATCTGCGCTGCGCGTGTTTTGCAAGGACAGGACCTGCTGAAGGTCTTGTCGGCCGGTCGTGGAGTTCAATGCGGGAGGAGGTGAAATCAGGACCGTCAGGTCAGGTGCATGGCCAGCCAGATAGGTGCTGTCGGCTGCCGCCGCAACGCTGGCGACGCTCAGCAGAAACAGCGCCGTCGTGCCTCGAAGCCAGTGACGTGTGGGTCTTTCTCTCATGAGTCTTGTCTCTCTGTGGAATAAAGACGCGGAGCCTACGGCGCAATTATGAAATCTTGACCGCAAAAAGCTTTCAGCACTTTTTAGTTTTCGGCCGGCTTTGAAGAGCGGGTAAGAAGCGGTAAGCGGAATGCGGATTGCTAAAGGACACGCGAGCTAACGGATCAACGCATCAGTTCATCTTGTTTAGTTTTCCGTCATATCGAGATAACGCCGGCTGAATAAAGTTCGCCGCGCAGTCTGGAATTAAAAATATTCCGTAGCCAGGATGGCGTGCCACGCCATCCGCCAGCTCCAGTCGATCAACCTGAACCAGGTGTGCCTCGCGCACCGGACTTCGTTTGCCATGAAAATCAGTCAACTTCTTATCGCTTTGACCTCGGCATTGACTTTGACAAGCGTCCCGTGCGTGAGCATAAGCCTCGCGCAAGCGTCTGCGCTGGCGCAGGCAACGGCGCCAACGCAGACAAAACACGTGTTGCTCATCAGCATCGACGGAATGCACGAAGAGGATCTCGCGCGTTTCATCGCCGCTCATCCTGCCTCCGCGCTTGCTGAGCTTGCCCAGCACGCTATCGTGTATCGCCGGGCGATGACTCCTGTTCCGTCCGATTCGTTTCCAGGCCTTGTTGCGCTGATCAGCGGCGCGAGCCCGAGAACCTCTGGCATCTATTACGACGATAGCTACGCACGCGATCTATCGCCTGCAGGCAGCGATTGCACGACGCGTGGTGCGGAAGTGGTGTATGACGATTCCATCGATGCAAACGGGAAAGCACTCGACGGCGGTGGCGCAATTGACCCAGCGCGCCTGCCGCGCGACCCTACGCATGGATGTCGCCCGGTTTACCCGCACGAGTTCATTCGCGTCAATACCGTATTCGAAGTGATTCATCAGGCTGGCGGCAGCACCGCCTGGGCCGACAAGCACCTCGCATATGACTTCGTGAATGGCCCGAGCGGTACCGGGGTCGATAATTTGTACACGCCGGAGATCGCGGCGGTCGGCGAGAAGCTGCAGGCCTTTCCTGCCTACGACGACCTGAAAGTCGATGCGGTCCTCAGGCAGATCGAGAGTCACGACAGTCGTAACGCACATGCCGCAGGCGTGCCGCAATTGTTCGGCATGAATTTTCAGAATCTCAGCGTGGCGCAGAAATCGGGCGACGGTTATGTCGATGCCCATGCAGAGCCGGGTACGGCAATCGAAGGCGCACTCAAACACATCGACAATTCAGTTCGACGTCTGATCGACGCATTAAAGCGCAATGACCTGTATGCATCGACGTTAGTTGTGGTGACAGCCAAACATGGCCAGTCGCCAATCGACCTGACTCGCCTCCAACGTATTGACGGCAAGCGCGTGATCGACCGGGTCAACACTGTCGCGCCCGATCTGGTCGCGAAGGCTGCACTCGACGATGTCGGTCTGCTGTGGATCAAGGACCAGCGGCGTACCGCGGCAGTCGTTGCGGTGCTGCGCGCGCAAGCCGGCGAGTTGGGGATTGCCCACGTCTACGCGGGCAACGATATGCCACCAGGCTTCGGACGCGCAGCGCGTGACGCGCGTACCCCCGACATTGTGATTGAGACGGTGCCCGGTGTCGTCTACACCCGCGGCAAGAAGATCGCCGAACACGGAGGGTTGGCGGACGACGATCGTCACGTCGCACTGATGCTTTCACGCCCGGATCTCGCCGCTACAGAAGTCGACACTGCGGTCGGGACTCAACAGGTTGCACCGACCGTGCTACGCGCACTGGGGCTGAATCCGCAGGAGCTGCAAGCGGTTCGACTGGAACACACCACTTCATTGCCTGGTTCAGCCGCTCTCCGGCGATAACAACAGGCGACGCGAGGCGACGGCGGATCGCTCGCGAACAAACCATTCAATTTGGATTCCATAGCTATGAAAAACAGAGCGTTACTTGCAAAGCAGGTCAATGCGAAGAAAGTCGGCCTCAGCACGATCGCACTCGCCATCATAACGAGTCACGCATGGGCCGACCAGGTTACCGATATCGGGGACGTCTCGGCGAACGGAAGTGCAGGTGTTGCGACGGCAGCTACGCCCGCCGCGAGCAAAAAGGCACCGACTGCCGCGGCGGCGAAAGCCATTACTCAGGCGCCGCTGAATGCGACCTCGCCGCAAACGGACATCAGTACCGATTACATCAAGAATCAAGTGACCCCCCTTGCGGACTACGGTACGATCATTCGCATCGCGCCGAGCTACAGCAGTTCCTCGCCGAACGGTCCAGGCCTATCGGAAGCGAAAAACCAGACGCTGCGCGGCTTTCCGGACGGGCAGTTCAATGTCACTTACGACGGCCTTCCGTTCGGCGATACCAACGACTTTACCCACCACACGACATCTTATTTCCCCGCTGGAACGATCGGCGGGGTGAATATCGATCGTAGCCCGGGCGACGCAAGCGCTATTGGCTATGCAACATTCGGCGGCTCGGTCAATCTCCTCTCGCCGGTGCTGGACCCGAAGGGCAAGATCACGACGACGGCCGTCTATGGTTCGAACGCCACCTGGTTGACCGACCTAGGTGTCACCACAGGCATCATTCCGCAACTCAGTGACAGCAACATCTTCCTGAACGTGGAGCATGCGGAATCAAATGGTGCCTTGACCAACGGCGATACACGCAATAGCAATATCTATTTGAAGGATGTCACGCCGATTGGCAACGACACGGTATTGACGCTCGTTTATACCTATAACAAGATCCACTTCAATAATCCGGGTGGCGCGACGCTGCAGCAGGTGGCCGAGTATGGGTACGACTACGGGTTGAACAACAATCCGAGAAGTGCCAACTACTATGGCTATAACTACCAGGACAAGGAAACCGACTTCGCCTATATCGGCCTGAAGCACGATTTCGGCCACAACTGGTCTATTGAGAACAAGCTTTACACCTATTACTACTATAACCTCAGCCACGAACTGAATGGCGACGGCACGTCATCGCCGCTGTCGGGGCTCAGCGCGGCCAAGCCTTACGTCAATGGCAATGCAGCAACGGATATCGCGGGCGCGCTCAAGCTCAACGAGTATCGCACCTTCGGCGATACGCTTGCGGTGACCCACGACGATACGCTCGGCACGTTCACGACGGGCATCTGGGTCGAGCGTACCAACAACACGCGTAACCGCTACGCCTACGACTTCACGACGGGGAACCCGGTCAACGAGAACAAGACGTACGGCAATACCTACTACAACATGGTCGACCACGTCGACACGGAGCAGGCCTTTGCCGAATACGCCTGGAAAGCAACGCCGGCGTTAACGGTGACGCCCGGTGTGCGGCTCCAGAGTTTTACACGTTCGCTGTGGGCGACAGTCAACCAGAACAATCTGCCGGGCACCAACGGCGACACAGTGCACAAGACCTGGAACAGCGTGCTGCCCAGCATCAATGCGAACTACCGCTTCACGTCGCTGTGGTCCGGCTACGCGCAGATAGCAAAAGGAACGCTGGCCCCTAACCTGAATACGTTGTACTCGGCTAACCCGACCGGGAACGACAATGTTTCCCCGGAAAACTCGATCGCCTACCAGATCGGCACGGTGCTTAAGGGCGAGCGGTATACGTTCAACGCCGATGTCTATATGGTCGATTTCAACAACTACATTACCAAAACCGGGTCCGGCGCCAATGCTACCTATATGAATGCCGGAGGCGTGCGTTACACAGGTCTGGAAGCGGAAGGCAACGTTTTGCTGGGCAGGGGTTTTTCGTTCTATGCCAATGGCTCGCTGAACAAGGCGGTGTACACGCAAAACGGCATCGGCTCGCAGACTTGGAAAGCCGGGGAACAGATTTCCTTTGTGCCGAAATACACTGCGGCGGTCTCGCTCAACTACGACCAGGACGTGTGGCACGGCAGCCTGAGCACCAAGTTTGTCGGCGCGATGTATCAGGGCAGTAACGGTGAAGCCGACGGTCCGATCTACAAGGTCGGCTCTTATGCGGTCACCAGCCTGATGCTGGCACGCGATATAAGAGAGGTGGGGCCGTTGATCAAGAACGTGCGTGTGTCATTCGGGGTGGATAACCTGTTCAATTCTCACAAGATCACCGATAACCTTGGGCCTGCCGCCAGCGATACGAGCGGCGGTAAGGATCCGAGCCAGTACCTCTACTACTTCGTGCCGGGCCGCAGTTTCTACGTCTCCTTGCGTGCTGAAATCTGATTTCCGGTTCGGCCTGGGCGGTGTCAGGTCAAGTGCGTGCGAGCATCCTTAAGGTGCCTCCGGGCCATCCTGCCACCGTTCACGCCGGGCTATTGCATGTCGTTGAAGGTTCCTTGATCAACCAATCTGGAAGATTTTTGCATGGATTTGACTCACATTAATCAGTTGGCCCTCGGTTCGGGCGGCACGCTATACCTGATGGCCGTGCTGGTATTTGTCGGCCTGACGGTGATCATCGATCGCGGATTGTGGATGCGTCGCAACCTCCGGCATGGCGCACGGTTGATCCGCGATGTCAGCGCGCTCAGCATAGTCGATACTGCGCAGGCGCAACGACTGTCCGAGGCTTGCGCGGATTCGCCGCTGGGGCGCTTACTGCAGGGTTACAAACACCGGCTGGACGATGCGGACAGCGGATCGCTCGATGCGTCACTGGAAGAGATCATCTATCTCGAGGTGCCGCATGTCGACCGCGGCTTGTGGGTGCTCGACACGGTCATCACCGTCGCACCGCTGCTTGGACTTTTCGGCACCATCGTCGGCATGTTCAATGCATTCGATGTACTCGGCAAAAGCGGCGGCGATCCGACACAGGTGACCTCCGGCGTCGCGGAAGCGCTGATCGCTACGGCCTGCGGGTTGGCAATCGCGATCAGTCATCTCTGGTTTTTCAACGGCATGAACGATTCCGTCAGACAGATCGTGCATCAGATGGAGACACTCAAGCGTTTGCTCCTGAACCGCAGACCCGTCGGTCAGCGGGCCGCAGACCCTGTCAGCCCCGCGTCGCGTCGCGACCGTGCCACCGTCTGAGATCTGTTATGCGCTATTTCGAGAGCAAGAAAGCTCGCATTGAAGTCGTGCCGATGATCGACATCATGTTTTTTCTGCTGGTGTTTTTCATCATGGCTGCGATCAGGATGATCCCCGCCAGTGGTTTGCAGACCAGGCTTCCAGGCAGCGCGACTACGCAGGATCTGCCACATACCAAGGTGGTGGTGACATTGCAGTCTGATGGTTCAATCGAGATGGATCGCCAGAAGCTGACACTTGACGCCCTGACAGAGCAACTGCGTGCCCATGATCCCGAGCACACCGTCGTCACTGTCGCCAGCGATAGGGCCGCCAGTGTCCAGAACCTGACCAGCCTGATGGATGCCTGTCGGAAAGCCGGCGTGACTCAGATCGGTATCGCTGCACGTCAGACGCCATGAGTTCGCCCCATTTTTACCGTCAGAATTCGTGGCCGATTCGGCCGATGGTGCTAGCGCTGATTATTGAAGGCGGGTTGCTCCTGGGCGGCGGCTGGATGCTACATCAGCACACCCAACGAACATCGGACGTGATTCCCGAACATATCGTCAGTCTGGTTATGTCGGCGCCCACGCCTGTGCCCGATACGCAGCCGCCCGCACCCAAACCGGAATCGAGGCCGACGCCCAAGCTGCCAACCCCGAATCCGCACCCGGTGCAGCACCCGACGGCGCAGCCACGCCCGACGCTCCCTGCTGCGCAGGCACCGCTACCGCCCGCTCAGACCGAGGCGACGGTGCCAACCGCTGCTGCAGCGTCGCCACCCGAGCCCATCTCACCGCCCGCTGCGCCTGCGGAAAGCACCGGGCCGAGCCCTGTCGATCTGTTCGCCGCGCGACTGCGCGCCGCAATCCAGGCGGCCGTGGTTTACCCGTTTTCGCTTCGGGACATGAGGCTCGACGCCAAGGTTGAAGTCGAGTTTGTCTATGAGGATGGCGAGGTTCGGCAACTGCGAGTGGTGCGCGGTGGCCAGGCCGCCGCGTTCGATCGAGCGGCGCTTGCTGCGGTTCAGGCCGCGACGATGCCGCAGGCGCCTGCCGACCTGCATGGACACGCGCATACCTTTCGGGTCACGGTCAGGTTTGAGGCTGGTTAGCCAACGCAATTCCGGCGCCCGCCGTTTTCACGGGGCTGGGCGGAAGGGCCTGCTCTCTGACAAAAATGTAGTTGATGAAGTGTCAACATACCGCAGTTCGGCTGTGAACCTCAGCGCATGGCAAGACGCATCAGTACCTCGAACGGTAGCGCGAGCAATGCGGCGCCAGCCACACCGGCACACCAGAGCGCGGCGAACCAGAAGATGGATCGGCTTTTCATTTCATCCCCCATTGGACGTGTTTTCCTGGCCTTGGTGCGCCGCGCTTTTTGTCAACCGCTAGTGATACTGGGCACCGTCGGCGACTTTCCCTCGAAACACCCAATACCCTGCCGTCGTGTACGCGATGATGATCGGCAGAATAACGACCGCGCCGACCAGCGCGAATAGCTGGCTCGACCTCGGCGCAGAGGCGTCGGCGAGGGTCAAGGAATAGGGAATCGCGTACGGCCAGATGCTGAAGAGCAGGCCGACATACCCCAAAAGTACCAGCACAAGCGCAAGAACAAACGGCGCCACGCTCGCGCGCCGCTTGACGGCCCGGAACATGCAGAAGGCAGCGATGACGGCCAGCGAGGGAGCAATCACCAGGCGCGGCAGCAATCCCGAGTCGAACCAGCGACTGGCGATCTGCGCGTCCGACAACGGTGTCCAAACCGAAACTGCAACCATGAAGATCAGCAAGACTACGGTCAACGGCCAAACGAGCTGGTGCATTCGGCGTTGCAAGTCCCCGCCGGTCTTGATGACGAGCCAGGCCGCGCCGAGCAGCGCATACGTGGACATCAAACCGAGTCCGGTCAACAGGCTAAACGGTTGTAGCCAGAAGAACGGATCGCCGCTGAAGCGGCCGCCGGAGATCGGAATCCCTTTCAGATAGGCTCCAAGAATGACCCCCTGAAAAAACGATGCCCCTGCTGAGCCCACGATAAAAGCGAGGTTCCAAAGATTTTTGGTGCGTGATGCCTTGCCGCGGATTTCGAAAGAGACGCCGCGGAAGATAAGACATATCAGCATGAAAACGATCGGTAGATACAATGCGGACAACGCGATCGAATACACCGCTGGGAATGCCGCATAGAGTGCCGCACCTCCCAGCACAAGCCAGGTCTCGTTGCCGTCCCAGACGGGAGCGATAGCATGCATCATCATGTCGCGCTCCCGGTCGTCCGGGAAAAACGGAAAAATGAGGCCGATGCCGAGATCGAACCCGTCCAGCAACACATACATGAATAGACCAAATGCGATGATCGCTGCCCAAGCAAGCGTGATGCTCATTTACGGCTCCCGTTGAGTCGAATGGATGGCGCTCTTTCACTCCAGAACGGTGAGAGGCCTGCGTCCGGATTGATCGATGACTTGGGGCTGCGTGATCGGTTTGCGTGGCGTTTCGGGTACGGCGGGTCCTTGAGCAATCAGCCGCAAGATGTAATAGATTCCCGTCCCGAACACGAGGAAATACACGACCACAAACATCATCAACGACACACCCGCGCTTTGCGCAGTGAGGGGCGAAACGGCGTCCGCGGTGCGCAATACGCCGTATACGACCCAAGGCTGTCGGCCCGCCTCGGTGGTGATCCATCCGGCAATCAGTGCCACAAATCCGAGGGGTCCCATTGCAACGACGAGTCGCTGAAACCACCTGGAATACATCAGGCGTCCGCGCCATCGCAACAATGCGCCGACAAGCGCCGTAAAGATCATCAACATGCCTAATCCAGCCATCAGGCGAAACGTCCAGAAGATGATGCTTGAATTCGGCCGGTCCGCTTTTGGAAACTCCTTTAGCCCTTGAATCTCGCCCGTCCAGCTATGCGTAAGGATGAGACTGCCCAGGTGAGGGATCTTGATCGCATGGCGTGTGACCTCCGCGTCCATGTCGGGAAGCCCGACAAGGTTGAGGGCCGTGCCACCGTGTTCCGTTTCCCATAGGCCTTCGATAGCGGCGATCTTGGCTGGCTGGTATTTGCGCGTATTGAGACCATGCTGGTCACCAACCAGGGCCTGCACAGGTGCGAGGACGAGCAATAGCCACAGAGCCATCGAGAACGTTGTCCTGATCGCCGGATCTCGCCTGCCCTTCAGCAGGTGCCACGCTCCGGTTGCCGCCACCACGAGCGCGGCGACAAGAAATGCGCCTAGCGTCATATGCAGCAGCCTGTATGGAAACGAGGGATTGAAGATGATTTTCAACCAATCGACAGGGACCACATGGCCGTTTTCGATCGAAATGCCCTGCGGCGTTTGCATCCAGCTATTGGACGCGAGAATCCAGAACGTCGAGATCAGCGTACCGACCGCAACCATCACCGTCGCACCGAAATGTGCACCGCGGCCCACCTTGTCCCAGCCGAATAGCGCGATGCCGAGAAAGCCGGCCTCGAGGAAGAAAGCAGTCATGACCTCGTAGGTCAACAGAGGCCCTGTCACCGGTCCGGCGAAGCTCGAGAAACCTGACCAGTTCGTACCGAACTGATAGGCCATGACGACTCCGGACACGACCCCCATGCCGAATCCAACCGCAAAGATCTTTGACCAATAAACACACAGGTCTTTGTAGTGCTGCTTGCCGGTGCGCAGCCATGCCGCTTCGAGCACGGCGATGAAGCTGGCCAAACCAATGCTCAATGCCGGGAAGATGATGTGAAACGATACGGTGAAGGCGAACTGTATTCTCGATAGATCCAGGGCACTGAGACTCATGACAATGACTCCACGTGTGAGCGTATGACCCGGTCGCCAGGGTGATGAGACGGCGTGCGTTCGTCCACCTCACACCCGGGCAAATTTCGCTAGCGACCGAGGCTATACGCAACCTACGGCCAGGGCAATCCCCCTAACGGGTGTTCGCAGAATGAGCGCCGCGTGGCACGGGTACCACAGTCAGTGACCGGACGCCCTGCGCGCCTCGAATCAATACACCCTCGATATCCGCTGTAGCAGAGGGACCGCTCATCAGGACGGCGTAGTTGGCCTGCAAAAATTCGGGCCGATGGTAGGTCTGGTGGAGATTGCCGATGATGTCGCGTTCGTCGAGAAGCGCTACCAGGTGCTGCGAGAGATAACCGAGCGCGTTGACGTGGTACTCGGCCTCGCTCAACCAGATCGAACCCGTCTCTGCAACAGCGAAGGCCGCGCGCACGATGCCGACATCGACATCGTCCAGTTCATGCGGGTCCACCACGTCTTCGATTCGGCGGGTACCCGCCACTTCCGGCACGGCTGAGCACACCACCTTTGCGTCCGGAAATAGTCTCCTGATCATGGCCTCGATGTCCCCATCGGCTGGAGCGCTTGCCCATGTGCCCCCCATCGCCGCCAATAGCTGGGGGAATTGCTCGCGGGCCGGCGGCAAGTGTTCATCGAACATCGGAACGGCCGGCAGATCGACCGGATTTCTGCGTGCTCGCAGTACTCTTTCCAAAATTGCGTCGCGGCTGCTCATTTGATTCCCCTGTTCTTCAAATACCACTGGCGAAACGTCGATTCAGGCGCCTCGGGCAATTCACGTTGCTTGCCCCATGCGTTGAACGGGTTGTAGAGAAACGCGCGCGGCAGATCAGCAACGGCCTTTTCTGCACCTTCAACGGCAAGCCGGAAGATTTTTGGATTAGCCATGACCACGCCCGCTGCGCGCATTGCCTGCCTTTTGATGAAGGGCAGTTCGTGCTGCTCCGTGACGATTTGCCGCCATTTGTAAATCTGTTCGTGAATATTGATCTTCACGGGGCAGACGTTCGTACAACTGCCATTCATCGTCGACGCAAAAGGCAGCGCGCTGTATTTCTTGAGATCGAACGTCGGATTGATGATCGCTCCAATGGGCCCCGAATAAACGCCGCCGTAGCTCAAGCCGCTGCTGCGGCGATACACCGGGCAGGTGTTCATGCATGCCCCGCAGCGTATGCATTTCAACGAATACCAGAAGTCGTCCATGGTCAGACGTTCGGAGCGTCCGTTGTCAACGAGGACGAAGTGCATCTCTGCGCCCTTGCGGGGTCCGCGAAAGTGAGACGTATATTGCGTGATCGGCGATCCGAGCGCGTTGCGCGCCAGCATACGGATGAAAACACCGAGATGCTCCTGGCGCGGAATCAGCTTCTCGATGCCGATCGACGCAATATGAAGCGGCGGCACGTTTGCCGACAAATCGGCATTACCCTCATTGGTGCACGTGACGACGGTGCCCGTCTCTGCGACGGCAAAGTTGCAGCCTGTCATGCCTGCGTCGGCGTCGAGAATGAAGGGGCGGGTGCGTTGCCTCTGCGCTTCGGCGAGGTGATGGATGTCACTGTCGGCAGGATCGGTACCGATCGTTCTCGCGAACACTTCGGCTACGTCGGATGCCAGCTTGTGCACGGCGGGCACCACGACATGACTCGGCTGCTCATTGTCGAGCTGCTGGATCTGCTCACCCAGGTCCGTTTCGATCACCGAAATCCCGCGCGCCTCGAGGTAGGGCCGCAGCTCGCATTCCTCAGTCAGCATCGACTTGCTCTTCACGAGCCTGCTCGCGCCGCGCGCCTGCAGAATTTCGTGGACGATGCGGTTGTGTTCAGCCGCATCGGCCGCCCAATGCACGGTCACGCCGTTGCGCGTCGCGTTACGTTCGAACTCCTTGAGATAGTCCGACAGGTGTGTGAGCGTGTGTTCCTTGATCGCCGACGCAAGAGAGCGAAGTTCCTCCCATTCCGGAATCGCATAAGTCACCTGGTCCCGGTTCTGGCGCAACTGCCATAGGCGCTTGTCATGAAATTCAAGGTTGGCTTCGTGCCCAATGAATCGCTTTGAGAGCTTCTCGTGGTCAACACGTGTCATGATCTTGCTCCGTTAAGAATCTGGGCGATGTGGATGAACTTGAGGTCAAGCCCGAGCCTCTGTGCACACCCTTTTTGGTGCATGAGGCACGACGAATCTGCGGACACGATGTACTCAGCGCCGGCGTGTGCGTGGTCGCGTACCTTGTCCTGACCCATGCGTGCCGAAACTGGCTCCTCGGTCACGCAAAACGTGCCTCCGAACCCACAGCATTCATCGGGCCGCGAGGGTATGACGAACTCGATGTCCTTCACTTTGTTCAGCAGATCGAGTGGTTTCGAAAACGCTGGACCGTTGATCTCCGACATCTTCGCGGTGTGCAGGCCGCGCAATGTTCCGCAGCTATTGTGCAATCCGACTTTGTGCGGAAATTCGGCCCACGGAAACGCTTCGACCTTGAGCACGTCGTGCAGGAATTCCACCAGTTCGAACGTGCGGCTGCGGACCTTTTGCACGGCGGCGTTTTGTTCAATCGCCGTCATATGATCTCGCACGTGATGTACGCAACTGCCGCTCGGCGCGACCACGTAGTCGAAGTCCGCAAAATTCTTGACAAAGAGCGCTTCGGTGGCAGCCGCATCGCTTTCGCATCCACTGTTCCCCATTGGCTGGCCGCAACAGGTCTGATCGAGCGGATAGAAGACGTTGCAGCCCAGGCGCTCCAGCAATTCGAGTGTCGCAATACCAACTTCCGGAAAGAATGCATCTATAAAGCAGGGTAAGAATAGAGCTATATTCATATATGTGGACTCCTAATCCATTAAAAAATTGATCAACTTAAACGCCCCAAATACCCAGATCATCTATTCAATGGAATGCATCGGCATGGACTCTTTCAAAGAGCTTGTGATTGTCCCTGTAATCGACGTGTACTCCGACGATCACCGGTCCCGGCATTTCGAACGCACGCTTGAGCCCGGACCGGGAAGTCCCCATCGGGACTGAGAAGGGCCATGGTATAGAACCACGCGCAGTCTGTTTCGACGACTTCCTGCATAACGTTGCTCCTTCGAATTTTTGAGAAATCCGGATAACCAACCGCGAAATCAAGGTAAGTTGCTCATTAACACGGGCTATTAATATTTATAGTAGCCAGCGTGAAAATGACATTGCAATTCGTCAATAGATAAAGAAAGACCGACTGTCCGCACGCGCCCGTTTCGATGTCAGTTCGCAATGGAAGATATGAAGGGTCATGCTACGACTTCGCGCAAAGACGGTCCAAGACCAGCTTGTTATCCTTCCATGTCTTTTTTCTTATAGTGGCGGGGCGCCGGTGCTCTAGGCAGGGCTTTGTCTGGCGTGAGCGTTTTGATGAACTCATGCAAATGCGGCGCGAGATCGTCACTGCGGAAGCTCGCTGTCAGCGTGGTGATCCGGGATGCGCCGACCCCTTGCAGCGACCGGAAAACCACATCCGGGCGGCTGTGGCGCGCAACCGATTCACCGACGAAAGTGATGCCAAGTCCGCTCCCCGCCAGCGCGATCGCAGTCTGAATTTCCTGCGCGTGGTACGCGACGCGCGGCGTCAATCCCGCGTCCTGGTACAGCGATTCGACAAAGCGCGAGAATCGTGCATTGGGATGCTTCGGATAGAGCACAAGCGGGGACTGTTCCAACTGTGCCATGTGTACCGCCTTGTTTGCCGCCAGGGGGTGATCGGGCGCAAGCGCAATCATCACCCGCTCCCGCAGCAGCAGTAGCGAGGAGCACCCTGCTATGGCTTGCGCTTGCCGGCCAATGCCGACGTGGATTCGATGTTCGTGCAGCGCATCGGGCTGTTCTTCGGTGAGCATCTCGAACAGTTTGAGCTCGACACCCGGGTGACTGCGGTCGAAGGCCTTGAGGGCGGCAGGCAACACGCTGTACATCGCCGAGCGCGTGAAGCCAATGCCGAGCCAACCCCGCTTGCCAAGCCCGATTTCACGCGTGGCGAGCTTGGCCCGCTCATAGTTGGACAGCATGTGACGCGCCTCGGCGCTGAAATAATGTCCCGCTTCCGTCAAACGCAACGGGCGGGCGCTACGGTCGAACAGTTGTGCGCCGAGACGTTGTTCCAGCAAGCCGATTTGCCGGCTCAAAGCGGGCTGTGCGACGTGAAGACGTTCTGCAGCGCGGCTGAAGTTCAGTTCATCCGTTAGCATTACGAGGAATTTTAAATGCCGGAAATTCATGACTGACAATACCTGTATTTCTGGTGAGATCCGGAGTAACGTACTTGAAGACGTTTCCCATTTCTCAATTCAATAAACTGAAATCGGTGCGTCGTGAACTACCGGTTTGGTTTTCCGGTCTGTGGCCGATTACCCGTCATCCAACCCCTTCTTTGTTCTGCTGCGAAAACGCGCGGCTCAATTCCCACGTGAGATCGGCATGCCGAAGCGGCTTGCGCAGCACAGCGCAGTTAATCCGCCGTTGAGACGACAATTTAGTCGGCGGCGAGCGGCTTGGGATGAATCGTTGGTTGCTGCGGCGTGAAAGATTTTCAAACGGGCGGGTGGGAGCTCAGCTAAGCGTGTGCTTCAACCACTCGACAAAGGACGCGCATTCCCAGCGGTCGAGCGTGCCAGGCTTCCAGCACAGAAAGAAGTGATGCGGCGAGGGCACACTGCGTGGCGAGAGGCGAACCAGTTGGCCGCTGTCCAGCCAGGCGGCGCCAAGCTGCAGACGCATCAGGGCGACGCCGAAACCGGCGACCGCCGCATCGAGTACGAGCCCAATGTCGTTGAACTGCGAACCCTCGCGCGGTTCGTCCAGGGTGATGCCGTTTGCGCTGAACCAGGTACGCCAAGGTTCGAGCGGGCAGCGGATCAAGCGGGCGCGCGAAACCGCGTCGAGTGTGGCAAATTCATGGAGCTGCCCGGCTTCGTTCAAGTATTCGGGGCTGCAAACGGGAGTCACCTCGTCGGACGAGAGGCGCAACGATTCGCGATCCGGATAGGGGCCGGTGCCAAAGCGCACTTCGATGTCGGCCTCCTCGGCCGTCACGTTGAGCATTGGGATCGTGACCTGGAGCACCAGGTCAATCTCCGGGTAAGCGTGGCGAAACAGCGCCAGCTTGGGTAAAAGCACCTGCCGGGAAAAGGTGGGCGTAACCGCGACACGCAACCGTGTGGTGCCGGCTGCACTGCCATGGCTGGGAATCTGCTGTAGCACGGCCAGCGCCTCGCGTACCCGATTCAGGTAGACCGCACCCTCAGTGCTGAGGCTGAAATCGGGGCGAGCGAAAAGCTTGATGCCCAGTTGAGATTCGAGCTGCCGGATGCGATGGCTAACAGCGCTGGGCGTGACACTGAGTTCCTCGCCGGCGAGCGTGACGCTGCGCAACCGGGCCAGCGTCTCGAACGCCAGCAGTCCTTGGATGGAGGGGATGCGCGAGGTAGCCATAGTGAAAGGGATCACATCGTGTGAGAACCTGGGCCGATGTGGATCATTATGGCAGTGAGGCGCAAGCACCGGATGTTTGTTCGACGTAGCTTTGAACTTTCTGAAGCATAGCGTCGCAGGCCGGAATGAGTTGCGCCTGTTGCTTGCGAATCGGATTGAATTCCCCCTTCAAGCCGCCGCTCTTGCGCAAAACTACCGCTGCGTACTCGGTGGAGAAGGCTGGACAAGATTTTGTCAATCGTTGCCAGTCCGCGCCGGGTCCCGCGCCCACCACATCACTAGTGGCATCCGGGCATTTCGGATTGTGACTCAGTCTGATGGCGCAAGACACATTGCCTTTGAACTGATCCAGCATGCAACCGTCCTGACTCGTCTGGTATTTCTGAAAGAGCGCATCAAGGGAGGGATCGGCTCGCCGGGCGCCGTAGGATGTTTGAAAAAGCCCTGCTTCGGCGCTGTCTGGCTCGTTGAAACACTGACTCACGTCTCGTCCTTCGCAGTACTTTCCTGAACTCTCGCGCATCCCTAGACCTAGAAGCAGCAGGTATGTGTGCCGCAAGGTGCTTACACCCGATTGGTCGTTGCTCATACCCAGTTGTTTGAAGGCCGAGTTGTATACAGCCAGTCCGTCGGTATTCTGATTTTGGGGGGCGACGGCGCGAGACGCGACCACGACATCGGCGTTCGTTGGATGACAGACGGAACGTGCAAAGACTAGGGATATGCCGACGACATAAGACCTCGGGGCAGGTCCGCGACTCTTCCAGTCGACTTTCGGACAGGAAGACGTAGAGACGATTTTCGTGATCGCCGACACGGGACTCACCGAAACGGCCGGCGCACTGGCTTGTGCGCTCGCGGTCGTTGGGTAAAAGTGAAGAAAAGCGGTGCCAAGCGCCGTGACCGCCAGGTCATTGAGTCGTTTCACGTTCCACCCTCCTATTCGTTCGCACAGTTAATTTTCCGACGGTCCGAGAAGGCAAAGTAGGCAATAGAAACTGCTTTTGTTATGGATAGGGTCGCTTTATGTAATCTACCAGACATTCGCTGCATAATCACAGACTTTGTTTGGATTATTGCAAATGAATAACGCATTTTAATGGGATCTGATATCCCAGCGGCCCCGCCGACACCCGGGCATCACGTCGGCGTTCTAGCCGTGAGGCATCGCTGGTTGGTCGTCTCGGCGGGCTGAGCCACCGGCGTTAGGTCGGGCTACCCAGCGGTTGAGTGTTGGTGATCCCAGTGCTCCCCTGAGCGCCGGCGGGGAACGGGGCCGCCGTCCGCCATTAGCAGACTTTCTGCAAAACATAATAAAAGGGAATTCAACTCACGGCAGAATTTTGGGCCCTCTAATCTGGTTGCTGTCTTAACACCTGGTCGTTTCGTCATATGACGTAGGAACGGCGCTCCCGCTCGGGGCTTGCGCGCGGCGTCTCTGCAACCTTCAACACGGTTAGATACCAATGAAAAAGTCAGTTTTCCTGCTAGCTTCGCTTAGCGGTTTCTCAGTTGTCGCGCACGCGCAAAGCAGCGTGACCTTGTACGGTCTCATCGATGTTGGCATCGCTTACTCGAATAATGCCGGCGGTCACAGCCAGTACCAGATGAGCAGCGGAAACATCCAGGGCAGTCGTTGGGGACTGCGTGGCACGGAAGATCTGGGCAATGGCCTGAAGACATTGTTCGTTCTGGAGAACGGCTTTAGCGTGGCGACCGGAAAGCTGGGGCAGGGCGGTGACGAGTTCGGACGTCAAGCCTACGTGGGTTTGTCTTCGACCCGTATGGGTACGGTCACCGCGGGTCGCCAGTACGATTCGATTGCCGATTTCACCGGTGTATTCGAAGTGGCCGATCAGTGGTCGCCGTACTATGGCGCGCATCCGGGCGATCTCGACAACATGAACAACACGAACCGGGTCAACAACGCGATCAAATTCAAAAGTCTGAACTATAGCGGCTTCTCGTTCGGCGGCATGTACAGTTTGGGTGGTGTCGCAGGCCAGTTCAGCCGCAATCAGATCTGGTCGCTGGGTGCGGGCTATACGAACGGACCGTTCGCGCTGGCTGTTGCGTACGTTGATGCCAGAGACCCCAACTTCTCATATTTCGGCAATAACTCGACCTCCAGCACGACGGCGTCCAACATGACGGCGAGCCGCGTGTACTCGGGCTACGCATCGGCGAAAACCCAGGCGATCTTTACGGCCGGCGGTGCCTACACGTTCGGCGCGGCGACGTTCGGCGCAACCTATAGCAACACGCAGTTCAAGGATATCGGCGCCCTGGCTGGCTTGTCGGCAACGGGTTCGGGTGGCGACGCGAAGTTTCACAATGTCGAAGTCAACTTCAAGTATCAGATCACGCCGGTTTTTCTTGCCGGTGCTGCCTATGACTACACCAAAGGCTACGGCGTCAACGACGCCCAATACCAGCAGGGCGTGCTCGGGGTCGACTACTTCCTGTCGAAGCGCACCGATGTCTACGTCGACGGCGTTTTCCAGCACGCTTCCGGCACGGACTCGACGGGCGCGCGTGCTGTAGCCAATATCAACTTCCTGTCCGCGTCGACGACGCAGAATCAGGTGCTCGCAATCGTTGGGATGCGGCACAAATTCTAAGGGCATCCGCACCGACTCGGGTGAAGGGGCGCGACGGGCGCGCGGAGTGACGCGCTGGCCACACATCAAAAGAGGTGCGGCACGGCATCGGCGGTCGCCGTGCCCAATTTTCGTAAGCGCCGCTTATGAACAGATAAACCGGGGCTTAAGAAGAAAACTCCGGGATTCTGTTCGATTAACGTCGCAGGTATCGCGTCACGTCCGGTCACGCGCGAGCAAAGGCGTGTCGTTGCGAACCCGAGGGTATTCACATGCAGAACCTGCCGTACGGCCAGATTTCCCCAGGCGATTCGCCAGTGCTGGTCGTGACTCCACATACTGGAACGTCCGTGCCGGCGCAGTTGCTGTCCAACCCCGCGTGGGTCCCCGTGGAGGGCCGCCTGGCTGATCCCTTTGGAGCGCTGCTGCAATCGGCCGCGATGAAAATGGGCGTGACGTGCGTCTCCGCCCGCTACCATCCTTGCGTCATCGACTTCAACGTCGCGCTCGATAACAGGCCGTTATCGCCCCGGCTCAATCGCGTGGGACTGTGCAGGACACATACATCCAGAGGCGAAGCGTTGTATCCGGAAGGGCAAGAGCCCTCCGAAGCAGAGGTGAGCGAGCGTGTCGAAGCTTGCTGGAAACCGTTCCACGCGGCGGTTGCCAAAGAAGCGCTGCGACTGTCCGCCATGCATGAGAATGTCCTGCTTCTCGTCTCGCACGCCAGTTCGTGGCTCTCTCCGTATCGCGAACAGCCGGGTGCCGCGGACTGCAACATCGGCACTAATCGCGGCGCGGCTTGCGACAGGCGTCTGGTCGCCGCGATTACCGAGTCGGTTCAGGCATTCAGCCGGTCATGGGTAGTCAACGGCAAGCTTGCCGACGTATTCGCCGCGCAACATTACGGTCTGCCGGCGAGCGGCGTTCACGCAATCGAGGTCGAAGTAGCGGGCCGCTGGCGTAAGGATTGCGAGCAGCGAAGCGCGATGCCGCCGGACAGCGAGTCGGGGCATGATGCTGCACCGGCTACGATGCTCGATGCGCTCGAGGCAGTCCTGAAGAAGCTGCCGCGGAACCGGCAGGCCGTCCATGCCGCCTCCGAACCCGATGGGCGTGCCTAGGACCAGAAGCACACCGAAGCGGTCGCATTGCCCCGGCGGCAATATAATCGGACTCTGTTGCCAATCCATCGCCGACCATGAAAGAGAGCGCGCCCGAACAGTATCCTGACTGGGACCTGCTAGCCAGTTGGGTCGCCGTGGTCGAGGCCGGTTCGATCTCGGACGCGGCGAGCCGGCTCGCCATCTCGCAGGCCGGCGTCTCGCAGCGCATCAAGGCGCTGGAGACCATTCTCGATACCACGCTGCTCGACCGCGCTACCCGGCCCGCCCGGCCCACCGCCGCGGGACAGCGGCTTTTCGAGCATGCCACCGTGCTTTTGCAGGGCGCGGACCAGATGGTCGAGAGCGTGCGCAACGTGACGAGAGCGAAGCGCGTGGTCGTCCGGTTGGGGTGTGTGGATTCGTTTGCGGCCACGATTGGACCGATCATCATCAAGGCGCTGGCCGGCACGTCGCACCAGATTCGCCTGTGGTCGGGCATCACGCCTACGCTGGACGGCCAGCTCGAGGCGCGTCAGCTCGACATGGCGGTGACGACCACAGGTCTCGCGCAAGCGCCCGGTATCCGCCGCCAAAAACTGTTCTCCGAGCCCTACTTCGTGGTTTTGCCGAAGAGTTTCGAGGTCGACCGCCTGACGACGCTGGCGGACCTGAGCCGGCATCTTCAGCTCATCCGTTACAGCGCGCGATCGGTGATCGGGCAACACGTCGATGCCTATCTGGCCGCGCATTCGGAAAGCGTTGAACGCACCTGTGAATTCGATGCGACCGACCCGATGCTTAGCCTCGTCGCCGCCGGACTCGGCTTCGCGATCACCACGCCGCTGTGCGTGTGGCAGTCGCGACATTACATACCTGATCTGCGGGTTGTGCCGTTGTCGGCTTTTTCGCGGCATGGCCGGTCGCACGCCGGGCTCAGCCGCTCGTTCTTTCTCGCTTTCCGGGAAAACGAACTCGGCCATCTTCCTTCCGATCTATACGACCTGCTGCGGCGTGCCTACGAACGGCAGGTTTCGCGCGATATCGCCCAGGCGTTATCGCTGAAGCCCGAAGACGTTTGCCTGCCGGAAGCGGATTAGCACGGAGTCCCGGACCTGAAGACGGCACGTTTCCGGCGTGCCTTGCCGCGCGCCGGGCCTGCGTTTTCCATAACTGCGTCAGATTCAATTCATAACCGCCGGTTTAACAAGCGCCCGCTCTTTTTGCCGCGACTACTCTCGAAACTGCAGTCAACCGTCGCAGCAAAGCAGCGGCGAAGCGCGCGAAAGCTTGCCTTCGACGCCAGGGTGCACGCTGATGTCGGTTCAATTAACGGCTTTTCTTAAGGAGTAGGCGTGATTTCAGGTCCACAATTCCCGTTGCCGGCTAATGAGCCGGAAGTGCATTTCGGCCGCGGAACGTCGGCTGCCAATGAGCTGACCAAAGCACTCGAACAACGTGACGTCGTCGAAATCCCGACGGTGATTGGCGGTAAGCGCTATTTCTCGAACGACGTCGTGGAAGTGCGCGCGCCGCATGACCACCAACGGCTGCTTGCACGCATTCACCGCCCTACCGAAGCACAGATAAACGAAGCGATTGCCAGTTCGAAAGCCGTTGCGCGCGACTGGGCGAATCTGACCCACGCGAGCCGCGCGACCATTCTGCACCGTGCCGCGGAAATCGTCGCGACGCGTTCGCGGATGAAGATCAACGCCGCGACCATGCTCGGTCAGAGCAAGACGGTCGAAGAGGCCGAGCCGGATAGCGCCTGCGAGCTGATCGATTTCCTGCGCTTCAACGCTTATAACGCGCAACGCGTGTACGCGGAGCAGCCCATGTCGGTGGCGAGCGCGGCGAACCGCATCGATTGGCGTCCTCTGGAGGGCTTCGTCTATGCCGTGTCGCCGTTCAACTTCACCGCGATCGGCGCAAACTTGACGACCGCGCCTGCAATCATGGGCAACACCGTGATGTGGAAGCCGTCTGAAAAGTCGGCGCTGGCCAACTACATCTTCTTCGAAGCACTCGAGGAAGCCGGCTTGCCGCCAGGAGTGATCAATTTTGTACCGGGTGACGCTGAACTGACGACGCGCGTTGCACTGTCGTCACGCGATCTCGCGGGTATTCACTTCACGGGCTCGTCGGCGGTGTTCCAGTCGCTGTGGAAGGGCGTCGCGTCGAAGGTCGATTCGTTCCGGACCATTCCGCGTCTGGTCGGCGAGACCGGCGGCAAGGACTTCGTTCTGGCGCACCCCTCCGCGAATGCTTCTGAAGTCGCCATTGCATTGATTCGCGGCGCCTTTGGTTATCAAGGTCAGAAGTGCAGTGCGGCATCGCGCGCCTATATTCCGAAGAGCTTGTGGGGCGCGGTCGAGCAGGAATTGCGTGAGCGCCTCGCGCAACTGAAGGTTGGCGATGTCGCGGATTTCAGCACGTTCATGGGAGCGGTGATCTCGCAGGCTTCCCATCAGAAGCTCAGCCGCGTTCTTTCGGCAGCGAAGGAAGACACGGCGGTCGAGGTGGTGTCCGGCGGTAAAACGTGGTCCGAGCCGGGCTACTTCGTCGAGCCGACCGTGCTTCAGGTGTCCGATCCGCAGCATGCACTGATGACCGAAGAACTGTTTGGTCCGATCCTCTCGCTGTTCGTGTACGAAGACGGCGCGTGGCCGGAGACCCTCGAACTGATCGACGCGACAAGCCCATACGCGCTGACCGGTTCGATCTTCTGCACCGACCGTTTTGCGCTGCACCAGGCGGAGGCCGCGCTCGTCAACGCAGCCGGCAACCTTTATCTGAACGACAAGCCGACCGGCGCAATGATCGGTCAGCAGCCGTTCGGCGGCGGCCGCGCAAGCGGGACCAACGACAAGGCGGGCTCGTATCTGAATCTGTTGCGTTGGGCATCGCCGCGAACGGTCAAGGAAACTTACCTGCCGACGCGCGACTGGCAGTTCGGCGCATAGGCGCTTCGCCTTCTTCAAACGCGTCACAGCGCCTGGCGACAGGGAATGCCCATTTTGCCAGGCGCCTTCAAGCGGAAGATTGCAACAGGCAGCGCTTCCGGGCCAAGCTTCACGCCTAGCCCTTCAAATCCCTTCCGTTGCGGCTTTCCCCTGTGCTACTCGAATTCAGGTGGTTCGCGCCTGGCTGCTCTGTCACAGTGCTCGTGCTGCGCAAGCCACACATCCGCCGAGCCTCCCAAATACCCAAGGCGGGCGGCCGGACAAGGGTTTGTCCCAATGACAGAATCATTCGCGCGGGCATGGGAAGCGATTAGATAACGGCGTCTTATGAAGATGGTAACGACCTGTGATGGTGCCGCACCCTTGTTTTTGTCTTTCTATCGTGCCAACTATGCGCAGTTCGGTGATCAGCGGTGACGCAGCGAATTTTCATCAGACAAGGGTGTACAGATGAGCACGAAACACAAATACGCGGGCATTCTGACCGCAGTGCCTACCTCGCTGGACAAGGAGGGGCGGTTCCAGCCAGCACCGTTGTATCAGCACATTCAGCGTTTGGCGTCGGCCGGGGCCGACGGTGTCGTGCCGTTAGGCGGGACCGGCGAATACACTTCGCTCTCGGCAAAAGAGCGCCTGCGCGTGGTTGAGACCTCGATCGAGGCGGGCGCGGACAAGTTTCATGTGGTGCCGGGCATCCTGTCGCCGGGTCTTGGCGACGCAGTGGACAACGCCAAGGCTTTCGTCGCCGCTGGAGCAAAGGCCCTGATGGTCGTCACGCCGTACTATTTCCGTCCCACGCAGGACGGCATTGTCGACTACTACAAGAAGTTTGCCGATGAAGTCGACGCCGACATCATTCTCTATGAAATTCCATACCGTACCGGTGTTTCGCTGCACTACGAGACGGTGGCGCGACTGGCCGAACTGACCCGCGTCGTCGGCATCAAGGCCTGTAATCCGGACCTCGCGCAGCAGATGCGCGCAGCCGAACTGGCCGCATCGAAAATCGCCATCCTGAGCGGCGAAGAGGATGTGTTGCCGCTGCATGTCGCAATGGGCGCGGTCGGCGGGATCATCTCGAGTTCAAACCTGATTCCGAAGCAATGGGCCAAGGTGCTATCGCTTGCTTCCAGTGGAAAACTCCACGAAGCCGTGGCGCTGCATGCGACGCTGCGACCCATGATCGACGCCATTTTCGCGGAGCCGAACCCGGCCCCCATCAAGGCTGCGCTCGCGTTGCAAGGGTATGACTTCGGCGACGTGCTGCCGCCCATGTTGAGTGCGTCCGATGCGCTAAGGCGTCGTCTGGCGACCGTCATCGCGCCCATCGTGGCGCGTGAATCCGAGTAGATCAATCATCCTATAAGGGGACAGCGCCATGTCAGCTGATTCGAAAATCATCATGCCCCGCCGCCGGTTTTTGCAGGCGGCGGGTACCACCCTGCTTTCGACCGCGATTGCGGCGCCGATGGTCATTACCTCGCGCAAGGCGATGGCAGCTAGCAATCTGACGGTTGTAAGTTGGGGCGGAAACTATCATGCAGGCGTCGAAGAAGCACTTGCGAAGCCTTTTGAAAAAGAGTTTGGCGTCCATGTGACTCTCGTCGATACCCCGGACCTCGCGAAAGTGAAGGCTCAGGTGATGACGAATAATGTCCAGTGGGACGTATTCGACGCCGTCGGCCCAATGGCGATGACCGGTGCGAAGAATGATTACTGGGAACCCCTTGACCCAGCCCTGTTCAACCGCAGCGACCTGATCGCCCCAATGACAAAATATGCGGTCCCCCTGTATGGGTTCACAGGCGGCATTTGCTGGGACGACAGCAAATTTCCCGACGGCAAGCATCCACAGACCTTTGCCGATTATTTTGACGTTAAAAAGTTTCCCGGCCAGAGGACGCTGCGTAACCGGGCGAGTGAGACACTTGAAATCGCGTTGCTTGCCGATGGAGTCGCTCCGGACAAGCTGTACCCCCTTGACGTCGAACGTGCGTTTAAGGCGCTCGACCGTATCAAGCCGTCTGTCGGCAACTGGGTAGACCAGACGCCACAAACCGTCACGCTCGTTGAGACCGGTCAGGTTGACTTCAGCTACACCTATTCGACGCGCGTGAAGGCGGCTCAGGAAGCAAACAAGCCAATCAACTTCTCGTTCAAGCAGAATCTGATTGGACTTGAGTACCTGGTGGTTCTCAAGAACTCGCCCAATAAGGCGAATGCGATGAAGTTCGTGCAATTCGCCCTTCGTCCGGATCGGCAGGCTGCCCTGATGAATGCGCTTGGCAACACTCCTGCGAGTCGCAGTGCCATGCAGATGGTGAAGCCCGAAGTCCGTAAATGGATGTCTGATCCATTCAACAAGATGAACGTGATTAGCAACGATGCATGGTGGGCCGACCACTACGACGACTTGACCTTGCGATTCAAGGAGTGGGTGCTCGGCTAATTGTGCCCGGTTCCCGATGTGGGCGGGATGCATCGGCAGCGTTGTCTAAGGAGGGGTTATGAAATCACGTGTTGACGGACTGCTGTACGTAGGGCCAGCCACGGTATTCCTGTTTTTCGTATTGTTCGTTCCGCTCGCCTACGTCGTCTATACGAGTTTCTGGATTGGGAATGGCCCCTCCTTGTCTGCGTATCAGCGACTGTTGGGAAGCGAACTGTTCCTTCGGACGTTGTGGTCGACGTTCCAGATCAGCATCACAGCATCCGTGGCTAGCCTGCTGCTGGGTTATCCCATCGCCATGCATCTCGCCAAACAAACTCCGCGTAAGAGGGCCATATACATGGTGCTGGTACTCGTACCATTCTGGACCAGCATTCTTGTAAAGAGCTACGCCTTCACGATCTTGCTGGGGCGGGACGGCCTTGTGAACCACATGCTCACAGCCATGCTTCATACGCGGGTGCAACTGCCTCTGCTGTTTAACCGGTTTGGCGTGATGGTGGGGATGACCAACTACCTGATTCCCTTCATTGTGTTTCCCATTCTTGCGAGCCTTCTGTCAATTGACAAGTCACTGTATCGGGCTTCCGAAATCATGGGTGCCAAGCCGCCGCGTATCTTCTTCCGCATTACGCTGCCATTGAGCCTTCCGGGAATTGCTGCCGCAACGCTGAGCACCACGGTGATGTCCATGGGATTTTTCGTGATCCCGGCGCTGTTGGGGGGGCGTAAGGACGCAATGATGTCCAATCTCGTGGACTTCTATACCCGGGAAACGATGGACTGGAACATGGCTTCCGCAATCGGTGTGATTCTGCTCGCAATCGTCACGCTCGCAGCAATGGGCGCGGACCACTTCCAGCGACGCGACGCGAAGAAAAGGGTGATGGCATGACAACGTCGATTGATATGGCTATCCCGGTAGCCGAAGCGCCTGGCGTCGTTGTCGACAAGCTGGAGCGGCGCTACGTAAGCCTGCGCAATGTAATAGCGTTTTCGGTGTATGCCTTCATCCTCGTGCCGACCTTGATTGTGATTCCGATCTCGTTCGGGGGCAGCGGCGAATTGACGTTTCCACCGCGCGTATGGTCCCTCGAGTTGTATGAGCAGCTATTCAGCTCGTCCTCATGGGTAGGGCCGATCCTGCAAAGTCTCAAGGTGGCCAGCTTGACGATGGTGATCTCGATTCTGATCGGCGTGCCGGCATCGTACGGCCTCGTGCGGTTCGAATTTCCGGGAAAGCGGTGGGTGATGCTGCTGCTGATGAGTCCGATTCTCGTACCTGTCATCGTCATTTCGCTTGGCCTGTACCTTTATCTGTCGCGGCTGCATCTGGTGGGCACAACAGCGGGCCTGGTCGCGAGTCACGTTGCGTACGTCACGCCGTTCATGATGATGACGGTGATGGCCGGTGTCAAAAAGCTGGATCCAGCACTGGAGTTCGCGACGACCATCATGGGCGCCAATCGCCGAACGGTGTTTTTCAAGGCGGTCTTGCCGCAATTGCGGCCGTCGATTTTCGCGGGAGCGTTGTTCGCTTTTCTCGTGTCTTTCGACGAAGTCGTGATCGCGTGGTTTCTCACGAGCCCGACGACGACCACGTTGCCAGTCAAGATGTACAGCAGTATTCAGTGGGATATCACACCCGTCATTGCCACCGTATCGGCACTGCTGACGGTGCTCTCACTCGTGTTTTGCTGCATTTCGGTTTTTTTGCAGCCAGCAGCAGCTGAATCGTCACATTGAGGTCGGAGAAAAGCATGTCACATGTACTGCTCGAGAAAAATGGGCGGCCTTCGGCCCGGACGAACCCATCGATCAACGGAGATCTGAACACCATGTCGACCTCAATCAACACCGGGGACAACATGATCGTGTTTCAGGGAATCAGCAAGAGCTATGGCAGTTCGGTAGCGTTGCACACCACTGATTTCGCTGTTCGCAAAGGCGAATTTCTGAGCCTGCTGGGGCCGAGCGGATCGGGAAAAAGCACCATCCTCAATATCATCGCGGGCGCGGTCGCCCCTTCCACGGGGAGCATCCTGCTGGACGGCAAGGACGTGTCGACGGTCCCGCCGCGTGAACGCGGTCTGGGCATGGTTTTTCAGAACTATGCGTTGCTGCCGCATCTGAATGTGTTCGACAACGTCGCTTTCCCGTTGCGCATTCGCGGCATGGCCAAGTCGGAGATCCAGCAGCGTGTTCGCAACGCACTGGAACGCGTTGGGCTGACTGGTTTTGAAAATCGCAAGCCACGCGAGATGTCCGGCGGCCAGCAACAGCGCGTTGGCATTGCACGCTGTATCGTGTATTCGCCTTCGGTGATTCTGATGGACGAGCCGCTCGGCGCGCTCGACAAGAAGCTACGTGACCAGCTTCAAGGCGAGATCAAGCGTCTGCACCGCGATCTGGGTACAACGCTGGTTTACGTGACGCACGATCAGGAAGAGGCTTTGAATCTCTCCGACCGCGTATGTCTGATGAACGGCGGACGCATCGCACAGCTCGGCACGCCGGATGAGCTTTACTTCGAACCGACCAGTGAATTCGTCGCGGACTTCGTCGGAGAATCCAATCTGCTCGAAGGCGTTGTCGCGACGGAAAACACGGTTGCTGTCAACGGCAACTGGTTGCTGAAGGTCCGCAGCACGGAAGGGCATGTGATTGGTTCGAAGGTGAAGGTGCTGGTGCGCCCGGAGAAGATTTCGGTGCTCGAAGAGAATGAGCCCGCAGTCTCGGGCGGCGACGACATGAACGAATGCACCGGCGTCATCTCCCAGATTTCGTTCGTGGGCGGCATGACCCGCTTCGAAATGACGACTACCGGTGGACCATCGCTTCTGGTCAAGACCATCTCCGCGCGTGCAGCCGAACGTTCGCCGTTGGGTCGTCCGCTTACCGTCCGCTGGTCGGCTCGCGACAGCGCGGTTCTGAAAAAATAATACCGATATGAATTCAAATACTCTCGTTGCCGCAATGATGGAGTTGGTGGGGAACGCCAACGTGATCGACGCTCCGTCCGACATGGGGCCGTATCTGGTCGACTGGCGCAAGCGTCATTCCGGGACGGCTGCCTGCGTTGTGTTTCCGCGTACGACGGAGCAGGTGTCGAAGGTGCTCGCTTTCTGTAACGACAACGCCATCAAGGTGTTTCCGCAGGGCGGCAACACCAGCGTCTGCGGCGGCTCCGTGCCGGACCACAGCGGCCAGAGCGTGCTGCTGAACATGCGCAAGATGAACCGCATCATCGAACTGAACCCGCGCAATAATTCGATGACGGTCGAAGCCGGCTGCGTGCTCGCCGACATCCAGGCTGCCGCGCTCGAAGTCGATCGCTTGTTCCCGCTGACGCTGGGTGCAGAAGGCTCCTGCCAGATCGGCGGAAACATCGCAACGAACGCAGGCGGCACGAACGTGCTGCGCTTCGGCAATACGCGTGACCTGATTCTCGGTATCGAGGTCGTGCTGGCGGATGGTCGTATCTGGAACGGTCTGCGTTCGTTGAGAAAAAATAACAGCGGGTACGATTTGAAGAACCTCTTCATCGGCTCGGAAGGAACGCTTGGTGTGGTGACGGCGGCCACCCTGAAGCTGTTTCCACGGCCGCGTGCCATCGCGACTGCGATGCTGGGTGTGGACACCGTGTCCGCCGCGGTCGATGAAGGCCTCAAGCTCCAGGCAGCGTTCCCCGGCGAACTCGTCGGACTCGAACTGATCTCGCAAAGCGAATTCGACATTTCGCTGCGGCATGCTGAAAACGCAAGGAATCCGTTTCAGAAGACGCCGAAGTGGGCGGTGCTCGTCGAACTCGCCGCCGCAACGGGTACGAGCGAGTCGCTGGCAGACCGGTTGACGGAAGCGCTGGGCGAGTCAATCAGCAATGGCGTCGTGCAGGACGCGCTGATTGCGTCGAATGAACAGCAACGCGCCGAGCTTTGGGGCATCCGGCATCACGTTACCGAGGCGAACGGCCGCGAGGGGATGGGGCTCACGCATGACATCGCTGTACCCACGTACCGGATTCCGGACTTCACCGAACTCGCGGGGCAGGCGCTGGCGGAACACTACCCGGCGGCTGTGCCTGTCGTGGTGGGACACATGGGCGACGGGAATCTTCACTACATCGCCATGTTCACGCACGAATACTGGGCTGGCGTCGAGGACAAGGCCGGCGTTCAACTGAAACTAAGCCATCTGCTCTATGACATCGCAGCCGGCATGGGGGGCACGTTTAGCGCGGAGCATGGCATCGGCTCGCTGCATGTGTCGGAGATGGGTATCTATAAAGATGCTGACGAAGTGGCGCTGATGCGGGAATTCAAGCAACTGCTCGACCCGAACGACACAATGAACCCCGGCCGCGTGCTGCCGAAACAAGCGACTGCGATTCAGGGCGCCTGATGGTATTTTCCTGCATCGCTGACTATCGTTCGGCCACGCAGCGATTCCTGCCCGATTTCGCTTTCAGTTATCTGGAGGGGGGAGCAGAAGATGAAATCACTATGCGACGCAACCGGCTCGCTTTCGAGCGAGTCACGTTTGCGCCGCGTGTGTTGATCGACGTCACTCAGGTCAACACCGGGGTGACGCTGGCCGATGCCAACGCGGCGTGGCCGGCGGTGGTCGGCCCGACGGGTTTGAACGGACTTTACCGCCGCGAGGCGGAAGAGACGCTCGCTCGTTCCGCGTGCGCGGCAGGTCTGCCGTTTGTTCTCTCCACGGCATCGACCAGCCTCCTTGAAAACGTCCGCAAGGCATCGGACGGCGATCTCTGGCTGCAACTCTACGTCCAGCAGGACAGGCGAATTGCGGAAGACATGATGGCACGCGCAAGAGCGTCTGGTTTTTCGACCCTTCTGCTAACAGTTGATACGCCCGTAACCGGTCAACGCGATCACTACGCGAGGACAGGTTTCACGCTTCCTCTCCGGTGGACGCCAAGACTGCTATGGGACATTGCTACCCATCCGCGCTGGACTGCAATGGTCGGCGTGCATGGCGTTCCCGAACTCGTCAATCTTGCGCGCAGTGCCCGGATCGGTCCGGGGATCGAGGCGCAGGCTGCAGCGCTGAGCCGGCAAATGGATATGTCGCTGGGCTGGAGCGATCTTGCCTGGGTCCGCCGGCACTGGCCGGGCAAGCTACTCGTCAAAGGGATACAAACGGTCGCCGACGCCGTCAAGGCTGCACGGCATGACGTCGACGGCATCGTTCTTTCCAACCATGGTGGCCGTCAACTGGATGGCGCACCTGGCGCGCTTGAAATTCTGGCCGACACGGTATCTGCCACTTCGCACGAATTCATCGTGCTGATTGACGGTGGTGTACGCCGTGGGAGCGATATTGCAAAGGCCGTGGCGCTCGGCGCCGACGGAGTGCTGCTGGGACGTGCACCGCTCTATGGGCTCGCCGCTTCGGGTTCGCGTGGGGTAGACGATGTGCTTGTGATGCTGAAAAAAGAACTCGAGATCTGCTTGCGCCTTCTCGGCTGTCCCGACATCGGTTTACTCGACGCGAGTTACGTTGCGAGCACGCGGGATTCGTGTGCGGGCGAATTTATGCATCGACCGCCGAAACTACGGAGATAAGACTGTGATTGAACCTGTTTTCCGATTTCACGAGGGCAAGCTGCCCTTGCTGATTTCGATTCCGCATCTGGGTACGGAGATTCCGGAACCGGTCCGAAGCCAGCTCACCGAAGTCGCCTCGCAAGTCGCCGACACGGACTGGCATCTGGACAAGCTGTACGACTTCGCCAGAATGTCGGGCGCGTCGGTTCTCGGTGCCCGATACTCCCGCTACGTCATCGACCTCAATCGTCCAGTGAGTGGGGAGAGCCTTTATCCCGGACAGACGACAACCGGCCTTTGCCCTGGAGAAACCTTTCGCGGCGAGCCTCTATACCGCAACGGCACAGGCCCGGACGAACAGGAACTGACGGCCCGGATGAAGGCGTACTGGACTCCTTACCATACGAAGCTGCGTGAAGAGCTTGAGCGCCTGAAGGCCCAATTCGGCGCTGTCCTGCTATGGGAAGCGCATTCGATTGCCAGCGTACTGCCTCGCCTGTTCGACGGAAAGCTACCGGATCTGAACCTTGGTACGAACTCCGGCAAGAGCTGTGACGCCCGTATCCTGGATGCCGTTACGCAGACGCTCGAAGGTCAGTCATTCACGTGGGTGGCGAACGGGCGATTCAAAGGTGGATACATCACGCGGGAATATGGACGCCCCGAACAGGGCATTCATGCGATCCAACTTGAGATGTGTCAATCGACCTATATGAACGAAACGGCGCCGTTTGCTTATCGGCCGGATCTGGCGAGCCAGATCGGACCGGTGGTGGAACGCATGGTCACGACTGCTGTCGAGACCATGCGCGCGCTGCCTGATTGATCGAGCTGGCTATTCCACACGAGCGAGGCACGTCGAATGCGACGTGCCTTTTTTATTACTGTGCGCAAAGGCAATGCGGCGCGATGGCCGCATGCAACGCTCTACCGCTTACAACGATTGAGTCAGTGTCGGCACCGCCTCGAACAGATCGCCTACCAGACCGTAATCGGCGACGCTAAAGATAGGCGCATCAGCGTCTTTATTGATCGCGACGATCACCTTGGAGTCTTTCATCCCGGCCAGATGCTGGATCGCGCCCGAGATACCCACAGCGACATACAGTTCCGGGGCGACGATTTTTCCGGTCTGGCCCACTTGCCAGTCGTTGGGCGCATAGCCGGAATCGACTGCCGCGCGAGAGGCGCCGACCGCCGCACCCAGCTTCTGAGCTAGCGGGTCGAGCAGCGCAAAGTTCTCCTTGCTGCCGAGTCCCCGACCACCCGATACGACGACACGCGCCGCTGTGAGCTCAGGCCGGTCACTCATGGCGACTTCACGACGGATAAATGTCGAGAGGCCGGAATCCGCGACCGACGGCACGGTTTCGATCGCCGCGCTGCCGCCTTCAGTGCGGGCCGCATCGAACGCCGTCGTGCGAATGGTCGCGACTTTGACCGGATCGAACGACTGCACCGTGGCGATCGCGTTGCCGGCATAGACAGGGCGCTGGAACGTATCGGCCGACTCGATGGCGATGACGTCGGAAATCTGCGAGGCGTCGAGCTTCGCCGCGACGCGCGGCGCCGTATTCTTCCCGGCTGCAGTGGCGGGGAAAAAGATATGTGTATAGTTGCCGGCCAACGTCAACACCTGCGCAGCGATATTCTCGGCGAGGCCGTCGGCAAATTGCGGTGCATCGGCGAGGATGACCTTGTCCACCCCGGCGACCTTGCTGACTGCCTCGGCCACAGTCTGTGCGTCGCTACCGGCCACGAGAACATGGACGCCATTCGACAGTTGCGTCGCAGCGGCGATCGTGTGGAGCGTCGAACTTCTGATTTGAGCGTTGTCGTGTTCGGCAATAACAAGCGTCGTCATTTAAATCACCTTTGCTTCAGTTTTCAATTTTTCGACGAGCGCCGCGACGTCCGGCACCATCACGCCGGCCTTGCGCACGGCAGGTTCAGCGACCTTCAGTGTCTTCAGACGCGGCGCCGGGTCAACGCCGAAGTCGGAAGGCTTGACCACTTCGATTGGCTTCTTCTTTGCCTTCATGATGTTCGGCAAGGTGACGTAGCGTGGCTCGTTCAGGCGCAGATCCGTGGTCACGATTGCGGGTAGGCGCAGCGAAACGACTTCCACTCCGCCGTCCACTTCCCGCGTGACGGTAGCGGCGCCGTCAGCGATTTCGATATTGCTGGCAAACGTGGCTTGCGGCCAGTCGAGCAGTGCGGCGAGCAACTGGCCGGTCTGACCCGCGTCGCCGTCGATAGCCTGCTTGCCGAGGATAACCAGTTGAGGTTGTTCTTTTTCGACCACCGCCTTGAGCAGCTTGGCAACCGCGAGCGGCTGCAACTCGGCGTCCGTTTCCACCAGCACGCCACGGTCCGCACCAATCGCCAATGCGGTGCGCAGCGTTTCCTGGCTTTGCGTCGGACCGCAGGACACGGCGATTACCTCGGTCGCCTGGCCGGCTTCCTTCAGGCGCGTGGCCGCTTCGACGGCGATTTCGTCGAAGGGATTCATCGACATCTTGACGTTGCCGATATCCACGCCGCTTTGATCGGCTTTCACGCGGACTTTGACGTTGTAGTCGACCACACGCTTTACCGCGGTAACAATTTTCATCTCATCTTCCTCGTTGATTCAGTCATTTATCCGGATACCGGACGGCTCGATGGTCACGAGAAACGCCAGTCTCGGCGCTTCGCCGCCAGGCGCGGCAGCTTTCGCGGGGGCCAGTTGAAGGGGGCGCGTAACGTCGTTGACGACCAGCACATGTCCGCGCTCGACGTTGCCTGAGCGGTGCGCACCGGACTCCGAAAACGTGCAGCCGCTATCGAGCGCCACGACGACGGCGGCGCAGTTCAGCGGGACATTCGTGGCGCCCACGATCGCACGCACCCTTACCCGATATCGGCCACGGCTGCTCATCACATTGAGCGCGGTGACCGGACCATCGATCAGCGACGCGTTCCATTGAGCGTCACCGTCGAATTCGACTGCTTCAAACGGCTTGAGCCGCACGGTTGCGTGGTTATCGCGCAGCATGACACCGCGGCCACGAAGGACCAGTGAAATCCGCGCAATACCTTCGAACCGTGAATACGGGCCGTCACGTTCGATCTCCGCCAGACTGATTCGCCATTGATTGCTTCCCGTCGCCAGGGTGCGCGTGGTTCCGCCGCCGTTGCGCCAGGGTTCTTCAGGAACCGATGCGATGGGACGCACATCGATCAAAGACATGATCTCGACCTCAGGACACCGCACCGAGACCGTATTTGCCGGTCAGCAGTTCACCTGTCGTAAACCGTTCGATGGAGTAGGGCTTGAGCGATACGTCGGTTGGCAAGCCGAGTGCTTCCTGAGCGAGGACGCGTCCGACAGTCGGCGAGAGCTTGAAGCCGTGGCCCGAGAAGCCATAGCCGACCACGAGTCCTTCAATGCCGGGCAATTTGCCGAGCACAGGGTTCCAGTCCGGCGTCACGTCGTAGACGCCTGTCCATGACGAAGCGATCCCCGCGGTTTCGTATTCCGGGAAGCGTTCGGCGACCTGGGCGCCGACTTCGACGACGTAGTCCATCGGGATATCGCCTTGCTCCACTTCGGCCGTGTTGAGCTTTTCGCCAACCACGCCTTCGCTCACCAGCATCTGACTGCCGCCGTAGCTGCGGTAGTAGAGCATGCCGGGAGAAGCCAGATCCTTGAACACCGGCATCGAGAACGTGTACTTCGCGGCATCGCATTCGAGCGCCAGCACGGCATGGCGCTCGGGCATGACCGGCAGTGATTTGCCGGTCCAGCCGGCGAGTTCCGGTGTCCAGATGTTCTGTGTGCTGATGACCATCGATGTCTTGAAGTCGCCGATGCTGGTGGATACGCCAACCACCTTGCCGTTCTCGATCAGAATCCTGTTGACCGATGCGTTCTCGCGGATCGTCACGCCGCCGCGGCGGGCGGCGCGCGCGAAGCTGGTGGCCACCAGGTACGCGTCGGCAAAACCGGCCTCGGGTTCGTAGCCGATCAGCGCAGCATCGCCGAACTGTGCGATGGGCAGCAACTCTTTAGCCTGCTTTGTGTCGAGCAATTCGAGCGGAATGCCTTGCTCTTTCTGCTGGTCGAGCGAAGCCTGCAGCGGTTCGAGTTTGTCGCCCTCGGCTGCGACGATCATGTATCCGCATTTGACCAGCCCGCACGACGCTTCGTCGTCGCCCAGGTAGGACGCGAAATGGTTGAAGACGTCCCACGATTTGCGTGCCAGTTCAACATTTTCCTTCACCGAGTAGTGGGTGCGCAGAATGCCCGAGGATTGCGACGTCGTTCCGGCACCAATCGTACCCCGATCGAGCACGAGCACGTTTTTCGCACCGAGTTTCGCAAGCTGAAACGCTACTGAACTACCAATAACGCCAGCCCCGATCACCACCACATCATATGTATTCACGTTCAGCTTCCTCTTGAGCAAGGTGTGAGCGAAGTGTGATGCGGCAAAAACAGGGGGCCAGAAATATAAGCGGATTCGATTATTAGCAGAAGCGCCTGTCAGGGATGCGAATGAACATTGGATGGACCCGCACCGGTTTGGATCGCGAATGACCGGGTTCGGCTGACGGGCGCGTGAAGGGTTGCCGAAAGGAGAAAACGGTACATCAAGAGTACTTATCCAAAGCATAAGACTCTGTCGTGAAAGATGCCGCGGGTTTTTTGCATGCGTAGGCTCTATTTCGACGGTATGCCGTCAAGCCGGAATCGCCCTCAAGCGAGGCGGTTTTCGTAGGCGCATCGCCTCGCTGATCAGGTTGCACCACCAAGTGTGAGAGGCCAATCATGTCGAAGTCGACTCAACCCGCTCCGGATACGGAACGGCGGCAGTTTCTATCGGGCGTTGCGGGGATTGCAGTAGCCGCCGCGACCTCGCCATTGTTGTTTCATTCGAAGCGGGCGTTCGCCGCGGATCAGCAGATGACGTTGGTCAGTTGGGGCGGCGCTTATCGGCAGGCAGTCGAAGAGTCGGTGGTCAAGCCGTTCACGAAAGAAACGGGCATTCAGGTGACGATTGTCGACACCCCCGACATGGCCAAGCTCCGTGCACAGGTGCAAACCGACAATGTCCAGTGGGACGTTTTCGATGCTCCCGGTGCACTCGGTGTTGCCGGCGCGAATGCCGGGTTGTGGGAGCCGCTCGACGCGGCAATGTTTGACCGGAACGACCTGATCATCGATATCAGAAACAATCTTCTGCCCTGGTATGTGTTCGTTGGCGGCGTGGCCTGGGACCCAAAGAAGTATCCATCAGGCAAGCACCCGAAGAACTTCAAGGAGTATTTCGACACGAAAGCGTTTCCTGGTCGACGCACCTTCCGGAATCGTCCCAGCGAGACATTTGAAGCGGCTCTGCTCGCCGATGGCGTGTCGCCGAAGCATCTTTATCCGCTTGACATAGACCGCGCATTCAAATCGCTGGAGCGGATCAAGCCCGACGTGGTCAAGTGGATCGATCAGACTCCCCAGACGCTGACCCTGCTTCAGACAGGCGAGGCGGATTTCACCTATACGTACGCATCGCGTGTGCGGCCGGCGAGGGCTAGTGGCCAGTCCGTCGATTTTTCATTCGACCAGACGGTCAATGGCTTCGAATATCTCGCTATCGTCAAGAACGCGCCGAACAAGGTCGCCGCCACGAAATTCCTCGCGTTCGCGGCGCGCCCCGACCGCCAGGCGGCCTTCATGGAACTCATCGGAAACACCCCTGGCAGCAAGAAAGCACTCACGTTGATGAGCGCGGACAGCCGGAAGTGGATTCCGGATTTGCAATCCGAAAACAGTGTGCTGATGGACGACGCGTGGTGGGCAAAGAATTTCGATGACGTGACGCGACGCTTCAAGGAATGGACGCTGTCGTGAATCGGCGGAGTCAGCCGGCCGCGGCTTTACCGCAAAACCTGGAAACATCGGGACATTCAGGCAAGGAAACAACATGCAATCGAAAGCGAATAACGAAGACGACCTCGCTCAACTCAAGCAGCGTGTCGATATGGCAGGGACATTCGGCTGGTCGATGGTCTCCGGTATCACGGCGATCGTTTTGCGGGAGAAGGGTGAAGCGGCATTGAACAATGTCTGGCGTACCTTGATGACGGCCGAACAATCGGACCGCTTTCTCGCGGCACTTGAGAAGTTGGGCATCAAGGGCGATACCCCGGCAGTGACCGCCGCCAAATATCACTATTTCAGCAATTCGATTGGCGGCATCAACATGCAATACATGGAGGAATCGCCGAGGAAGGTGTGGATACGATATCTGCCGCCATGGGGATCGTTCCCGGGTATCTCGGCGCTTACGGTGCCGACGTCGGTGCGTCGGACGATTCTATCCACGTGGCATCCGCGCAACGGCGAGCTATTAGGCTGTCCGCGGTTGGGTTGGGTCGCGACCAAGTTCGTCGCGGAAGGCCACCCGTACGACGAAGGCTACTTCCTGGAATACGATCACGACCTGAAACCCGAAGAGCGTTTCAAGGTACAGCATGTCGAGAAGACGCCCGAATTCGATGCGTCGAAGGCGCCGAAACTCGACCCCATTGCGTGGCCCGAAGCCCGTGTTCTGAAAGGCAGCGCGAACTATGCATCGGACTACGTCAAGCATGTCGTGGAAGCCGTGATCCAGTTGTTCGGAATCAATGCAGCCTGCTTTATCGTCGAGTCGGCGATGAAGCTGCTCGCGGTGCAATTCACGCCGGCGCTGAAGGCGCTTTCCGGCGTCGAAGGCAATCGCCCTGCTGCGCTCGCGCAAATGTACGCAACGATGATGGGCGCGTTCAAAAATGCACCACAGTGGAAAAGCACGGGCGAAGACTCGGCAGAGGTGACGTTCGATACGTTCGAGCCGTTTCCATTTCAGCAGTCGGACGAAATGCGCCGGGCCGTCTTCGCGTTCTTCGATATCGGAGTGTGCACGCTCAATGGCCATATCAAACTCGAACGTTATTTCGACCGCAGCAGCGGAGTAGAGCGGTGGACGTTCGTCGATACGCACAAGTGGCTCTGGTGACTGACGTTATATAGCTGGAAACAGGAACTCGAATGAACTATTTGTCGGCGGAAGAGAGTATTCCTAGCTTGCTTCGTGAATGCGCACGGAACAACGCTGCGCATATCTTCTGCAAGTCTGGCGATTTCGCATTGACGTATGCGCAGCTAAACGAGCGGGTCAACCGGCTCGCCAATGGCCTCGCCGAATGCGGCGTCGCGGCGGGCGACCGGGTCGCCGTGATGTTGGCCCATCATGTCGATCACGCGCTGACGTTTTTCGCGCTCGCGAAGCTGGGCGCGGTTCAGGTGCCGGTGAATACGCACCTCAAAGGGGCCGGCCTCGAGCATGTCGTCACGCATTCGGACCCTCGCTTCATGATTGCTGACGACGTGTACGCAGCGGTCCTCGAACCGATTCTGAGCGCTACTCCTGCGCTGCGAACGATATGGCGCGGAGAATGTCCGCGCTGGTCGGCGAACCCGGCGTCGTTCGAAGCGCTGGCTTCGCACCCGGACTCTGAAGAACCACCGTATCAGGCTGACGACTCGGACCAGCGCGCCATTCTGTACACATCCGGTACGACTGGCCCGGCCAAGGGTGTCCAGATGACCGACCGGATGTATCGCGCTGCCGCGCTCGGTTCATCCTGGATTGGCTCGATTACGCCGGGCAGTGTGCTTCACTTCTGGGACCCGATTTACCACGTATTCGGCAGCGAAGTGCTGGTAATGGCGCTGATGCAACCCATCACGCTTGCGTTCGTGCCGAAGTTCAGCGCGTCGAAGTTCTGGGACGAGGTTGCCCGGTATCGGGCCACTCATTTGCACTTCGTGGGCGGCGTCCTGCAATTGCTGCTGAAGCAACCGCTGTCGCAAGCCGATAGACAGCATCAACTGAAAGTGGCGTGGGGTGGCGGCGCGCCGGTCAACGTGTGGAGCGAGTTTCAGCAGCGTTTCGGCGTGCCGGTCAGAGAAGGCTATGGTATGACCGAGACGTCGAGCTTTAGCGTGATCAATGTCGACGGCAAGCTGGGTTCTATTGGCAGGGCGGTCGACTATTTCGACGTCGAAATAGTCGATGAGAAAGGTTGCCGGCTACCCGCTGGCCAGATTGGTGAAATACGGGTAGCCGAACGGGAACCCGGAACGTTGACCCGTGGCTACTTCAGGAACGACGAAAAGACCGCTGAAGCCATTCGCGATGGATGGCTCTATACCGGCGATCTGGGGCGTGAGGACGAAGAGGGCTATCTGTTCTTTCTTGGCCGGAAAAAGGATAGCTTGCGAAGACGGGGCGAGAACGTCTCGGCATGGGAGGTGGAGAACGTCGTGAACTCGCATCCCGATGTGGAAGAAAGCGCACTCATCGGCGTGGTCAATGAGTTCTCGGACGAAGATCTGAAGATTTTCCTGAAGTTGAAATGCGACGCCGCCAACTTCGACCATGCGGAGTTCGTCTCCTGGTGCGAGACACGGATGGCGCGGTTCCAGGTTCCCCGGTTCATTGCCATTGTCGAAGGATTTTCGAAAACGCCGACGCAGAGAATTCAGAAGCAGGTTTTGTCGGCGAGAACGGACGATTGCTGGGATGCGGGCGCGCAACGAGCGGTAGCGTCCTGATCGAGTCGTGGACTGGCAAGCGGCGCGTTTGTCGCTTGGCTATGATTTCGAACGGCCTGGCGTCGTGCGATCGCCGCGCTCAGGACGCTTCACCCCACTGCATGTGCGCCATCGAGCTTCGCTGCATACGAATCAAAAATTCGAGCCGGCAAGTTCGGCAGAACCGCCCTCAAGGAAGGCTCGATCACGTCCCGAACAATGGCGATCGATTCGCGTGTCACCGCCTCCGCCACGTCGGACCACTCCGAGCGCCGCGTGAGCAGATAGAAGTGTCTGTGCCCGAGACGTGTCTGTGGCAAGGGGACGACACTGATGTCGTTGAAATGAACGCGTGACTGCCACAAACAGAGCGGGGACGTTATCGCACACCCGAAGCCTGCGGCGACCAGACTCAGAATCGGATCGGTATCGTCGAATTCATAGCGCCTCGGCGCATCGAAATTCATGTGGGTGACGAATCGCTCGATCTGCTGTCCTATTACCGACCTTGCCGTGTAGCGCAGCAAGGGCATGTCGCGCAATATCTGCTGAAACTCGACCGGTGATCCTGAATTGCGCCTGTTTTTGGAGACTACCGCTAACATGCACTCCGAAAAGAGCGGTCTAAGTACGACCCGTTTGGGATCAAGCGTGGCCTCGGTGCAGATGGCGAGATCGAGTTCGCGGTTCACCAGTTGTTCGCTGAGCGTGGGCGTCAGACCCGACCACATGGAGAAGTCTTGTGCCCTTTCAGACAAGCGTCGAACGAGGTGAGGTCCCACGCTGGCGGCATAAGAGTCGACGCAACCGATCCGAAGGCTCGCGACGCCGGTCTTCGCCGCCGCCCGTACATTCAACGCAACCGCTTGCGCGTGTTCCAGCAGCGCGCCCGCCTGCTCGAACAGAATCCTGCCCGCGGCGTTGGGGCGCACAGGCCGGAAGTCACGGTCGAACAGCGACACGCCTTGCTCGCGTTCCAGGCTGGCGATGAGTTGACTGACCGCGCTTTGAGTCACGCCCAGTACGCGCGCGGCTTCCGTCATCGATTTCGTTTCGCAGACCGCGACGAATGCCTGAAGAGCCCATAAGTCGACGTTATTGGTCGAGTTTCGCATACCCTTTCCCTCCGTATGCGATCCTGCGACCGCTATAAAAGTTCGACTGCAAACCAACCCGTGATTGTGTGGAGCATAAGAAACCTTTATGTCGCGAAGGTCGCATTTATGGGGTTCTACGATGGCCCGTGCCCGAGATGTGGTCACTGCCGCCCTCGGTATCGACCGGCTCGCGAAGAAGATGACCCGATTCGCACCAGCGGCCAGCAAGCCCTGCAATGAAACGCCTCTTTCACATGAACACACAGACCCTTAACGAGAAATTTGGACCACGCGAATCCATGGAATACGACGTCGTCATCGTTGGCGGCGGTCCGGCTGGATTGTCCGCGGCGATACGGCTCAAGCAGATGGCCGCGCAGCACGGTGCCGACATCAGCGTCTGTGTTCTCGAAAAGGGTTCCGAGGTAGGCGCACATACGCTCTCCGGTGCGGTAATGGATCCGCGAGCGCTCAATGAACTCATTCCCGATTGGAAGGAGCGTGGCGCGCCGTTGAATGTCGAAGTGACAGAAGACCGCTTTCTGTTCCTGTCCGAGAAAGGGGCGCGGCAAGTTCCGAACTGGCTGCTTCCGGATAACTTCAAGAATCACGGTAATTATGTCGTCAGCCTCGGCAATGTCACACGCTGGCTGGGAGCACGCGCCGAAGAGTTGGGCGTCGAGATATTTGCGGGTTTTCCCGCTGCCGAAGTGCTCTACGGTGAGCGCGGAGAGGTTCTCGGCGTTGCAACGGGCAACATGGGTCTGGGAAAGGACGGCGAGCCGACTGATGCTTTCCAGCTTGGGATGGAACTGCACGCGAAATACACGTTGTTCGCCGAAGGAGCGCGCGGACATCTCGGCCGTCAATTGATGGAGCGGTTCAGGCTGCACGAAAGCGCCGACCCCCAGGTCTACGGTCTGGGCATCAAGGAGTTGTGGGAGATCGACCCGGCGATGCACAAGCCCGGCCTGGTGATTCACACGGCAGGCTGGCCACTCGATAACGATACGTATGGCGGCTCCTTCCTCTACCACCTGGACAATAATCAGGTGGTGGTCGGCTTCGTCGTGGGCCTCGGCTATACCAATCCGTTTCTGTCGCCATTCGAGGAGTTTCAGCGATACAAGACGCATCCGGCAATCCGCAAGTTTCTCGAAGGCGGTAGGCGGGTGTCGTATGGGGCTCGGGCGATTGCCGCCGGCGGACTGATGTCGTTGCCGAAACTGGTGTTCCCTGGCGGCGCGCTGATTGGATGCGAAGCCGGCTTTCTGAACGCGTCGAGAATCAAAGGTAGCCACGCGGCCATTTCGACCGGCATGATGGCAGCCGAGGCGGCATTCAACGCGCTGCAATCAAAACGTCAGCGCGATGTGCTAGTCGAATATCCGGTTGCGTTCGATCAGTCGTGGTTGAAGCAGGAACTGCACCGCGCGCGCAACTTCAAGCAATGGATGAGCAAGGGACTGCTCGCCGGAACGTTCATGGTCGGGCTCGAACAGAAGTTGCTCGGCGGGTGGGTGCCATGGACGCTGCATCACCGGCACCCGGATAACGAGACCTTGAAAACCGCGGCTGAATGCAAGCCGATTGTTTATCCGAAGCCTGATGGCAAGCTGACCTTCGACCGTCTGTCATCGGTCTTTCTGTCGAACACCAACCACGAAGAGAATCAGCCGGTGCATCTGACGCTGAGAAGCTCGTCCGTACCGGTCGACGTGAATCTCGCGAAATACGCAGGGCCAGAGGCGAGATTCTGCCCCGCAGGCGTCTATGAGTTCGCGATGAAAAGCGACGGCAAAGAAGGGCTCGTGATCAATGCCCAGAATTGCGTGCATTGCAAGACGTGCGACATCAAGGACCCGACGCAAAACATCGTGTGGGTGACGCCGGAGGGCGGCGGCGGTCCGAACTACCCGAACATGTGAGCGTTGAGCGTGGTTTGGGAGGACATGCGCTTGCGAATGCTGGATCACGCCTGCAGATATTTTTGCGGGCGATCGGACCGACCTCATCACCCCGACGCTCGGAATCTTGGAGTTAACGTCGCGCCTGAAGTCTGGTCTGGATACCTTCAGATCTACGCTAAGCCCCGTGCACTCCGGCGTGACAGACTATATTCCGCGGTTGCTTTTGAGTTTCCTTGGTTTTGCGTGTTATGACGGACTTTGGAAGAATCGATTTGCCAAGAAATTTTCTTGCTGAATCAAAGGCCTGAAAAATTTTCGCATGACGGACTTTATTCCCTCGGATCAGAATGGAGCTTGCCAGGAAGAATCTCCGCGTGACGGAGCCGGCGGTAACGCAAAAGAAATGAAGCAAGGCGAATACCGCCGCAGGTATTCGATCACGCGAAGCGTCTGTGCGATTTCAGTGTCCGCGGGAAAGCAGATTGTTGACGCCAGTGACGCCGTCGACACTCATTGCGAATTTTTCCACCAGCGCGACCTGTTCGCGCGTTGGGACCCACCCGACGAGCGTCACTTGACCGGATTGCGTAAAGACGGACACGTGAGAGAGGGATATGCCCTGACGCGCGGCCGCTTCGCGCACCTGGTGGGCAAGTTGACTGTTGGTTGTGCCCGCATCACTGTCGGCGTACGCCGCGGGCAGCATCGAGCAGGAAATGGCTACGGCGAGAGTTGAAACAAACGCAGCTTTCATCACTACCCCCTTGCAGACAGACGGGCACGCCGGAGATTGCCGGCGCCCGTTTTCCGTGAAACGCGGGAGTGCGTTTCATGGAAGTCGATGCGATCAGGAGTCCTTGCGCGGCACAAGGCCGGCTGGTTGTAGATGCGCCTACATCGCTTCGTGTAGAGGTGATTCTCGCACAGACGGGGAAAAGGCGTTATCCGTGCGATACACTCATTGCGCCCCGAGCAGGCCGCGCGCGGCGAGATTGCGGTACAGCGCACGAGCGCCAAAGGTCCACGGTGCAATTTCCGTACACAGACGCACCGTGTTGACTAGCGCACCGAGTGGCGGCGCGGAGATCGTGACGACGTCGCCGAGGTGATGCGTGAAGCCGCCACCGGGCGCATCGCGGTCTTTGATCGGCGAGAACATGGTGCCAAGAAACAGCATGAAGCCGTCGGGGTACTGGTGGTGCTTGCCGTAGGTCTGGTTGACGAGATCGAGCGGATCTCGGCTGATTTCGCTCATGTGGCTGATGCCTTGGAGTACGAAATTATCGTCGCGACCTTCGACGCGCAAAGAGACGCTTGTCTGACGCACCGTATCGAGCGTGAAATGTTCGTCGAAGAGGCGCACGAACGGGCCGATTGCACACGAGCCGTTGTTGTCCTTGCACTTGCCGAGCAGCAGCGCAGACCGCCCTTCGATGTCGCGCAGATTCACATCGTTGCCGAGCGTTGCACCAACGACTGTGCCCGCACTGGAGACAGCCAGCACGATTTCGGGTTCGGGGTTGTTCCAGACGGATGCAGGATGCAAGCCGATGTCCGCGCCGAAGCCCACCGCCGACATTGGCTGCGACTTCGAGAACACTTCCGCATCGGGACCGATGCCGACTTCCATGTATTGCGACCACGCATTGCGGCGCTCGAGTTCGACCTTCAGGCGCGCGGCCGCTTCGGAGCCCGGGCGAATTCTGGAAAGATCGGTGCCGATCAGCGCGGTGATGGCGTTGCGTGCTTCTTTGGCCTTGGCCGGATCGCCGCCCGCCTGCTCTTCGATCACACGTTCGATCAGGCTTACCGCGAACGTGACGCCGCACGCCTTGATGGCCTGAAGGTCGCACGGTGCGAGCAGATACGGCTCGTCTGCGGACTTTGGGTCGATACTATGGGCAATCAGCGCATCGGCGCGGCCAAGCGATTCGCCATTCGCTTCGCGTGCGATCGCGACGGCATCTGCGCGGTCGAACAGATCGGCCGTCGTCGACACTGTCTTCGTGATGTCGAACACTTCGCCATTGCGCACGACAACGACACAGGGGCCGTCAGCGGCGTCGCCACGCCGCCACACTCGGCCCACAAGAAGGGCGCGGTCGAGATCATCAGGCAGATATGAGGTGCTGGAAGAAGATTGCATGGGTCGATTGGAGAGGGGGGATGGGGACATCGCCACTTCGTGGCGATGTCGGCCGGAGCAGCGCATCGGCAAGGTGATCGAATCGCAACTTGCCAGTGCTCTATCAGTGTGAGTGGCGTGGGTCGCCGCGTTCCTCGATTACCTTCAGGTAAAGCGTCGCGGGCTCGAGGCATCCGCCGGTCGAGAGTTGCCCGACGAACTGCCGGTAGAGTTCCTGCCAGGGCGTTTGCGACGGCGGTGCGGCGAATGGGACATCTTCACGGCGGCGTGCCAGCTCCGCTTCGTCGAGCAGCACGTTCACGCTACGCGCATTGAGGTCGACGCGGACGCGGTCGTTGGTGCGTAGCAGCGCCAGGCCTCCACCCACCGCGGCCTCGGGCGACATGTTGAGAATCGACGGACTGGCGGATGTGCCGCTTTGCCGCCCATCACCCATGCAGGGCAGCGAGGTGACGCCGCGGCGAATGAGTTGTGCGGGCGGTGCCATGTTGACGACCTCTGCGCTGCCCGGGTAGCCCACCGTTCCGCAGCCCCGGATCACGAGAATGCAGTGCTCGTCGATTTCCAGCGAGGGATCGTCGATGCGCGCGTGGTAGTCCTCCGGTCCATCGAAAACGATCACGCGTGCCTCGAAGGCGTTTTCGGCGCCGGGTTCGCTCAGGTAAGTCTGGCGGAACGCGTCGCCGACCACGGACATCTTCATGATGGCGCTGTCGAAGAAATTGCCGGACAGCACGATAAAACCGGCGCGATGCTTGAGCGGTTCGTCATGTGGAAAGATAACGTCACGGTCGGCGTCGGGCGCCGTTTCTGCGATCTTTCCGATGGTGCGGCCCGACACGGTCAGGCAGTCGGTATGCAGCAGGCCAGCCGCCTTGATCTGGCGAAGCACGGCGGGTACGCCGCCCGAGCGGTGGAAGCTTTCGCCGAGGTATTCGCCCGCCGGCATGCAGTTGACCAGTAGCGGCACCTGTTCGCCGATACGCTGCCAGTCGTCGAGGCTCAACTCGACACCCATATGACGTGCAATCGCGATCAGATGCGGCGGGCAGTTCGTGGATGCGCCCAATGCTGACGCGACGACGATGGCGTTTTCAAAGGCCTCGCGCGTCATGATCTGGGAGGGGCGTACGTCGTAGCGCACCAGATCGACGATACGCTTGCCGGTGGCGTAAGCCATCTGTCCGCGCTCGCGATACGCGGCGGGGATGCTCGCGCAGCCGGGCAGCGACATGCCGAGCGCTTCCGCGAGCGCGTTCATCGACAATGCCGTGCCCATCGTATTGCAGTGGCCGATGGACGGCGACGATGCCGTGGTCAACTCCATGAAGCCTTCATAATCGATTTCGCCCGCTGCGAGCAGGTTGCGCGCGTGCCAGATCACCGTTCCGGAGCCGACGCGTTTGCCTTGATGCCAGCCGTCGAGCATCGGTCCGCCGGACAGGACGATAGCGGGCATGTCCACCGTGGCGGCGGCCATCAGGCAGGCCGGCGTGGTTTTGTCGCATCCCGTAGTGAGCACGACGCCATCGAGCGGGAAGCCGTGGAGGACTTCGACGAGGCCGAGATACGCGAGGTTCCGGTCGAGCGCGGCGGTGGGCCGGCGGCTCTGCTCGGCAAGGGGATGTACTGGGAACTCCATCGGGATGCCGCCGGCATCGCGGATTCCCGCTTTCACGCGTTGCGCCAGTTCGATATGGTGGCGATTGCAGGGCGCCAGATCGCTACCGGTCTGCGCGATTCCGATAATAGGGCGGCCCGACTGCAATTCCTCCCGCGTCAGGCCGTAGTTCATGAAGCGCTCGACATAAAGCGCGGTCATGTCCGCGTGGGCGGGGTCGTCGAACCAGTTTTGGCTTCTCAGCCTGCGGGGTGTGGATTCAGGCATCTCTTTCATCTCTTGAGCGTGGTAAGGGGGCGCGTTGATCAGCGTAACGGCGATCGCCTCGCACTGCCACACATGTGCTAGCTTGATACCGATACGTTAGCGTTAACTATTCCATGTTACGCCTGCTTCCATCTTGGCTACAACCGAGGGTAATCCCGGGTCTGCCGCTGCTGCGGGAGATGGGCTTGCCGCGCAGGCTGCTTGCGGGAATACCCGCGTTCGATCCAGCTTGAATGCGTATTCCGGTACATGATATTGTGCGGACGTTACCGATAACATATCGCCGGACCGGCTAACCGCCGACCGGTACGCGTAGCAATCGTACGGGTTGACAGGGTGGAGATTTGCGATGGAAAAAAGGGTATCGAAGGCCGTCTTTAAGGCTAAAGCCTGCGAGCTGTTCAGACAAGTGGAGATGCTGGGCGAGAGCGTTGTCGTAACGGATCATGGCCAGCCTACAATCGAAATCAGACCCTATCGCAGTCGGCGCAAGAATCCGCTTGAGTTGTTGCGCGCGTCGATTGTGCACTTCAATCTGAAGGACGCAGCCGAGCCGGTCGCGCAGCAGCTTGAGAACCCATGATTACGCTGGACACGCTCGCGCTTGTTTACTGGTTGAGCGGTCGGGACGGCCTTAGCCCTGCGGCGCATGAAGCGATCACACGGGAGCTGGATGACGGCGAAGTGCTGATTTCGACAATCAGTGTGGTGGACGTCGGGCAGTTCGTCGAGGACGGTCGTCTTGCTCTTTCTATCGATACGCGCAGTTGGCTTTCCACCCTCGTCTCGATCGAAGGTGTCCGAATGGTGCCGGTGGATACCGGCATTGCGGTTCGCGCCGCCTCGATGTCGTCCAAGCTGTCCTCTCATCAGAGGCTGATTGCCGCTACTGCGCGCACCCTTGGCGGTGCACTGGTCACCCCGGATACGAGAATCCGGGAATTGACCTATGTGGAGACGATCTGGTGACGTCCGCCGGCGTTGCGCCACTCCGCGCAAACGCTCGTCACGCTCCCCTGCGCTGACTGCGGCCCTTGTGCCGCAAGGGTGTCTTCGCCGAGTGGCGTCGTGCTGCCGGCGCCGGGCCGGTGGAGTTGCGCACGACAAGCTCGGCCGGAAACGTAATGCGCTGCGACGCGGCGTCCAGGCCGGCAATCTGTGCGAGCAGCGTGTTGACCGCGGAGCTGGCCATTTGCTGAAAGGGCTGGCGCACGGTGGTGAGCGCGGGGTGAAACTGCTCGGCCATCGGGATATCGTCGAAGCCGATCACCGAAATGTTGTCAGGTACGCGCAGGCCCGCTTCCCGTACCGCGGCGATTACGCCGAATGCGCTTTGGTCGTTGGCGGTGAAGATCGCGGTGGGCGGATCGGCCAGCTCGAGCAGGCCGGATGCCACTTCGAACGCTGTGATTTGCGAGAGGTCGCCCGTGACGACAAGCTTCGGATCGCGCGGCAGTCCGCGCCGCTCCAGAGTCTCGAGGTAACCTCGCTGGCGGTCGCGCACGCCTTCGATAGACTCATCGCCGCCGACGAATGCGATTCGTGTATGGCCGAGTTCGGCAAGATGCTCGACGGCGAGTTGCGCACCGCCGTAATTGTCGACGGACACCGATGGAAAGCGATTGAGTGTGCCGCGTTGATCGATCACCACGACGGGGAGGTTGGCGGTTGCCAGCGAATCGAGGCATAGCGATTCGCGCGGCAGGATCGCCAGCAGCCCGTCGGAAAACTGTCGCACGAGGCCGAGCACGTCGTGATGCCTGCCGCGGTCTTCATCGGATAGCGTGTAGACGAGAACCTCGCAGCCTGCGGCTCGTGCGGCGCGCCCCGCGCCGAGAATCAGCTCACTGGAAAACTGCGTATCCAGGGTCGGCGTAATGATGCCGATGATGCCGTTGCGGCCGCCGGAGAGTTTCTGTGCCGTGCGATTGACGACATAACCAATGTCCGAGGCAATCCTGACCACTTCATCACGGGTCTCGCGGGACACGCCGGGACGCCCATTGAGCGCACGTGAAGCGGTCATCTGCGAGATGCCTGCGAGTCTGGCGACATCCGCGAGTGTTGGGTTTTGTTTTGTCATTGCCTGACGAGTAGCGTTCCAGGGCGAGCCGACGTCGATCCAAGTGTTTGACGTTAGCGGTATCGTTGCTGACGGCCTCATTCTAACAGATCGTAAAGCAGCGGCAATTCGCGCTCGTAGCGACGTAGTCAGCAAAAGCATAGCGTAAATCGAGCTAGAGCCAGCGTTTGGCGCCGCGCCCGACACACAATCAGGTTAACCCGCATAGCGATAGGTGGGGTAGTTGACTAACATGCTCTAACGTTAAGGCTAACGTTAACGATCATAACTTCATGAGAGGAGACATCACGATGGCGTATGCGGTTTTTTCGAAGTCGCGACCCGTAGTTGGCGCGGTAGCGCTAGCCTGTTCGCTTTTGAGCATGGCGCCAGGGGGCGCGTATGCACAGGACGCGAAGGTGATCACCGAGTGGGATCAGCAGACCAATACTACGTCGAGCAAGGTGCTGCGCGATGCGGCCGACCGGTTCGAGAAAGCGAACCCCGGCTACAAGGTCGAGGATTCGCATGTGCTGAACGAAGCGTACAAGACCAAACTGAAGGTGGCGTTCGGTGCCAGCCAGCCGCCGTGCGTGTTCGAATCGTGGGGCGGCGGGCCCCTGCATGAATACGTGAAGGCCGGTCAGATCGTAGATCTGACGCCGTATCTACAGAGGGATCCGGCCTATCGCGACCGCTTTCTGTCGACCTCCTGGAATGCTGTGACCTTTGACAAGAAGACCTATGGCGTCGCTGCCGAAAACGCCAGCGCGGCCGTGATCTTCTATAACAAGGAGTTGTTCAAGCAGTACAACCTGACGCCGCCCGCCACGTGGGATCAGTTGATGAACGTGGTCAAGGTGCTGAACTCGCATGGCATCGCACCGTTCGCGCTGTCGAACAAGAACAAGTGGACCGGTTCGATGTACTACATGTACCTCGTGGACCGTATCGGTGGCCCGGAGGTTTTCCGCAAGGCGGTGAATCGTGAGGCGGGCGGCAGTTTCGACGATCCGGCTTTCGTCCAGGCCGGCCAGTATATCCAGCAACTCGTCAAGGCCGGTGGCTTCGCCCAGGGTTACAACGGGCTCGACTATGACGTCGGCGCGTCCCGCCGTCTGCTCTATTCCGGGCGTGCCGCAATGGAGTTGATGGGCGGCTGGGAAGCGTCGACCATCGAGAACGAGAATCCGGCGTTTTACAGCAAGCTGGATTTCTTCCCGTTTCCGGGCGTGCCGGGCGGCAAGGGCGATCCGCGCAACGTGATTGGTACGGTGGGTGACGGCTTCCTCAGCATTTCAACCGAATGCAAGGATCCGCAGGCCGCGTTCAAGCTGATTCAGGCGATGACCGATGACACGGCGATGCAGGGACGCGTGGCCGACAAGAAGATTCCGCCTGTCAAGAACATCGTCATCACGGACCCATTCCTGAAACGTCTGCAAACGCTGATCGCCGACGCGCCGAATGTGCAGCTCTGGTACGACCAGGAACTGCCGCCGAAGCTCGGGGAATTGCATAAGGACACGTCGCAAGCGCTGTTCGGCCTGTCGCTGACGCCACAGGCCGCGGCGCAGCAAATGGAAGACGCCGCGAAGTCGGGAAGCTAACTGTACTTGAGAAAAGGAGCCCGGCCGCGCCGTACGGCGTCGGCCGGGAGCAACTTGGTGAATATTGCACTTTCCGCGGTTTCCGCACGACGCATGCGCGTCTCGTCGCAGTGGCTCGTTATCACGGTATTTCTGGCGCCTGCGGTATTGCTGCTCGCCGTGTTCATGCTCTACCCGCTGCTGTCGAGCCTGCGCCTGTCGTTCGTGGACTGGAATGGGCTGGGCAACAACGCTCGGTTTACAGGGTGGCACAACTGGGTCGCGCTCGCGCACGACGCGGCGTTCTGGCAAGCGTTCAAGAACAACGTGATTCTCGCGGTGACCTCGGTCGTGATCGAGTTGCCGATCGCGCTGGCGCTGGCGGTGCTGCTCGAAAAGGCGGGCCGCGGCTCGCGTATCCTCAAGATTCTCTACTTTCTGCCATTGCTGATGTCGAGTGTGGCGATTGGTGTGCTGTTCAAGAACGTCTACGACCCGAACTTCGGGCCGCTCAACGTGGGGTTGCGGGCGCTGGGTCTCGATGCGCTCGCGCAAGACTGGCTTGGCGATGCGCACTTTTCGCTGGGCGCCACGATCGCGGTGGTCTGCTGGCAAAACGTGCCGTTTTACATGATCCTTTTTCTTGCGGGCCTGTCTTCGCTGTCCGCCGAATTGCCTGAGGCGGCCCGTCTGGATGGCGCATCGGAGTGGATCATTTTCTGGCGCATCAAACTGCCCCATTTGCAGGGAACCGTGCGTACCGCGGTGTTGCTCTCCGTGCTCGGCTCGCTGCGGTATTTCGACCTCATCTATGTCATGACGGGCGGTGGGCCCGAAGGCTCGTCCGAGGTCATGGCGACTTATATGTACCGCACCGTGTTTAGTTCGTTTCAGCTCGGTTACGGCAGCACGATTGGCACGGCCATGTTCGTCATTGTGTTCCTTGTCGCGATCGTCTCAATGCGCATAACGCGTCGTTACGCGACGGAGGTATGACGATGGCAGTCAAATCTGCTCGCTTCACGCTGTCAAAGGTTCGGATTGGCGTACCGATGTTGTCGCTGATCTGGCTTGCAGTGACGACCCTGCCGTTCATTTTCGTGGTTCTGACGAGTCTCAAGACTCAAGAAGAGACCTTCTCCGAACCCGTCTGGGCGTTGCCGGCGCATCTGTACCTGGGAAACTATTGGGCGGTATTGCGCGGCCCTTATCTGCAGTACTTCGCCAATAGCGCGTTCGTGGTTGGACTGTCCGTATTGCTGATCGTGTTGTTCAGCGCGATGGCGGCCTACGTGTTTGCGCGTATCCAGTTTCGTTTGAACAAAATACTATTCGGGCTTGTCGTCGCGGGAATGATCGTGCCGCTCCATGCAACTCTCGTACCGATCTATCTGCTGACACGCAATCTCGGCATTTACGACACCCAGTTTGCGTTGCTGGGTCCATATGTCGCGCTTAGCTTACCGATTTCGATTTTCATTCTGACCGAGTTCATGCGGCAGATACCCAAGGAGCTCGAAGAAGCTGCGCAACTGGACGGTTGTGGTCCATTCACGATTTTCTGGCGCATTTTCTTCCCCCTGTCCGGTCCGGGACTCGCAACCGTGGCGATCTACAACGGCATCGGCCTATGGAACGAGTTCATCTTCGCGTACATGCTGACCTCGACGCCGGCGCACCGCACGCTGCCGCTCGCTGTCTGGGACTTCCAGGGGCAGTACTCGTCGAATATTCCAGCCATGTTGGCCGTTGTGACGATGACCTCGCTACCGCTGATCGTCGCCTATGCATTTGGGCAGGAGCGCGTGATCAAAGGGATGATGGCCGGGTCGCTGAAGGGATGAAGAAGCGGGGCTACGGTGGTGCGACGAACAGCGCTGCCGGATTGCTCCGAATAGAGGTTCAACCGGGCTGACGAGACTCGCCCGAAACGACAACTGCGCAGATAGATAACGAGCTATGGCAAGTATTACCCTGACTAACGTAGAGAAGGCGTACGGCGGAAATTCTCCGGTGATTCGCAACGTGCATCTGGAGGTTGGGAAAAACGAGTTTTGTGTATTTCTCGGGCCGTCGGGGTGCGGGAAATCCACGCTGCTGCGGATGGTCGCCGGCCTGGAATCGATCACCGGCGGAGAGTTGCACATCGATGGTGCGTTGATGAACGACGTGCCACCCGCCAAACGCCGCGTCGCGATGGTGTTCCAGAACTATGCGCTGTATCCGCACATGAGCGTGTACGAGAACATGGCATTCGGTTTGCGCCAGGCGAAACTGGACAAGGCGACGATCGATAGCAAAGTGCGCGGCGCCGCGGCCGTGTTACAACTCGATCAACTACTGCAGCGAAGGCCGTCTGCGTTGTCGGGCGGTCAGCGTCAGCGCGTGGCGATCGGCCGGGCGATTGTGCGCGAGCCGGGCGTGTTTCTCTTCGACGAGCCGCTGTCGAACCTCGATGCCGCCCTGCGCGTGCAGACCCGCATCGAGATTGCGCGTTTGCATCGGCAATTCAGCGACGCAAGTGCCATTTATGTCACGCACGACCAGATCGAAGCGATGGCGCTCGCCGACAAGATCGTCCTGCTGCAAGCTGGTGACGGTATGAAACGGCACGGCAGCATTGCGCAGATTGGCGCTCCGCTGGACCTGTATCACCACCCGGAAAATCGCTTCGTGGCGGGCTTCATCGGATCGCCGAAGATGAACTTTCTGCCGGGCGTCGTGAAGGGGATCGATGAAACCGGCGTCGACGTCGAACTGACCACCGGCGAACGCATCCGCGCACGTGTCGAAGGCCGTCGTGCACGTCTTGGCATGAACGTCACGGTTGGTGTGCGTCCCGAGCATCTGAGCATCGCAGCAGGTGGTCAGAGCATCCAGACAATTCGCTGCACGGTGCGTCTCGTCGAGCACCTGGGCGAACATAGTTACGTGCACGTGGAAGGCGGCAGCCACCCGCGAGGCCAACTGATCGCCAAACTGCCGGGCGATAGTCGGCTCGGCTGCGAGGAGCAGGTGACGCTCGCGTTGCCGCCGAACGCTTGCCACGTTTTCGATGACCAGGATTTCGCGCTTCGACGTCTGGACTGATCCGGTCCGGCGGCGCACGAAAACTGACGGTAACGATAAATTGCTGAATTTAATAGACCAGAATCAATCTGCAGGAGTCCTTTTAATGTCGTTTGAAAGCCAAAGCGAGGTTCCGCTTTATCGTAACCCTGCCGCCTCCACGGAACAGCGCGTCGCAGACCTGTTGCCGCGCATGACTCTGGACGAGAAGATCGCACAGCTTCACGCGGTATGGCTTAAGTTGTCGGCCGACGGCCGTCACGAACCGCGCTCCGAAGACTTCGCGCAGCGCGATACCGGGGTGCCGCTCGAGACGCTACTGCGCCACGGTCTCGGACAGGTCACCCGTCCGCTTGGCACCCATACAGTCGAGCCGAAAGAGGGCGTGCGTGCACTTAACGCATTGCAGCGGCAGATGGTGGAAGAGACGCGCCTCGGCATTCCGGTCATGGCGCACGAAGAATGTCTGGTCGGCCTGATGACCCGGGATGCGACGCTCTTTCCGTCACCGTTGAATTACGCCGCCACGTGGAACCCCGGCCTGATTGGCCGGGTAGGCGAGATCATTGGCGAGCAGACACGTTCAATCGGTTCGCGTCAGGGGCTGGCTCCGGTGCTCGATGTTTCGCGCGATCCGCGCTGGGGCCGGACCGAAGAGACGCTGGGCGAAGATCCGTACCTGGTAGGCGTGATGGCGTGCCACTACGTGAACGGTCTGCAGGGAGAGCGTCGCGATCTGCTCGCGACGCTCAAACACTTCGTCGCGCACTCCGCAAGCGAAGGGGCGCGCAATCATGCTCCCGTCCATGTCGGCCCGCGAGAGCTCAACGATACATTCATGCTGCCGTTCGAGATGGCGGTAAAGCTCGCGCGTGCGGGCTCCGTCATGCCGGCCTATCACGACATCGACGGCGTTCCGTGCCACGCGAACCGCGAACTGCTGCAAGGCGTATTGCGCGAGAAGTGGGGTTTTGACGGGTTGATCGTCGCCGACTATGCCGCGGTCAACCTGCTTTACAGTCATCACGGCGTTGCGCGCGATGCCGCCGCCGCAGCGGCGCTCGCCTTCAACGCCGGGCTCGACGTCGAACTGCCCGGCCACGAGTGCGCGTTGCACCTGAAGGAAGCCATGGCGCGCGGCGAGATCGACGAAGGAACGATCGATGCTGCGGTAACGCGGGTGCTGCGCGCCAAATTCGACACCGGTTTGTTCGAAAACCCCTATGTCGATCCTGAGCGGGTGAACCTGCGCAGCACGGCCGCGAGCGATATCGCGCATGAGGTTGCGCTGGAGTCCGTCGTGCTGTTGCGCAACGAGGGTGCGTTGCCACTGAGGCTCGACGGTGCGGCAAAGTTTGCTGTGATCGGACCGACGGCAGATGATCCACTGGCGCTGCTGGCGGGCTATAGCTTCCCCGTCCACCTTATCAATACCGGGGAGCAGTCGGATCTGGCGATGACGACACCGTTGCAGGCGCTACGCCGATCACTCGGCGAAGATCGGGTGATCTATGCGCGTGGTTGCGACATCATCGAAGAACGTCGCGCCGGGGCACCCGTATTTCCGGGTGACGTCGCTCTGGAGACGATGAGCGCAGACGGCGTCGATGAGCTGATTAGTCAGGATACGACGCGTTTTCCCGAGGCGGTGGCGGCTGCGCGGCAGGCGCAAGTGGCAATCGTCTTTGTCGGCGATCTGGCGGGACTCTTTCAGTCGGGTACGGTCGGCGAAGGTTCGGATACCGACAGTCTGACGTTGCCAGGTGTCCAGCAGGCGTTGCTCGCCGCGGTGGTCGACAGCGGCACGCCGACTGTCGTCGTGATGACGGGAGGCCGTCCATACAATCTGGGCGGTCTCGAGGACCGGATCGCCGCGCAGGTGATGGCGTTTGCGCCCGGCGAGAAGGGGGGCGAAGCGCTCGCCGAGTTGCTTACCGGGAAGGTGAATTTCAGCGGCCACCTTCCGCTCTCGGTGCCAAAGAGCGCCGGCGCGGTCCCCTATACCTACAATCACCGGCTGAAAAGCGCAGGCACGCCGGTGGCGTATCACTTTGGCTCACGCTATCCGTTCGGCTTCGGGCTCAGCTATACGCAGTTCCAGTATGGCGATCTCGTCGTGGACGCGCGGGAAGCGGCGATTGCGGACGGTACGTTCGAATTCGGCTTTGCTGTCAGCAACGTGGGATCACGTGACGGCGATGAAGTCGTGCAGATCTACGTGCGCGACCGGCTCGCCTCTTCCGCGCGGCCCGTGCGGGAATTGAAGGCTTTCGCGCGCGTGTCCATCGCAGCGGGAGCATCAGTGCGACTGCGTGCGCGAATCCCGGTGGACATGCTCAACTTCACGGATGGGAGAGGGGAGCGCATCGTCGAGCCGGGCGACTTTGATCTGATGATCGGCAGTTCCAGCCGCGACATTCATCTGGGCGACACGCTGACCGTAACGGGAGACCAAACCCGGACGCTCGAACGTGACTGGCGAATGGTGAGCGAGGTGGAAACAGTAGCCTGACGGTCGTGAAGGCAGCGACGGCAATCCGAACGCTGTAATACTTTGAGAGTGTGAAAAATCTGATGTCGTACGCAATCTATCCAAGCCTCGCGGACAGGACCGTCGTGATCACAGGCGGTGGCAGTGGCATAGGGGCTGCCATGGTCGAGGCGTTCGTCGCACAGGGAGCGCGGGTTTTCTTTCTGGACGTGGCGGAGCAGGAATCGCTGGCGCTTCAGGAGTCGCTTGGCAATGCGAAGCATCCGCCTTTGTTTTACCGCTGCGATCTTCGGGACGTGGATGCAATTCAGACCACGTTTGCGCAAATCGCGCAGCGTGGAGGACCGGTCGAGGTGCTCGTCAATAACGCCGCGAACGACGACCGGAATGAAGTAGGCGGCGTCAGCTCCGGGTACTGGGACAAGAGTATCGAGGTGAACCTGCGGCATCAGTTCTTCTGCGCGCAGGCCGTCGCCGACGGAATGCGCACTCTGGGGCGCGGGGTCATTCTGAATCTCGGCTCTATCTCGTGGCACCTGGCGACACCGAATCTGAGTGTGTACATGACGGCGAAGGCGGGGATCGAAGGGCTCACGCGCGGGTTGGCGCGCGATCTTGGCGTGCACGGCATCCGCGTGAACTGCATCATTCCGGGGGCGGTTCGTACGCCTCGCCAGATGAAGCTTTGGCAATCCGCGGAGAGTGAAGCGAAGATCGTGGCGGATCAATGCCTGCAACAGCGTATCGATCCGGAGCACGTGGCCCGCATGGCGCTGTTTCTCGCCTCCGATGATGCGGCTCGCTGTTCAGGACGCGACTACTTTGTCGATGCAGGATGGTATGGCGGATGAACTCGACCATTCCCGTGTGCGTCTGGCCGGTTGCGGCTGAGCTGGGCGAAGGACCGGTATGGCGGGCCGGCGAGAACGCGGTGTACTTCGTCGATATCAAGGGACGCAAGCTGCATCGCCTGGCCGTGGCGACGGGGCAGCGGCAAACCTGGACCGCGCCGATGCAGTCTGGCTTCGTTCTGCCTCTCGCCGGCGATGCGTTCGTTTGTGGCCTGGAGGGTGGCTTGTATCGCTTTACGCCCGCAAGCGGGCAGTTCGAGCTATTGAAAGCTGTCGAAGGCGAACTGCCGGGCAATCGCCTCAACGACGGCTTTGTCGATGCAGATGGCCGTCTATGGTTTGGATCGATGGACGATGCCGAGACGCAGCACACCGGATCGCTTTACCGGGTCGGCGAAGACGGGCAGATCGTGACTCAGGATCGTGGCTACGTCATTACCAACGGACCAGCCATGAGTCCGGATGGCCGCACGCTGTACCACGGCGACACCATGCGGCGGGTGGTCTACGCGTTCAAGGTTGGCGACGACGGAATCCTGCAAGGTAAACGCACATTTGTCGCCATCTCGAACGGTGGCTATCCGGACGGGATGGCCGTGGACGCGCAGGGCTTCGTCTGGATCGCGCTCTTCGGTGGGGCGCGCATCGAACGTTATTCACCGGACGGGGTGCTCGTGGAAAAGATCGCCTTTCCATGCTCCAACGTGACGAAGCTTGCGTTTGGCGGCGAGGATTTGCGCACGGTATATGTCACGACGGCCCGCAAGGGTCTGTCGCAGGCCGAACTGCGACTGCAACCGCTGGCGGGTGGCCTGTTCTCGTTTCGCTCGCCGGTGATGGGGCAAGCTCAGGCGGTATGCACCATCGCATGGTAGCGGCGACCGACGCCGCGCTAGTCAAGTTTGCGCAGCGGGGAAGCAACTGCAGAGCGGGAAAAAAGGGCTTGGCGCGAATGCCAAGCCCTTGAAGCATTTGGCCGACTGCAATGGTCGACCGGAATGGCGTCTGATTTTAGCGCCACAGCGCGGTACCCGGATTTATGCGGTCATGCTAATCCTGTTGAAATAACCGCAATGCAATTAATTAAACAATATTCATAATTTTTGTGATTGCGTTTTATGGTCGGCGTTGTGGAGTATTTTTTTGATGCTATTTCGTCGTTTCAATATTTATTACGCCAGCCACAGAATCTGAATTGGCCGGCTCAGCGGTAATCGTCGGCGGACTCCAGCGAATACCGGGAGCATTGCAGAGTCACTGCAGTGCCTGAGATCACACGAAGTGTCAAACAAGCCGATCGTAAGCCGGCCCCTTTGCTCGTACCGCTGTTGTCCGATCGCAACACGGGAGCGGGCAGAGTGTGCTCCAGCAGCCTTCTGTGTACTCATACCCCAGCCTTTGCTGTCCTGCCGAAGCGCGTCATTCTCTCCCTTTTCAAACAATACCAAAAGCGTCTCAATCGATTATGACCACGCTTGATGGTCATAAATAAATGAGCGTATCAAACCTGTTTTTTTCAAGCGGATTCTTATCATCGTTTTCCTTATGAAGCGAAATACTACTCCTGTCAGCGTGGCTCGATAAAATTCGCTCGAAACGCGAGCTGGTGTTTCCATGCCAACGGGGTTTCAGAAGAAGTGATTTTATTCATGGACGAGACATTTACTGACAGGTTGCATATGAAAAAAAGAATCATCGCGCTTTCACTTTTGACATTGACCACAGGCGCATACGCACAGAGCAGCGTCACGCTGTATGGCCGCATCGACAACGGTGTGGTCTATCGTACCGGTCTGCCGGGCGGCAATCTGATCGGCGCGGAAAGCGGCGGCTGGGGCGAATCGTGGTGGGGGATGCAAGGTGCGGAAGACCTTGGCGGCGGCACCAAGGCGATCTTTCAACTGGAAAGCGGTATCGGCACAGATGCCGGCAATCAGCAGAACGGCGGTCTGTTTGGACGTCATGCGACGGTGGGCGTGACCAACGACACGTATGGTACGTTCAAGCTCGGTAACATCGGCGCGGGGGAAATCTCGCAGGATAGCTGGGACCTCGATCCGCAACTGATGCAGCAGTACGCGATCGCGACGCTGGTGCGCGGCCGTAACTGGGCTCAGGCCGGCAACGGCTTCGAGTACACCTCGGCGACGTTTGGCGGCCTGACCCTGAAGGGCCAGTACGAACTGACCAACGCGCCCGGCAACTGGAACGGCACCAATGGCGGGGGCGGTACCCAGCCCAGCAACCTGGGTAACCCGCAGGGGCGCGCTGACGGCGTCAAGGCAATGTACACCGGCGGCAGTATCGAACTGCTCGCGATCTACGACGAGATCCGAGACCAGAACGGCCAGTTCAGCGACGTTTATACGGCTTCGCGCTCGGCTATCGTCGGTGGTACGTACGTGTGGGGTCCGCTCAAAGCCTATGTTGGCTACCAGCATTTGAGCGCGCCGAATGCGACGTTCGCCAACCAGGCGAATGCAGTGACCGGCACGCTGCCCTCGGGCGTCACCGGTGCGCCGACAGCCGTCAACCATGAATGGGCCGGTCTTGCCTACACGGTCTCGCCGTTCCTCCAGGTGACGGGCGCCGTATTCCACGCCAATGCAAACAACGGCAACGGCAACGCGACGATGTACACGCTCGCCGGCACCTACAATCTGTCGAAGAGCACATTCCTGTACACCGAGCTTGCGTATATCACCAACAGCTCGACCTCGAACGTTGGGCTGGGTAACGGCTATTCGGATTACTACGGGCCGAACACCAACGAAGGTGGCACGAGCGACGCGCCGAATTACGGCAAGAGCCAGTTCGGCGCGATCGCCGGCATCATGCACCAGTTCTGAACGACTTGCCGCGCATGACGCGCGGCAAGTATCAAGATCTCCTTGTCGACCCTCTTCCGGTCCGGCACGACTGTCATGCCCTGCGGTCTGCCGGTTTTTTTATCTGGATGCTTCCATCACATTCAGGCGAGCCGAGTTGACTACAGCGAACGCTCGAGCGCCTGCCCGAGCAACGCCAGACCCAGATCGATCTCATCCTCGTGGACGGTCAACGGAGGAGCGATCCGAAAAACACCGCCCATCCCGGGCAACTGCACGATGTTCATGCTGAGCCCCAGCTTCATGCACTCACGGGTGATCTTTGAGCCAAGCCCATCCGCCGGTTCTTTCGTGAGACGGTTCTTGACGATCTCCATACCCAGAAGCAGCCCTCGTCCGCGAATGTCGCCGATGCAATCAAAGCGTTCCATCAGATCCAGAAGGCCGCGTTTGAGTCGCTCGCCCATCAGGTTCGCACGCGCAACCAGCCCCTCGCGTTCGACCACATCCAGCACCCGCAGACCGACGGCGGCGGGAAGCGGATCGGACACATGGGTCGTATAGAACAGGTAACCCAATTCATGGGCTCGCTCCTCGATCTGTGCCGAGGTCACGACGGCCGCGAGCGGTAGACCTGCGCCCAGCGTCTTCGACAGGGTGAGGATGTCGGGCGTAACGCCATCGCGTTGACAGGCGAACATGGTGCCCGTGCGCCCGACCCCGGTTTGCGCTTCATCGAGGATTAGCAGCATGCCGCGCTCTTCACATTTGCGTTTCAGTGCGGCCATGTAGCCTTCCGGCAGTTCGATGATTCCACCGGAACTGAGGATCGGCTCTGCAATGAACGCGGCGAGACTGCCACTGGACTGACGATCGATGAGATCGAACCCGTAGTCCAGTTCCGCCAGATAATCGTATTCACCATTGCGCTCGAAACGCGGCCGGTAACGGAACGGGGCAGGGATCGCGAAGGAGCCGACGGCTGCCGGACCGACGCCCTTGCGACCGGCGCTGTAGGTTGCGGATGCAGCGGCCCCCGTCATGCCGTGCCAGGACTGCGCAAAACCTACGATTTCATATTTGCCTGTGACCAGTTTCGCCATGCGAATCGCAGCCTCGTTCGACTCCGCGCCCGTACTGAGCAACAAGGCCCGGTCGAGTCCGTCAGGCGTGATGTTGGCCAGGCGGGTTGCCAGATCGACCACCGGTCGCGAAAGCATTCCGCTGAAGAGGTGGTCAAGCTTGCCGGCGTATTCGTTGATGACCGACACGATTTCCGGGTGGCTGTGCCCGAGCACTGCGCTCATCTGCCCGGAGGTGAAATCGAGGATCGCGCGGCCGTCCGCGTCATACACGAAGCTGCCCTGGGCGCGCTCAATGATCATCGGCTCGAAGGTGCCGCCGTAGCGGATCAGGTGCTGCCTGGCATTGCGCCAAAAAATTGCATCGTCGTTCCGGGACACCTTGCTTCTCCTGGGCTGGTAGCGGGAATAACTTGCAGTCTAGTTGGCTCTCTGCTTTCATAGAATCGAATAGTTCTTATGGAAGCTAGAAGCGAGCCTAATATCTTGAGTCTCTCACTCGAAATCGATCTGCTACGTTCGTTTATCGTCGTTGCGGAGGTCCGGGCGCTCAGTCGTGCGGCGAACCGGATCGGCCGGACCCAGTCCGCGCTGAGCCAGCAGATGAAGCGGCTCGAAGAAATCGTCGATCAACCGCTGTTCCAGCGCACGGGGCGAGGGGTCGTGCTGACCAATCCCGGCGAACGCCTGTTGATCCACGCCCAACGCATTCTGCGACTGCACGACGAAGCGATGGCCGATCTCTCCGGTAAAGGGCTGTCGGGGACGATCCGCTTCGGCTGTCCGGACGACTACGCCGCCGTTTTCCTCCCGCATTTGCTGCGTCAGTTTTCAAGCCAGCACCCGCAAGCGCTGGTGGAGGTGGTTTGCGTCCCCACCCCACGCTTGCTCGAACAACTTGAGATGCATGCGCTGGATCTTGCCATGATCTCGTTGCCGGACGATGCTGCGAACGACGACATCATTCGCCGCGAACCGCTGGTCTGGGTTGGCTATCCGGGACTCGATTCCGCGCACTTCGACCCGTTGCCGCTGGCGCTTTCCGATCCGGACACGCTTGACCACGTCGCGGCCTGCGAAGCGCTGCAACGCGCAGGCAGGGCCTACCGCATCGCCTATGCGAGCAGCAGCCTTGCCGGCCTTACGGCTCTGGTCCGTTCGGGACAGGCCGTTGCCGTCCTCACGCAGACCGCCGTTGCTCCGGATCTCCACATACTCAATGGCGATCCTGCGCTTCCGCCCTTGCCCACCATAGGCATCACCCTGAAGTTCGAGCGGAAGCGACCCTCCCATCTGACTGCGGCATTCGCGGAACACATCAGACTGACGTTGCCCTTGCTGTAATCGCGAGTTGATAAGAATCGGTATGGAACTGGTAACACGTGAAGTGAGAGCGCACGCTACTGTGGTTGTCTACGCATAGCGTCGTGCCTCCACATGTTCACAGGCCCGCCAGGGATCCAGGAAGTACGCGATGAATCAACTCTTGTGGGAAACCAGAGTCATTGTCTGATAGCAGGAAGTGGATCTATCAACTGCGCACTCCGCCCGGTGTGGTTGCGCTGTTGCTGCAAAGGTGCCTAAGACGCGCATCTATCGTCTGGATTGTGCGTGCACCACGCCTTGCTGCTATCGCAGCGGCGGTAGCCAGTCTTGCCTGTTCTCAAGCCCAGGCCCAGATCACAGGAGATGCCGCACAGCCGCAGTCGCTTGATGGCCCTTGGGGCCTGCGCTTTGCGCCGCAACTGGAAGAGCATCTATTGCGCGCCGGCGAGTCGGCGGCCGAATTCGGCATTGCCGATATGGTCTACGCTGTACAGGACACCGGAATCGCGCTCAAGGGCCATGGCGAACTCCGCGCGAGCACGACCCTCGTGAAGGGCGATGCCGTTTACTACGACGACGATACCGACGTGGCCGATGCGTACGGTAACGTGCATGTTGTCAGGAACGGCGATGTATTCGTCGGTCCCGAGGCGCATTTGAGGATCGATGCATCGGAGGGCTATATGACGACGCCGAAGTATCACTTCAACCTGACAGGTGGCTCGGGAAGTGCGCAGCGTATCGATATCATCGACAACGACCAGTCGGTCATCCATCACGGTACCTATACGGGATGCCAGTGTGTGGACGATCCGGCCTGGTACGTCAAAGCCTCGCGTTTCGATATCGACAATGGCACGAATACCGGTGTGGCGCGAAACGGCATCATCTTTTTCCAGGGCGTACCCATCTTCGCCAGCCCCTGGATCTCATTCCCGCTCAACGACGACCGCCGCAGCGGCCTGCTGCCGCCCACCTTCTCCGTGAGTTCGACGAATGGCGTAGATGTCGAGGTTCCGTATTACTTCAACCTGGCGCCAAACTACGACCTGACCCTTACGCCACGCATCATGTCTAAGCGCGGCGAAATGCTGTCGGAGAACTTTCGCTATCTTTCGCCGGATTACTCTGGAAGCCTAACTGCATCTTATCTGCCGAATGACGAGATAACGAAGACCAACCGTTATGCGATCAGCTTCGTCCACAACCAGAATCTCGGCAACGGATTTGCTGTCTACGCCAACTACAATCGTGTGTCGGATGCGAACGTAACAACCGACCTGGCGGAGGGCAGCGCAGTCCCCCTGACTTCGACAACGGAGTTCCAGCAGGAAGCGGGTTTGACGTATAACAGCGGACCGTGGTCGGTCGTGTTCCGGGATCAGCACTGGCAATCTTTCACGACCAGTCCCTCCTACAACCGCGAACCGGAAATCGACGTCAAGTACGCAAAATACAATGTCGCCGGCTTTGATTTCGGCGCCGAAGCCGATGCGACGCGTTTTACCATTTCAACCGCGGATGCCACGCAAGGCAGCCGCGTTGTGTTCGACCCGTATGTCAGCTACTCGATTGTGCATCCGGACTGGTTTTTTACGCCGAAGCTGCAATGGCACTTTGCTGCGTACGATCTGTCTTCGATTGGCAGCTCCGCGCCTGCCGGTCAACCCAAGACTTTCAGTTACAACGTGCCGACACTGAGTCTCGATTCCGGCATGGTGTTTGAGCGAAGCGTCAGTCTCTTCGGCAAGGACTATATTCAGACGCTGGAGCCGCGGCTCTACTACGTCTACACACCTTACCGTAACCAGACTTTTGCCCCGATCTTCGATACCGCCCAGGCGGATTTCGGCCTTGCAGAGATTTTCACCTCCAACACGTTTGTGGGCGGCGATCGTGTCGCCGATCTGAATCGCCTGACGAGCGGTCTGACGACGCGCTTTATCGATCCGTCGACGGGCGACGAGCGGGCACGCTTCACGATCGCGCAGCAATACTATTTCACCAATCCACGGGTGACGCTGGTGGAGGATGAATCCGAAACCGACTTGCGCGGCGCGGCCGTCACCGCCGGCGCTTCATTCAAGGTGGGGGGCGGTTTCTCGGCAGAGCAGTCGGTGCAATACGACGAAGAATACGACCGTGTTGACGATGCCACGGTAGGTTTTACGTGGAAGCCTGCGGACCATGAAATCGTCAACATGGGCTATCGCTACATTCGTAACAATACGACGATCGACGATGAGCCTGAAAATCAGATCATTCTATCGGCCCAGTGGCCTCTGACTCGCAACCTCTCCAGCGTTGGCCGAATCAACTACGACATGCTGACGCACCGGCTGATTGCGGGCTTGCTGGGCGTTCAGTATGACGCACAGTGCTGGTCGCTTAGCCTGGCAGTACAGAAGTACTCCGAAGAAGATGACAGTACGGGCGAGCCCAGCAGCGGCACGCGGGTGCTCCTGCAGTTGCAGCTCAAGGGATTCTCCAAGGTCGACAATGGCTTGCTTCAGCAGTTCCGGGCGAGCGTTCCTGGCTACACACCATTGCCGTCCTCGTCGCCACAGGATTCACGCCTTAGCGATTACGAGTAGGACGAGCGCAAAGGGCGCGTCATATCGATAGCGATGCACGGGTGCCGGCTAGTGCCGGCAACGCGGGGTCTAAGCATTGCCGGTGTATCCCGGCTGTTCATGCCATTGAGGGCGTCAGGCCGAGCGGATTTTCAATTTGCCACTGAGCTCATCGCAAACTGCATTGGCGGCGCTGCCGTCAATGCCGCATCCAGTTTAGACATGCTCTGCGGGGGCATGGAAAAAGCGACCCAGCCAAAGCCGGCGTGTCGCAGCAGAAGGACGACACCGTCAAAGAGAGGGCTTCGGTCGACGTGCCAGCATGGATCGACTTCAAGCGGGTAGGTCCTGGAGTGCTGCGGCTGCGGCGGGTGGGCCGGTAGCATTTGGCTCCGGTACTGGGCGAGTTGCGCAATGAGGTTGTCAATTTCGGCGGCATCGAGCAAAGCCGCATTGTTGCCGATGACAAAGCGGAGCGCGGCTGTTCCGGATCCTTGCAGCGGTTCGATCAACATACGTTGGTACATAGAGACACCTCTTGAATCTTCGAGAATTCAGCATAGTCCAGATTGCCAGGAAAAGTGTTTCGGTATGTTTACGCGTTATTAGAAATTCCAGAATTGCCATGCCTTCGGATGTGGCCCAAATTACTCATTTCGGATCACGAAAGGAAGGGTAAGTCCGTTGTGGTTCCTTGCCAACGCTTCACGAAAAGCGTTGTGAGCTAATGGCGACATCCGGTGGGTGTTAGGGCCAACCCGCCTTCCGGATACCCAAAGGCAACGTCTCGTGTGCGCTCAAACGGATCCTGATGTTCTCGCTGATCCGGTTACAGCGCACATCGCGTTATTCAAGCTTATCCTCGGAGAATCAGAAATGAAAAAGTCCGTCGTGACCCTGGCGCTGCTAGTGGCCGCCGTCAAGGTCGCTTACGCGCAGAACAGCATTACCCTGTACGGCGTGATCGACGAATCGATCCAGTACACGCATAACGCTACCTCGACCGGCAGCAATCAGGTTGGGCTCTATTCGGGCAACCTGTCGGGCAGTCGCTGGGGTTTGAAGGGCTCGGAAGATCTGGGTGATGGATTGAAGGCTATTTTCCAACTGGAAGACGGCTTCAACGTGAACAACGGCAAGATGGGAAGCTACAACGGCACTACGTCGGAATTCGGCCGTCAAGCCTACGTCGGCTTGCAGAGCGACCGCTACGGCACGTTTACGGCCGGCCGTCAGTACGATCCGCTCGTGGATCTGGTTCAGGGCATGACCGCAGACAACTACTTCGGCAGCACGTTCGCAACGGCAGGCGATGTAGACAACTATGACAATAGTTCGCGCACCAACAATGCGCTGAAATATGTCTCGCCGGTGTTCGGCGGCCTGCAGGTCGAAGGTCTGTACGCACTGGGCGGGGTGGCGGGTAAGACTGGCTCGGGTCAGACGTGGTCGTTGGCGGCGGCGTACAACAACGGTCCGCTCTCGGTGTCGGCAGGCTACTTCGTAGCAGACAACGCTAACAGCACCACCACACGAACCGGCTGGTCGTCGACGTCGGACGGCACGTTCGACGGTCCGGTGAACTCGGGCTACGACACGGCCAAGTCGATCAACATCGCACGCGTCGCGGCCCAGTATGTCGCCGGTCCATACACATTCGGCCTGAGCTACAGCAACTCGATGTATAAGGCCGACGCTCAGTCGAGCTTCCTGAACACGGAGAAATACAACTCCGGACAGGCCTTCCTGAATTATCAGGCGACGCCTGCGTTGCTGTTGGGCCTCGGCTACAGCTACACGAGGGCAAACGGCGACACGAGTGCGACGTATAACCAGATCTCGCTGGGCGCGGATTACAACCTGTCGAAGCGTACGGACGTGTACCTGGTCGGGGCATGGCAACACGCCAGCGGCGATCAGTTGAACAGTGACGGCACCGTGAGCAGCGCTGAGGCGTCCATTGGTTCATATGGTGTTGCAGGGACCAGTTCCCAGGAGATTGTCAGCTTTGGCATCCGTCATAAGTTCTAACAGGACAGACGGGTAATCAGCCTGAAAGCTGCGCAGAGCAACCGGTCGTCCGCGCGAGGCGGGCGACCGGAGTGAGCGATATCCCGGCGCACTAACCCAGAATGCATTGGCTCTGCGCCTGCCCAGCCATCAACAAAAGTGCCATTGAATCTGATTTTTGTGTAGGGACGCGCGACCCATCCTCCAATATTCTTAGCCTATCGAGACTATCGGTCCGGCGCTGGAACCTTTATCCAGCGGCCTGCGACGATTAATCCAAAGGAGAGGATGTTGACCAGAAAAGTCCCGCTCAAGATCGCAATCGCTGAGCATCCACACACGTCGGCTATCCGTAACGGTTCCATTCCTATCGAGGGCGTGGACGCCGAGTTCATTACCGTCCAGCCGCAGATCGGCGCGTTTCGCCGCATGGTTCGCGATGTCGAATTCGACGTCTGCGAACTGGCGCCGACTACCTACATCATTGCCCGTGCCTATGGCGCGCCGTTCGTCGGTTTGCCGGTCTTCGTCGTGCGTCGTTTCCACCACAGCGGCCTGCTGGTGCGTCCGGACGCAGGAATCAAGACTCCGAAGGATCTGGAAGGCAAGAAGGTCGGCGTGCGCGCGTACTCGGTCACGACCGGTGTCTGGACGCGCCAGGTGCTGATCGACGAATTCGGCCTCGATTCGTCGAAGGTGACCTGGGTGGTCGACGACGAAGAACACGTCACGCAACTCAAGCTGCCGTCAAACGTTATCCACGCACCGGCTGGGAGTTCGCTGGCGGAAATGATGGCCACGGGCGAGTTGTCCGCAGGCTTCGCCGCGGCAGCAGGGATTGGCCGCACCGGCGCGCCCACCGGGGGATGGAAGGAGGTTGAGGCCGACTATCCCGATCTGCTGCCCAACGCGACCGGGCTCGAAACCGAATACTACGCACGCACCGGCGTCTATCCGATGCACGGCACCATCGTCGTCAAGGACTCGGTGCTGGCTGAGCATCCGTGGATCGCGAAATCGATCTATGACGCCTTCGCCCAGGCAAAAAAGGAATGGCTCGCGCGCCTCGATGCTGGCGAGGCCACGAGCGCCAGCGACAGGAAGTATCTCGAACTGCGCAAGATCGTCGGACACGATCCGCTGCCGTACGGCCTGCAGGAAAACCTTAGGACGATCGAAACGCTGGAAGCGACCGCGTTCAGGCAAGGCCTGACGCCGCGCCGCATGTCGATCAACGAACTGTTCGTGGACCCGCTGGCCCGCTGAGAGGCCCGCAATTTTTCTTGCACGGGACTGGAGCAAGGCCTGACGTGCCTTGCTGCGGCCCGCTGGAGACAACATGATTATCGATTGCCACGGTCACTTCACGACCGTCCCCGCTTCCTTCCGCGCCTGGCGTGCCAGGCAGGTCGAGTTCGCGAACGATCCGGCCAACGCACCTTCGCCCGACGGCGCTCATGTGAGCGACGACGAAATCCGCGAAGCGATCGGCAACGGCCAGCTCAGGCTGCAAAAAGAACGCGGCAGCGACCTCACACTGTTCTCGCCGATCGCCGGCCTGATGAGCCACCATCTGGGCAACGAACGCACGAGCCTCGAGTGGGCCGAGGTGTCGAACGACCTCGTGTACCGCGTCACCGAACTCTATCCGGACAACTTCGCGCCGGTGTGCCAGTTGCCGCAATCGCCGGGTGTCGCGCCTGCCAACTCGATCCCGGAGCTGCGGCGCTGCGTCGAACAACTGGGTTTTGTGGGCTGCAACCTGAACCCCGATCCGAGCGGCGGCTACTGGACCGGCAAGCCGATGACCGATCGCGAGTGGTATCCACTTTACGAAGCGCTGGTCGATCTGGATGTGCCCGCGATGATCCACGTGGCCGCTTCGTGCAACCCGTGCTTCCACGGTACCGGCGCGCACTACCTGAACGCCGACACCTCGGTGTTCATGCAACTTCTGCAAGGCAACGTCTTCAGGGACTTCCCGACGCTGCGCCTTGTGATCCCACACGGCGGTGGTGCGGTTCCCTATCACTGGGGCCGTTATCGCGGCATGTCGCTCGAAATGTGCGACCGCCCGCTCGAAGGTCTGCTGGACAACATCTTCTTCGACTCCTGCGTGTATCACAAGCCGGGTGTCGAGCTGCTCACCAAAGTGATACCCGCCGACAACGTGCTGTTCGGTTCCGAAATGATCGGCGCAGTGCGCGGCAAGGATCCGGCAACGGGCCAGTATTTCGACGACACGAAGCGCTACATCGACGCCTGCACGGCGCTCACCGACGAAGACCGCTACAAGATATTCGAAGGCAATGCGCGGCGCGTGTATCCACGGCTCGATGCGCGCCTGAAAGCGCGCGGCAACTGAGGTCGGCGTCGGCCGTATGCAATGAAACAAGTATAGAGACAGGCACTGAGACACTCATGACTTCCCCAATTGTTGATATTCACCCGCACATCATTTCCGACGACGAGAACCGCTATCCGCCAGCGCCCCTGTTCGGCAAGCGTTCGGACTGGTCGAAGGAACGTCCGACCACGGTCGAGACGCTGATCGGGTCGATGGACGCCGCGGGCGTGGCCAGGGCCGCTGTGGTGCATTCGTCGACCACCTACGGCTTCGACAACAGCTACGTGGTGGACGGTTGCGCGAAGTATGCGGACCGCCTGGTCGCAGTCGGTTCGGTCGACGTGCTCCAGCCGGACGCGCCGCAGCGTATCCGCGAATGGGTGGTGCGGGGCCTCGCCGGTCTGCGTCTGTTCACGGGCGGCAGCACGAAAGAATTCGACCCGAGCGAACTCGACGATCCGCGGTCGTTCCCGGCGTGGGAACTGTGTGGCGAACTCGGCCTGCCGATGTGCATCCAGACGGGCCCGATCGGACTGCCGCAAGTCACAGCGCTCGCGAAACGCTTCCCGACGGTAGCGATCATCCTCGATCATCTGGGCCGCCCCGAGGTTGCCGATGGCGCGCCGTATGTCGCGGCGCAAAGCCTGTTCGATCTTGCCCCGTTCGGGAACATCTATCTGAAGCTGACGCCGCGCATCTTCGGCGACGTGAAGAAGGAGAAGGCGAGCGCCGGGACGTTCTTCCCGCGTGTGGTGGAAGCCTTCGGTGCGCAACGGATGGCATGGGGGTCGAACTATCCCACCTCGCCGGGCACGCTCGCAGAGATTCTCGCCACCGCTCAGGCAGGGCTGGCATGCCTGAGCGACGAAGACCGCGCGTGGGTCTTCGGCAAGACCGCGCAGCAACTGTATCCTGGCCTCGCCTGAGGTTGCGTCGCATGCGTGCCGGCCACCCAAGGCGCCAAGGGTTCCCACAGGTGACCGGCGTGCGGAATCCAATCAAACTAAAGAGAAACGAGCAGATGGAGACAGGCAAACCTGCACGACCCGGGACCGTGAGCCGTTGGGCCATACTCGCGCTCCTTGCGATCGGTGTGTTGATTTCATTTGTCGATCGCACCAGCATTTCTTCCACGCTGGCGGACGCAGGCTTCATTCAGCATTTTGCGCTCACGAACGTCGATCGCGGCTGGATCAACTCGGCATTCTTCTGGTCGTATGGTCTGTTCCAGGTGCCGATGGGCTGGGTGGCCGACCGCTACGGCGTGAAATGGCCCTACGCGATCAGTTTCGCACTGTGGTGCATCGCCACTGCGTTGATGGGGGCGGTGACGGCGCTCGCGAGCCTGGTCGTCTTGCGCCTGATCATCGGCATGGCCGAAGCCATCGTGATTCCCGCGAGCTATCGCTGGATTCGCAACAACTTCGGCGAAAGCCAGAACGGTCTTGCCGTAGGCATTCTGGCAATGGGCAACAAGTTCGGTCCCGCACTCGGTGCGCCGGTCGCCGCCTGGTTCCTCGTCAATTATTCCTGGCAAGTCATGTTTGTTGCGACCGGCCTGGTCGGACTGATCTGGCTGGCGCCGTGGTTTCTGCTGGTCCGCGATGATCTGCCGTCGAGGGCAGAACTCACGGTGGCGAATCGCAGCGCGCGAACGGTAAGCTTCGGCAGCATCTTGTCGAGCCCGGTGGTCTGGGGCGGAATGATCACCAACTTTTGCTACGGCTATTTCACCTTCTATTGCATGACCTGGATGCCGGCCTATCTGGTCGAGCAACGCAACCTGTCGATTTCGCGCTCTGGGCTCTACACCTTTTTCAGCTTCGCCGGGATCGCGATCGTCGCGGCTCTCGCGGGATGGGCAGCGGACCGGATCATCGCTCGCGGAGGCAATCCCATTCTGGTACGCAAGGTCTTCACCATTGCGGGTTTCGTGGGCGGCTGCACCGTTCTGCTTGGCGCCTATGCCCACTCGCTGCAGATGGCCCTGTTCTGGAATGTGCTCTCGCTCTCGCTGCTCGGCCTCACCACCGCGAACAACCTGGTTTTGTCCCGCCTGACCTTGATCCCCAAACAGGCAATCGGCCTGGTCACGGGCGTGCAGCAGGTTGCCACCAGTCTTGCGGGCGGTGTCGCGGCAAGCCTTTCGGGCTGGCTTCTCCACGTCGGCGGAAGCTATGACTTGCCGATGATGGTGATCCTGGTTTTCCTGCTGATCGGTGCGCTGGCCACGGCAACCATGTTCCGTCCCGAATGGGCGCCCAAGGTGACCGAAACGCATGGTTCGCTGCGGCGAGCCTAGAAATCACAGCATGGCCGCAATAGCAGAAATAGCCAGCTTCGTTAAACACATCAATTTACTGAGAAATCCTAAATGGCGAAGATTGTATTCGGGATGGCGGTGCCGCACAGCGGCATGCTTGGTCAGGCACCGGAAGACTGGCTCAAGAACGGGGAGCGGGATCGCAACAATCCGGAGTTGTGGTACCGCAATCGGACGTGGACTTACCCCGAACTGGAAGCGCACCGCGGAGCCGCTTTCGAGAAATTCCTGACGCTCGGGGAGCGCACTGCCCGTGCCGCGCGCTGCCGCACTGCGCTTGACGCGATGGCTGCCGCTTACCGCGAAGCAAACATCGACGTCGCGATCATTCTGGGCAAGGACCAGAAGGAGATCTTCACCGATTTCTCGCCTTCGATCGCCATCTACAGCGGTGCAGAAGTGCACAACGGTCCGCCGCAGCGCGCGGTTTATGCTCCTGATCATCACGTCACGCACCAGTGTCATCCGCGATTGGCCACGTATCTGATCGAGCACTTCCAGGGTGAAGGCTTCGATTTGACCGACCTCTTTGCCTGGCCCGACAACGTCTGGATGAAGCCACTCCCCGAGTATCCGGTGGTGCCGCATGCCTATAGCTTCGTCTATCACCAGATCATGGGTGATAACCCGCCGCCGCATGTGCCGATCATCATGAATTGTTTCTATCCGCCGACGCAGCCGTCGATGTCGCGCTGCATTGAATTTGGCCGGGTGCTGCGCGATGCCGTTACTGCGTGGCCGGAGGACGTGAGGATTGGCATTTTCGCCTCGGGTGGCCTGTCCCACTTTGTCAACGACGAGGAATTCGACCACAGCATCATGAAGATGCTGGCCGACTACGACTACGACGGCCTGGCCGCGGTGGACAACCGCTCATATCAGTCGGGCACCTCGGAAATCAAACTCTACGTCAGCGTGATGAAAGCGGTGCAGGAAACGGGTGCCGAGATGACGCTGGTGGACTACGTCCCTTGCTGGCGCACGCCTGCCGGCACCGGCGAGGGCATGGGATTCATGTACTGGAAAGCAACCGAGTGATCCGGCTTCACGGACTCGTCAATGAGAGAGAAAGACCATGAGCGACACCCGCCTCAACAGCATCATTCGCGCGTTCGAATCGGGCAAGCCCGCCTTCGCCGCGTTTTCCAAGCTGGACAAGCAGAATGCCATCGAGATGAGCGACGCGCCGTATGACGGGCTCATCTTCGAGATGGAACACAACCCGTACGATGTGACGGCACTGGGCGACGCGCTGCAATACATGCTGAATCGCAAGCAGATCGCCGAGTCCGGTTCGGTGGCGCCCCGTGTCACGCCGATTGCCCGCATCCCGGCCAACGGTGCGGAGATGAACCAGTCGTTTGCGAAACAGGTGCTCGATCGCGGCGCCTATGGCGTGATCTGGCCGCACGTGTCGACGGTGGAGCAGGCGTATAACGCCGTCGCATCGTGCCGCTATGCCCGTCCCAAGGATGCACCGCTGTATGAACCCAAGGGTATCCGTGGCGATGGGCCCGCCAACGCGGCACGCTACTGGGGTTTGAGCATGGCCGACTATTACAGGAAGGCGGATGTCTGGCCGTTGGCCCCGGAGGGGGAAATTCTGGTCGGGCTGATGTGCGAAAGCACCGAGGCGATCGAAAATCTCGATGACATTCTGGCGAATGTGCCCGGTATCGGCTTCATCCTGATTGGCGAGGGCGATCTCAGCCAGCAACTGGGCCATCCGCGCGATTACGAGCATCCGGTTGTGGTCGACGCCATGCGTCAGATCGTCGAGACCTGCCACAAGCACAACGTGGTGGTTGGCAATCCGCATGTCAACGCCAAGAATCATAAGCGTCTGCTCGAAGAGGGCTATCGCTTCCTGATCTCGGCTCCGCTGAAGAGCTACGGTGTGGTCGGCATGGCGCGCGAGATGGCGGGGTATTAAATGAACGGAGCCGAAAGCCTGGTTCAGACACTCACCGATCAGGGGGTGGACATCTGTTTCGCGAACCCGGGCACCTCGGAGATGCACTTTCTGAAGGCGCTCGAGAATCCGCGCATGCGCAGCGTCCTGTGTCTTTTTGAGGGCGTGTGTACAGGCGCTGCGGACGGCTATTACCGGATGAAGGAGACGCCTGCATCCACGCTGCTTCACCTCGGGCCTGGACTCGCGAATGGGTTGGCCAATATCCACAATGCCAGACGGGCATCGTCGGGTATGGTCAACATCGTGGGCGAGCATTCGGCGGCGCACCTGAAATACGATCCACCGCTGACCTCCGATATCGAAGGTCTCGCGCGGCCCCTGAGTCACTGGGTGCGGCGCGTCGAGTCGCCGCGTGCGGTGGCCTGGGACGCTGCGGCTGCGGTAAGCAAGGCAGGCGAACATCCGGGGCAAATTGCGACGCTCATCCTGCCTGGCGATACCTCTTGGCAGGATGCGGGCGAGCAAGTCGCGCTGCCGCGCGCGGTTGCCACGGCGAAAATTCCAGACGCCGCGCGCATCGAGCACATTGCGCAGGTGCTGCGTTCGGGCGAGCCAACGCTGATCGTGCTGGCCGGCCGCTCGACACGCGGCCGTGCAATCGAGCTGGCGGGCAAGCTCAAGGCGGCGACCGGCTGTCGCATTGCGACGCAATTCTTCAGTTCGCGGATCGAACGCGGGGCAGGGCGGGTGACGCTCGAACGCATTCCCTACGCAGTCGGACTGGCCGTCGAGTATCTGAAAGGCTTCAAGCACATCATCACGGTGGAGACGACCGAACCGATCGCGTTCTTCAGTTATCCGGACAAACCGAGCTTGCTCAAGTCGCCCGGCACCAGTGTTCATTCGTTGGTTGAAATTGGCGAGGACGGTGCTGCCGGTCTCGGCATGCTGGTTGAGGCGCTCGGCGCGACGAACACGGCGGCCGTGCTCCAGCAACGTTCGGACGCGCTGTCGCCGACCGGCGCACTCACCCCGGCCACGATTGCGCAGGCGCTGGCCGCCGCGTTGCCCGAAAACTGCATTCTCGTTGACGAATCGCTGACCACCGGCCGCGAGACGATGGGATTGACCGTAGGCGCTGCACCGCATGACCTGATCAACAACATGGGCGGTTCGATCGGCTATGGAACTCCGGTTGCTACCGGCGCAGCGCTTGCCTGCCCTGACCGGCGGGTGTTCTGCATGGTCGGTGACGGCAGCGCGATGTACACGATCCAGTCGCTGTGGACCCAGGCACGCGAGAGCCTGAACATCACGACGATCATCTTTGCCAACAACAGCTACGCGATCCTCAAGGCCGAGTACGCCAACATGGGCGCCGGTGCGCCTGGCGCGCGCGCGTTGGCCATGATCGACATCGATCGTCCGCGGATCGACTGGCTGGCCATGGCGAAAAGCATGGGTGTTCCAGCCGTCGCCGTCGACACAGCCGAGGCTCTCCACAAAGCCATGGCCGATTCGGTGAACGAGCCGGGACCCTGCCTTATCGAGGTCAGACTGTAAATCTATTCAAGCGTAAGGAGAGACATCAATGACAACGACGCTAAACGGGGTGCCCGCCGGGGTTCTCACTGAGGTTCCCACATTACGCACCAATCTGGCAGATTACCCGGTGACAAAGGCGATGAAGGACGGGCGCGTGAGCTCGGAGATCGTCAAGCTCGACTATTGCGGCCCCACGCCGGCACACAACGGCTTCAAGGCGATGGTGCGCGAAAACAAGTTCGATGCGGGCGAACTCGCGATCGTGACGTTCCTGCAGGCCAAGGCCTATGGCAAGCCCTACGTGCTGTTGCCGACACCGATCTCGGGGCGCTTCCAGCATCATTGCGCGGGCTACAACATCGACTTCGGCCATCTGGACCCGAAGGACATCGAAGGCAAGAAAGTTGGCGTTCGCACCTATACGCAAACCACGGCGCTGTGGATCCGCGGCATCCTGCGTCACGAATACGGTGTCGATCTCGACAAGGTGACCTGGATGACGCTCGGTGACGGGCATCTCGCCGAGTATCGCGATCCGAATAACTGCCAGCGCCTGCCCGTCGGCTCGTCGATCCCGCAGATGATGCTCGACGGTGAGCTGAGTGCTGCGTTGCTTGGTGAAGACATGCCGAAAGACCCGCGGGTGCGCACGCTCGTTCCCGATGCGCAGGCCGCAGCCAAAGACTGGTTTGCGCGCGAAGGCGTGGTGCCGATCAACCATATGTTCGTCGTGCACGCGGACATTTCAAAGCAGCGCCCCGATATCGTTCGCGAGCTGTACCGGATGATCGTCGAGAGCCGTGCGCTGACCGAAGGTGGCGTGCCCGCTATCTTTCCGCCGATCGGGCTGGAGCAGAACCGCAAAGGAATCCAGTTGGCGATCGACTGGGCACTCGATCAGAAGATCATTCCGCATCGTCTGTCGGTCGACGAACTGTTCGATGACGTTACGGGTAGTCTCGGCTGAATGACAGCGGAAAAACCGACGAGGCCCGGTAAGGAGCGGTAAGAAGCAGAAGCACCATGCGTTGCCGAAAGTGGCGGCGCAGAAGCGGTTGAGCGGTTTCAAACCGCCCGCCTACGCATAATTAATGGAGGCATTTAGCTGTGTATCTAACTACGTCTTTGAAGAAGCTCCTGGCTTGCGTGGCCATTGGGGGCGCCTGGATTCTCATTCCAGCCGGAGCGGGTGCAGTCACGAAAGGCACCTTGTTGCTCGACCGCGTCGGCCCCGTGACATCCGAGCTGTATGTATCCAATGCAGACGGAACTGATGAACACCGGTTGATTCCGACCGATGGTTTCGACTATCACGCTTCGTTCTCGAAAGATGGACAGTGGATCGTCTTCACCTCCGAACGTGACGGCCTCGGGCAGTCGAACCTCTATCGCGTCAAGGTGGATGGCACGGACCTGCAGCGGCTCACCGATCACATTGGCGTGTCCGATGCCGCCGTCTTTTCGCCGGCGAACCCGGACATCATCGCCTTCGTCTCATCACGCAGGGATACGAAGGACTTCGGCACGACGAACATCTGGACACTGAACATTGCGACTGGCGCGCTGAAAAACGTCACAGGTTCGCTGAAGTTCGATCCGACCAGGCCCCATGGCTACTTCAGACCTTCGTGGTCCCCCGACGGCAAGTGGCTGGCACTTTCTTCCGACACGGGCTCCGATTGGCGCGGCCACAATCTGCCGGGTGGCTGGGAGCGCACGCAGGAAAGCAGCATCTATATCATCAGGCCCGATGGTTCCGGCTGGAAGAAAATTGCCGGCAATCCCGGCTTTGATGAAGGTTCGCCTTCGTGGTCGCCGGACGGCAAGCGCGTGGTGTTCTATGAAACGCCCGTGGAGTCGACCTGGGGCGCACACCGTCCGGAGCTGATCAACAAGGTCAGCTCGCAACTGGTGTCGGTGGATGTGTCCACGCTGGACCGGACGAGCTTGACGTCGAGCCCAGGCTTCAAGGTGTTCCCGCAATATCTGGGCGATACCAATGTTGCCTATCACGTCAAAGGCGGAGACACCGAAGGGATCTATACCACGGCCGGCACTTTCCGCTCGACGACCAACACGGGGATTCGCTCGCCTCGCTATTCGGCGGACGGCGGCAAGATGGTCTACGAAAAAATAACGATGCGTCCAGCGCATGCAAATGGAACGCCGCTATTTAGCTTCGACCCGAACTGGAACTACCGGTACATTGACGTGTTCCCGCAACTGTCGCTGGATCGCCAGAAACTGGTGTACACGGAGAAGGCAATCAACTCTTCCATTGCCATCATGAACCCCGATTTTTCTGGCTACACGCGGATTTACGATCCGGCTAACAGTGGCCTGGACCCGGACATGATCAAGAAGGGTCTGGCCGGTGCATTCCAGCCCACATGGTCGCCGGATCGCGAGTGGGTGGCGTTCGGTGTGGGTGACTGGTTCTTTACGCGCGGCGCCGGTCCCGGCCGGATCATGCGTATCAGGACCGACGGTAGCATGAATGGCCACCCGGAAGTCCTGACCGATGGTTCCATGAATGCCGGCTTTCCGAGTTACGCGCCGGACGGGAAGAAAATCGTCTATCGCGTGTGGAGCACCAAGGTACAAGGTTTGCGTATTCTCGACCTCGATACGCACGAGACGACTGTGTTGACCGCCGAGCCGGACAATCTGCCGGACTGGTCGCCGGATGGCAGCAAAATCGTGTTCACCCGCAAGGAGATCAACCCGAGCGATCCCAACAAGTTCCACTACGACGTGTACACGATCAAACCGGACGGCACGGGTCTGACTCGTCTGACTACGCCTGGGGCGAACCAGGGGCATGCCGTTTGGACCTGGGATGGCCGGATCGCATACAGTTCGGGTGTCTATGGCTTCAGGGATGAACTCGCGCTGTACGACAACAGTTTTCAACCCGACGGCCAGAACTGGGTGATGAATGCTGACGGGACCGATCAGCATCCGATCACGGATACTTTGTGGGAAGAGGCGATGCCGTTGTACATTCCCAACCCGTAATCGGGTTACCGCGTTGGTGTAACAAGGGCGCTGGGCGAAAGCACAGCGCCCTTGTTCATTGTTGCCGCCAATCGAAAAAATACCGAGGGCCGTGCCTTTTTGAGTTTCCGCGAAGTTATTGGCTAGGTAGCGATAAGTGGCCGGGATCACAATGGCTTCGGCCACGCCGATGAACAGACGCATGACAATCAGGGCCGAAAGCTTCGTGACCATGTCTGTGGCAGCCGCCGCCACGCACCGCAGCGCGAAACAGATCGAGTAAGACCATTTCACGCCGTAGCGATCGACCAGTCACCCCATGGGAATCTGAAAGAGACCGTATGACCAGAACACGGCTGAGTTGAGCCAACCGCGCTCAACGTTCGTCAGCGCAAATTCTCAGACGAAACTCTGGCTCGCCAGTGCGGAAGACAGGCTCGTACGGTCAGCAAACGAAATCAGCAGCCCGAAGCAGCCCGAGCGCGAGAAGTACGAGAATGTTCCAGGGATTCTCAGCCGCTGATCGTTGCAATTGGTTTGTCTCCATTCGCGTAAACGACAATTGGCGACCCGCATGACGGGTCGCCAACGATCGCGTTCAGGAGGGCCGCTGATTAGAAATGGAACTCGGCTATCAACATCGGTGCGGACGTTATCGTGCCGACCGTTTCCCTAGTCGGCGAGCCGTACATGTGATGCCAGTACTCGTAACCCACCCCCGCATACGCCACGCGCGGGTGGCCGACAAACGAGCCTAGATCGGCCAGCAGAGAGGCGCGAGCAAGAAATTCCGTCTCGGTCTCGACACCGAAACCGTCTCTGCCTTTAGGCCCGGTGATGCTGGCGAAGCCCTTGAAGACCAGCGGCACCGGTCCGACTCTGAATGGAAACAGCCATGAGCTTTCGACGTGCCATGCGGGATTGAAGTGCACGTCCACGCCTGTAATGCCGTTGTGGTTGCTCTCGGTGCGAACCCCGGCGGTGACGTTCCAGAAGCCGCGCGGCACGGAAAACTCGATGGTCGGACCGAACACCAGCATGCGGGCGCGCTCGCCATAGGCATCGTTCTTGACGCCGAACTCGTAGCCGCCGGTAAAACCAAAGTCACGGATGAAACCGATCCCCACCGGTCGGCCGAGAATCTTGTTGGCGCTCAGTTCGACACGGCCGATGCTATACACCTCCTGAGCACCACCGTTGGACGGGCCGCCCGCTTCCGGATTCGCCGAGTTGGACACGAGGTAATCGACGTTGAATGCGTAGCTACCGTATTTGAATCCGCCGATTGTGGAGAGGTAACCGATGTTCTGGGCGACCTTCTTGGCGATGCCTGGGTAGTGAAAATCATTGCTATAGCGGTAACCGACAAAAGTGTCGTTCCAGGACACAGGTGGCGCGCCGGGTACCTCCGCCGATTTCAAGTCCGGAGCGCTCAGAGGCGCGGCGCCGTTCGTCTTGGGCGGTGAGGTCTGCTGAACTTGCGGCGGAGCGGAATCGCCTGGCGCGCTGAGCACCTCCTCGGCGTGGCCGATCTCAGTCAAACAACAGAACACGGCCATGCCGATAAGCGGCGTTCGTACAGCTAACGAAATGTTTCTCATTGTCTCCGTCCATGTGGATCGATGTTGATATATGAGGTGTGGTCGTTTCCCGACTCTCGATTCGGCCGCAGCGTCGGAAACTGGCTGAGCAATCCAACGCAGAACGTTCTGTCGCGGTGATGAGGAATAGTATTTGATGGCCAGGCGCATGCCTTTACACAAAAAATAGATTCGCTTGTATTTTTTGCTGCAGCAGCTTTGGCGCCCAACGAGAGGTAGGCGGACCTCAGATCATGTTGCAGACGAAGGAGCGTCTGCTGCGGATCGCTGCCGAAATTGGGCTGTGCGGTGAGCTCGATGCGGTGGCCCGAACCAGTCGTGCGCGTTCAGACGCCTGCGCTGTCGATCAGGTCCGAACGGGCCCAGCGAACCAGCATGAGAAAAGGTGAGGTAAGGATCGCTTCTGTTCACGACCTTGGTGGAGGGCGCCCACGTTCAAATCTTCTGCGCTCGCCTGCGGATCAAAAAGTGCCAGTGAATCGAGTTTTTGTGCAGGGACGCGCGATCGAGCATGGAATATGGTTATGCGATGACCGAACAGGGCAGGAGGAAGATTGCCCGGCAGGTGGGTTTGAGTGACGAAGACTGACCCTCCGTGGCGGCGACTCTTTGATGCTGACGACCCGGGCGCCGCGGGACAGGCGTCGTCGTTCGGGTAAATCGCAGGTTACGCCCCGCGGAAATGCATGGAAAATATGGCCAGTTTCCGCGACTCTATGAAAGAGATGGGCTTACGATGGCGCGAGCTGGTTACAAACACCTTATCGCCGCCGGCACTGACGACCTCCCGGCCGCCATGATTGTGATCGGTGCGAACCATCGTGGCGCCACGCAACTGTTGCCCCCGCTCGACACGAGCTCTGCGACGCGCGCGTTTCCAGGCCGGGCGCTGCAACTTCCACCCGCGCTCCACGGCGATCGCAGCAACCACTCCGATCCGCATCGACACCCATTACATATGGCCCACGCGCAACCCGCGCCAGAAATCTTCTGAGCAGGGCCGGAATTTCAAAGTCGGCCGCTGCGAAATCGATTCGGCCGCCAAGGAGACTTTATGACACACAGTGTCGTGGCAAGGCATCAATCCAGATCCGTCCCCAACGCGAAGTCAATTTCCGTCCCGAAGGTCCGGTTGTACGTCGAGCGTCCTGAAGAAAAAGAAAAGTGGTTTGTGCATGTCGGGCATGTCACCGACCGGGGGCGCTGGCGAACCGAGCCTCACGCGCATCCCGAGTACGGCCAGGTGATCTTCGTTCGCAGTGGACGTGGTGTCATGAACCTCGAAGGTAGCAGCGTGCCATTCGAGGGCCCTTGTGCCTTGCTGTTGCCGACCGAATGCGTTCACGGTCTCGACTACGAGCTCGACGTAGACAGATGGGTAGTGACGATCGAGGTCGCTTACCTGACCCAGGTGAACGCCAGACTTCATGAATTCATCGAGCTCTGGACCTTACCCCGGGTGATTCCACTCTCTGATTCTGCCGAGGCGGGCATCGAGTTCTGCCGTTTGATCAAAGGCCTGAAGCAGGAGATCGAGTCCGACGCAGTCGGCCGGGTAGTCGGCACAGAAGCACTGCTGACGAGTCTTCTACTGATGCTGGTTCGCGAAGCGCGTTTGGACCAGACCGGCAACGAAGGCGCGACACGCAACGATATCCGGCAGGTAGACCGGTTCCGTAAGTTGATTGATGAACACTTCCGGGAGAATTTGCCGCTGCAAGACTATGCGTCAATGATGGCCGTGTCTCTGGTACAACTGCGGGCAGCCTGCGCTTCCGCCACTGAGCAAAGCCCTACAAAAATGATTCATGCGCGCATTATCACGGAGGCGAAGCGCAACCTCATTTTCGGCGACATGTCGGTGGAGCAGATCGCATTCGGACTTGGCTTTGCGGACGCCGCGTACTTTACGCGTTTCTTCCGTAGAGAAGTCGGTCAAGCGCCAAGCCAGTTTCGCGTCGCTGCCCGGCAACAGTCCCATCGTAATGCCGGGGCGCAGTGACCAGGTCGATGCCCTGCTGATTGGACGGCGAGTCGGCGCTGTACCTGGCCGCATCGAAAAGTGCCGATGGATCGTGGTTTTGTGCAGGGACGCGTGGTGGTGAATCGAGTAGGCTTGGCCGGGCTGTTTGTTCCTCCCACATTATCTAGCCTCCAGGCTTCTCGACTATGACGCAGTCCCTCGGGATAAACAGGTTCACGCGATGTACCGCGATGACGGCGCTCATCGTACTGACGTGGTTGGCAGCAATGTACAGCACGTCTAACAGCGCCGCGACGCTGCCGGAAAATACACAGACGGAACTCGTTTATGTCGGCACGCAGAAGAGTCAGATTCAAGCGCTGCGCTTCGATGCGTCCACCGGCAAGCTGACGATGATCGGCATGGTAGCGCAGGGGCCGAAGTCCACATGGGTCGCAGCGCATCCTCAGTTGCCGATGCTCTATGCGGTCGATGACGACAACACGAGAGAGGGAAGCGTCACCGCATATGCGGTGGATCGCGGAACCGGCGCACTCACCAAAGTGAATACGGTTGCCACCGGAGGCAGCGGAACCACCTATCTGTGGCTGGACCTGCCCTCGATGACCTTACTCGCCGCGAATTACGGCAGTGGCTCCGTATCGAGCATCGCGGTCAATCACGACGCAAGCCTGGGCTCACTCGTGTCCACGATCAAGGAGACCGGCTCCGGACCGAACCGGCGGCAGGCGAGCGCGCATGCACACAGCGCCACGGTCGATCCATCGGGGCGATACGCACTCGTTCCTGATCTGGGTGCTGACCGCGTGTTTGTTTATGGTTTTGACCGGACGACCCATGCGCTGTCGCCGGATGACGGGAACAGTCCGCGGTCCTTCATTGCCGAGCCGGGGAGTGGCCCTCGCCATATCGCTTTCGGTTCGAATGGTCAGTTCGTGTATCTGCTGAGCGAACTGAGTGCGGAGATCACCGTCCTGCGCTGGGATGCATCGCGCGGGCGTCTGACGCTGGTGCAATCGTTGCCGATAACCAGCCAGGAATTTCAAGGTGTGAAGAGCGGAGCCGATCTTGCACTCAGTCGTGACGGACGGTTTATGTATGTCGAAAACCGCGGGGAAAATGCACTGGTCGTCTATCGCGTCAGTCCTGATTCGGGAGAGCTTGCGCTGGTTCAGCGCATCTCCTCAGGCGGTGAGAGGCCGTGGGGATTTGCCATCGATCCGTCGGGGAAATGGTTGCTGGCCGCCAACCAGCAGAGCGGCAGCGTCAATGTGTTCAGCATCGACCCCGCGTCCGGCATGGTTGCAGACACAGGGCAATCGGTTGAGATACCCGCTCCTGTCAGTGTCGCCTTTGTGAGGTGAGGGACCGTTCGGGCCGTCTCATCTAACCTCGACTGAAACAAAACTGCGCGCGTGATTCCGCTGGATCAGCACGGCCACCTGTCTCCCGGCCTTTGCTTCCAGCGCGCTCACGTCCGCCTGCGTTTCGACCAGCGTGTCATTGAGCGACAGGACGATATCCCCGGGCTGGATGCCGGCGTTTGCCGCCGGACCCGCAACGCTGTCCACCATCAGACCGACAGCGAGGTCGCTGGCGCGCCGCTCGTCGTCATTCAGCGGATGCAAGCTCAAGCCCAGGCGATCTCCTGCGCTACCCGCGTTGCCTGCAACTGGCCGCGCCTTGGCGCTTTCGCTGGCAATTTCCGTGGACGCGCCGAGCGTGACTGGAACCGTCATCGGCCTGTGATTGCGGATCAGCCTGAGCGTGGTTTTCGTCCCAGGCGGCAGACTCGCAGCGTCCTCGCCGAGTTCGGCCGACCGATCAATCGTCTTGTCGCCGATCCGGACGATCACGTCTCCCGGCTTGACGCCGCTCGCGGCAGCCGAGGTGCCGGGCACGACGGAATTGACCAGCGCGCCTGCCGGCCTCGGCAGGCCGAAGGCCACGGCGAGGCCGGGGCCGACGTCCTGTACTTCCACGCCGAGGCCGCCGGGGGAGGGCGGCGTTTGCGCGGCGAGCGCCTGCGAACGTACCTTGGCCGCCGTGTTGATCGGGATGGCAAAAGCCAGGCTGGGTGACCTGTCCAAGGCCGCGTAAATCTGCACGTCGATGCCGACTACCTCGCCGGCACGGTTGAACAGGGGGCCGCCTGAATTGTTCGGATCGGCGGCGAGATCGGTTTGAAAGAACGGAAAACTGCTGCCGTCCTGGAGCGTGCGAGACGTGGCGCTGACAATGCCGGCGGCAACCGTGTTCTCGAAGCTGTCGGGCGAACCGATTGCGAGGACCGGCTCGCCGACGCGCACGCGTGACGAGTCGCCAAGCTTGACGGTCGGCAGCTTCGTGGCATCGATCTGGATGACCGCGACGTCGCTCGGAATGTCGACGGCCACCACCTTCGCCTTGAATTCGCGGCGATCGGTCAACCTGACCGTCACTTCGTCAGCTTGATCCACCACATGAGCGGTGGTCAGGATCAGGCCGTCGGGGCTCACGATAAAACCGGAGCCCATACCTGTGATGGCGCGGGCCGAACTGCCCTGAGACGGCTGTGATTGCGGCTCGATGTGCTTGACGAAGGCGAGCAGGGGATCGTCGGTATCGATTTCAGTGGGGGTGGCTATCGACGCTTGCTGCTCAGGTGCACTCGTGCCGGGCGCCGTCGTGCCGGGCGCCGTCGCGCTGATGTGCACCACAGCGGGCCCGTATCGCTCCACGATGGTAGGGAAGTCGATCGATGCTGAAGCGCCGGCCGGCGAGCCCCGATTTTCCTTGGCAGGGGGCGCAGCCAGGGCCGCGGCGTTTGCCTTCGGCTGCAGGCCTGGATAGCTGGAAAGAACAGCCGCGATCAGCGCAGCGTAGAGCAACGTGCGGGCACGAGTCTGGCGAAGCACAGTACACCTCCATGGCGGTCGAAATGCCAAGGGTGGGCTTGTAATGTGGGCCGATCGACAGACAAACGCACTCCGCACACCGAATACTCTGGTGCGAAAAATGCGCGGCCCTCCCCTACACTGATTTATAGAAGAGGGGCAGGAAAAATGCAGGGAGTGCTAATCCTGGGGTGCCGATGCGACGGGCATAGCGAGGCGCTGAGTTCGGCAAACCAATCGTCGCGCTAATCGCCTGAAGCCGTCGTTGACGGCGTCTCGGTCGACACTGAGAGCACCTTGATCGACTCCCAGTGCGGATGCAGCAGCCGAAGCACAGCGAGGATCGCGCTGTTGGTATTCTCCGACGCGGTTACAAGGTCGCTTCCTGTTTTAACCCCTCTCTTGCCGTGCTGGCAATACTGATATTCGACGCGAACCGTGACTGACATGATGACAATTTCCTTCCAAGACTAATGTTTGGTGATTGATCGAGCCGGCGAGAACCAACGCCTTGTGGAGCCACTCGATTACAACATGACGTTCGACCTGAGCAAAAAAACTTGCGGGCTCAAGCCCCCTTTCCCTGAAGCGGATCTCGTTGCCGGGACAATAGAATGCCTTCACCCGATCCCGGCTCGGCGTGATGGACGAATCCGCAATCCAGCAGGATCTGGCAGAAGGCCTCGGGAGAGCAAGGCGCTCCCGCTACTTCACTCATGCGGGCAAGCACGTCAGAGAACGAAGCAAGCACGCGCCAACTGTCGAAGTAGGCGTGCAATTGCGGTACGACCTCATTACCCAGATTTTCCCAACGGATGGAAAGCAGACCGACCGTTCCGCCGCCCTCCACCCGGTAGAGACCGAAGGTTACGGCCGCGACGACGCCCATCACCCTGCAATAGGAGGGACTGTTCGTATAGAACTCGCGCCTGAGTGGCTCATTGCTGTTCATGGTCTCTCCCCTGAGTTTTCATGGTTGCAACGCCTATAACGGCTTGTCGACGCCGATCCTTGAGCCTTGCGCGATCAACCGTCTGATGAGGCTTCCGCCAAGCGGCTCACGCGAACCGTCGCGACGCTCGCAATGGGGCAGATGCTTACAAAGCGTAGCGACGCCGGCTGATTTCTGACGTTTTCCTTTCGCCTGCGGTGGGCGAGGAGGTTCGGGCGGTCACCGGACAGATCGCGAAACTGGCATTTGCCGATGGGGGAAATCACGTGCGACGATACAACCTAAGCAGACAGCAGCAAGGGTCTAGACCATAAGGAAAGCTAAGTGGAATCAGAACTTGATGTATATGTCAGAAATCAGCGTTCGATTCAGGACGAGCTGGCGCGGCGCGAGGCAGAACATCAAGCGGCGGTGGCCCACGCAGCGCGTGCATTGGTTGGCGGCGCCCAGCCCCTGATTGGCGTGGCGGATGGCGACTCCTGGTTTGACTACCCACTCCCGGTTCTCGACCCCAAGGACGTCCGGGGCAGCCTGACCGACATCGGCGTTCCGCAGCCGATCATTCTTAATCTCGCATACATCGGCGCCGCGACGACCGCTCTACTGGGCGTCGAAAAAAGGCATCGCCTCATTTCTGCACTCAAGAACCCGCTGAATGGACCGATCGATTTCATCATGTTCTCGGGTGGCGGAGACGATCTGGTCGGCAATCAGTTTCGCTTGTGGCTCCGGGATGCCGCCGCGGCGCATGGGGATCCGCGCGGTGGGGTGAATCACGAATTACTCGCCGATATCCTCGGCGTCGTGCTCGCGGCCTACGCAGACCTGGCGCAAATCCGGCAGCAATACGCGCCCCAAGCGCTGCTGCTGGTGCATGCCTATGACTTTGCCGTTCCAACCGGCATTGGCGCATGTCCGTCGGTGGGGCCCTGGTTGAAGCCCTCTCTTGATGACCGGGGATGGACCGCGCTGGCGGATGGCTCGGACATCGTGCGGCAAATTCTGAGCGCGTTCAAGCAGCGTTTGCTGGCGTTTTGCGCGACCGTGCCCGATGCCGTGTTCGTGGAGACGCAAGGAACGCTGGCGGCGAACGAATGGGCGAACGAATTGCATCCAACGCCGGAAGGCTTTCGCCGGATCGCAGAGAAATTCCGCGCGGCCCTGTCGCTCAGGTTTCCTGGACGGATCTGATTACCGATTGACGCGCTACGCCTGCCTATGACGCGCGGGCAGGGTGGCTTCAGTCGGCTACACCGGATTGATTTCATCCTGATTGCGGCGTGTCGTGCGAGGGCCCAGCATCCGTACAGTGACGGCTACAGTGAACAGCGCCGCAGCAATGATGCCGAACATGGTGCCTGCGCCCTGGCGGCTCAAGATTGGCAGCAGGACGAAGGGTAGAATGCCGCTGACGATACGCGATAACGAGTAGGTGCTGCCGATCGCAGTGGACTTCACGCTAGCCGGAAATATCTCAGACTGATACACATGGTATGCATTGCTGAAGACATTCGACGCGCAGGTTGTCATAAAACCGAAGCACACGATCAGCGCCGAGTTGTTCGAATAGGCGAAACATAGCCCGAAGACAGCGATTGTCAGAATCGACCAGATCACGAGCGTCCGGCGTTCGATCCAGTTCAGCAAAGGAATGGAAAGCAGCGATCCGACGGGATACCCAAGGAACGACAGCGCAATAAACAGCGTCCCGTCAGTGACGTCATAGCCACGGCTTTTTACCACCGTACTGGCTAGCGTGCCGAACCCGTAATAACCGAATCCTTGCAACAGATGGAAGATGGTCAGCATCAGATAACGCTTGCCGTAGGGTGCGCGCCGTAGCAACGCGATTCGCTCATGCAGCCGCATCGGGCGTTGGTGCGCAATCGCTTCTGGCGCGATGTTCGAGATCTTCACCCCCGCACTTTCGGCAAAGCGCCGCAACATGGCATGAGCCTCTTCGACGCGTCCCTGCGCCAGAAGCCAGCGCGGGCTTTCGGGCAACTTGTGCTGCACGATCAGCACCATCACGGCGCCGAGACTGCCGATCGCCAGAATGATTCGCCAGCCCGCCACGATGCCGAAGTGCATCGGGTTTAGCCATAGCGCCAGGAATCCCACCAGCGGCACGGCCACATATGAAGTGGTATAGGCCCACGCGGCGAGCCGGCCGCGGCGTTCCTTGGGCAGGATATCCGACAGGAAGCTATCTGCAACAGGATAGATCGCCCCAACACCGATGCCGGTGAGCACGCGGCAGATCACCAGCATCTCCGCATTCACGGAGAACGCGCCGGCCAGCGAAAAGCCGCTGTACCAAACCAGGTTGAACAGGAACGCTTTGCGCCGGCCGATACGGTCGGCCATGCTGCCCAGAAAAATCGAGCCGAAGAACATGCCGATAAAAGCAGAGGCGAGCAGGAACTTGAAATCGGTGCTGTGCCGGTCGATACCGTATTCGCTCTGTAGTGCCGTGCCAATCGAGCTGACGAGGAAAATCTCGTACATGTCGAAGAACAGGCCAATGCCGATCACCAACACCACGAATCGGTGCAACGACCCCACCGGCATGTTGTCCATCCAGTCGCCGAGTGTGAGGTTCTGCGCAGGCTGCGGATGGCTATCGGTCGACGTGCTCGGGCCGGATGAATGGAACGGCGGCTGGGCAGGCGCATTGCTGCCCAGATCGAGATTGTTCGTGCTCATGGTGTCTCCTGTCGATCGGAGTTGGCGCTTTAGCGCTTATTCCGATCCCATGCAATTTGATTGCTGAATGGATTGGGTCGTACTTTTGTGCCGCCCACGGTTCTGCGCCTGGTGCGGTCCAGTCCGTGCAATCGGTTGCGCAGACTGGGGACTTCGAACGGAACGGGTCGAAATGGAGTGGTTGCGTATGGACGTCCGTCATCGCGACGGCTCGCCAGGCGCACGCGCTATACCGGACTGTGCTCCGGCGCTGCGGGCCGTGCGATTCAATGCAAGAGTTCGGAAATCTCGATCAGGTTGAGATCGGGGTCGCGAATATAGACCGAGCGGATCTTCTGCGTCGCACCGGTGCGCTCGACAGGTCCTTCGATGATCGGCCATTCAACCTGGTTCAGATGCTCGATAACCTCATCTAGAGGAACTGAAGCGATGAAGCACAGATCCAGTGCGCCGGGCACAGGGACGTGTGCCTTGGGTTCGAATTCCGCTCCTCGAACATGAAGATTGATTTTCTGGTTACCGAAGCGGAACGCCAGGCGACCGGCACCGAACGTCTCCAGTTCCATCTGCATGACCTTCGTGTAGAAGTGTTGGGTCGCCTCGGGATCGACACACGTGAGGACTAGATGATCGAGATGGTCAATCAACGGCATGCTCAACTCCTTGTCTGACTTGTGCCTTGCATCGTGAGCCAAATTTGCCGGCGTGATAATCGACGGATTCTCAAGCAGGGTTTCTTGCCGGGAAAGGCTTCGAGGTCGTCGCGCAGAGCGTGATGGTTTACCCGGCTACCTTGCGCTTACCACGTTGCGCGGATTGCCCGCCTGAAACGCGGCGATGTTGTCGACAAGCTGATCGGCAAGCGCTTGCATGGCTTCATCGCTTGCCCACGCTACGTGCGGCGTGAGCAGGAAGCCGGGGTGGCGGAGCACTTCCTGAAACGGGTGGTTGGCCGGCATGGGTTCCTGTGTCACGACATCGAAACCGGCTCCCGAGATCGAGCCCGACTTCAAGGCCGCCACGAGCGCGGCCTCGTTCACGAGACCGCCGCGTGCGGTGTTGATCAGTAACGGCTTGCGCTTCATCTGGAGAAACTCGGGCGTGTCGATCAGGTTTCGCGTAGCGGCCGTGAGCGGGCAATGCAACGAAATGATGTCGCTAGTCTCGAGTACCTCCCGGAATGGCGTGTACAGCGAACCCATGCCATCGCGGCCTTTGTGCGCGGAGAACAGTATGCGCAGTCCGAGGGCGCGGCCGATCTCGGCAACTGCGCGTCCCAACGCACCATCGCCAACAATGCCTAGCGTCGAACCACGCAGGTCCCTGATCGGAAAATCGAAAAAGCAGAACTGGTTTGCTCGCAGCCAACGGCCGTCGCGCACGGCGTCGCGATACGCTACCAGGCTGCGTCGCAAGGCGAAGATCAACGCGAACGTGTGCTCCGGGACGGAGTGCGTGGCGTAGTTCTGGATGTTGCTCACTACAATGCCGTGCTTGCGGCAGGTCTTCAGATCGACGTTGTCGGTTCCCGTCGCCGCAATGGCAATCATCTTCAGATGACTGGCATGGTCGAGGTCCGCCGCGGTCAGGCGAACTTTGTTTGCAATGACGATATCGGCGTCGGCAATTCGCGCGGCAACCGATTCGGACGGCGTCTGCTCGAACATTTCGAGGGAATGCTGGAAAGGCAGCGCCTTGAGGACGGTCTGCGGCGAAATAGTTGCACGGTCGAGAAAGACGACCTTCACGGAAGCGGGGGCGTTTGGCATTGGCGATCGGGAGTTGGACTTAACATGCTTGAGCATGGGTGAGCGGTGCCTCCATTGTGAACAGCGCATGGCTCTACGGCTTTCTCGATCCTCAATGGGACTTTCCACGCGGGAAAGCGAACGATCGACGTCGTGCGTCAAAACGCCACGCAGCGCGCCGGCCACTCTGGATATGTCCGATTCCAGGTGATAGACTTCGGCGCGTTATTGCGCCCAAAAATCATGACCTTCTACAACCGCAAATACCTGACCGCATGGCTTGGCCTGATCGCCATGTGGCTCATCGTATTCGCGCCGATCGTCAGTCAACTGGTCGTCTCCGCGCACGCGCATGAACCCGTCGCCGTGCTCTGCTCTGCCGATCAACCTGGTACTCCGGACCATCCGCCTGTCACTTCGCTAGCCGCCTGCGGTTATTGCGACCTGCTGGCGGATCACATGGCGGTACCGTCGATTCCTCCCGCAGCACTTTCCACCTTCGTGCTCGTCAGCGTGGCCGCCGCGCCGGTGCTGAACACCCGCTTTACGCCGCTTGGCGCCTTCCCTTCCGGACGCCCACGCGACCCGCCTGCTGTTTCCTGATAGTCGTTATTGCTGCTGGCCGTGCCTGTCGATGCGCCTGTTGAAGGCGTGCGCGGCCGCTTGTCCAATGCCTTCAGGAAATTTTCATGTTCAACTTCGCCTGGCGAAGCCGGCCTCTTTGCGTCCGCAAGAGGGCGTGTCATGTTTCGCACTTCACGCTTAGCCTATTGCCGCTTGCCGTCGCTCCATCCTTTGCTCAAGCTGAGAGCCCGGCTAGCGATGTCACGTTGCCCTCGGTCACGATCACCGCTAGCGCACCTGCTCCGGTCGCGCTTGTCGACCCCAATCTCCCCGCGACCGTCGAGACGGTGACGCCCGCGCAGTTCGGGAACTGGAATGTGGTGAATAGCGAGGATGTGCTTCAGTACATGCCGAACCTCGCGGTGCGCAAGCGCTTTATCGGTGATCTGAACTCAATCATTGCCGTTCGGGGTACGAGCAATAGTCAAAGCGCACGCGGACTGGTTTACGCGGACGGCCTGCTGTTAAGCAACCTGCTGGGCAACAGCTATTCGTTTCCACCTGCATGGTCGATGGTCGCGCCTGATGAGATCCAGCAGGTCAGCGTCATCTATGGTCCGTTTTCCGCGGCATATCCGGGCAATTCGCTCGGCGCAACGGTGCTGATTACGACACGCATGCCGACGAAATTTCAGGCCGAGGCGGACATCAAGGGCTTTACCCAGCACTTCAACCTGTTCGGCGTGAACGGCAACTTCAACGGGAGCGAGACGAGTGCCTCGATAGGCGACAGGATCGGCAGTTTCTCGTATCTGCTCGACGTGAACCACCTGGAAAACACCAGCCAGCCGCTGCAGTTCGGGACGCTCGCCAAATCGGCCACACCCGCCAAAGCAGGCGACATTCCGGTGACGGGGGCGTATTTCTACAACAACCAGACCAACACGCAAACCGCTGTGCTCGGCGTGAATGGTGAAGGCATCGAACACTCGATCAACGATCAGTTCAAGCTGAAGCTGCAGTACGACTTCACGCCGACACTGCAAGCCGGCTTCACGCTCGGCTACTGGCATCACAGCTATAACAGCCAGACCTCGACTTTCCTGCGCGATGCCAACGGCAATCCGGTCTACAGCGGCAACGTCAACATCGGCGGCTACGAGTATGCGATTCCCGCGGCCCAGTTTGCGCCCAGCGCGGGCTACAGCGAAAACTGGCTCTACGGTCTCACGCTCAGGACGCACAATGCGACCGGCTGGAACGGCGAAGCGATTGCCTCTTACTACGACGTCGGCAGCAGCGTGGCGCGCACGGCGAGCTTAGGCGCACCGGCCAACGGTCCAGGCACGGTGACGTTCGGAGACGGTACGGGCTGGAAAACGCTCGACCTGAAAACGACCTATACCCCCTCCGTGCGCGAGGCGGGTCTTGCGAATCACGCGCTGACGTTCGGTTACCACTACGACAATTACTTTCTCGACAACACGACCTACAACACGCTCAACTGGAGCGACGGCGCAGGCACCCGGTTCGCAAACGCGTTCGCGGGCAAGACGCAGACCCAGGCGCTCTACGCACAGGATGCCTGGCGTTTCCTGCCGCGCTGGAAGCTGGTTTACGGCGTGCGGTATGAAGACTGGCAAGCCTACGACGGCTCGCAGGCATTGGCCGCTGCCCGCTTGCCCTATCGCGACGTAAGTGACCAGCATTTCTCGCCGAAGGCATCGCTGTCGTTCGACGTTAGCGACGATCTGATCTTGCGGGCGTCGATCGGACGCGCCTACCGGTTCCCGACCGTCAGCGAGCTGTTTCAAGGGCAAATCAACGGCTCGTCGATCGTCAACAACAACCCGAACCTGAGGCCGGAAAACGACCTCTCCAGGGAGCTGACGGCTGAATGGGCGCACTGGAACGGGCTGTTCCGCTTCACGCTGTTCCAGGACGATGTCAAGAACACGATCTTTAGCCAGACCGATACGACAGTGGTGCCGAACGTCACGAACTTCCAGAACATCGGCGAAGTGCGTTCGCGCGGTGTCGAGACGAGCTACGAGGGGCAGGATGTAGGGGTGCGCGGGCTCGATCTGATGACGAGTGTGGCCTATACGCAATCGAAGATTCTCGCCAATGCGCAGAATCCCGCGACCGTGGGCAAATATTTCTACCGCATTCCGCTGTGGCGCGCCGATCTGGTGGCGAGCTACCACCTTGACGAACGCTCGACGCTCACCGCTGGCGTGCACTACTCGGGACGTCAGTACAACACATTGACGAACACGGACACCAATCCGGATGTCTTCGGCGGCACCAGTACGTATACGGTCGCGGATCTGAAATACACGTTCAAGCCTTCCAGACTGAGCGAGATCGGTGTGGGCATCAACAACCTGTTCGATGAGCGGTACTTCGTCTATCACCCCTACCCAGGCCGCACGTTTTACATCGAAGGCAAGTTGCGGATATGAGCGGCCTACGTGATGTCTATCAGGAGAATTGAATGTCCATGACCACGACAAACTCCGTGTCGCCGGCGCGCACTATGGCCGGCTCCGGCTATCGCACCTTATGGCGATGGCACTTCTACGCCGGCCTCTTCGTGATGCCGTTTCTGCTGATTCTGGCGATCACCGGCACGCTCTATTGCTTTCAGCCGCAAATCGAACCGTTGCTGTACCGGGAGCGCCTCGTGGTCGAGCCGCAGACCACGCCGAAGCTGACCGAAGATGCGCTGCTCATTCGCGCACGCAAGGCGATGCCGGAGGGCGCGCGGGCGACGACCGCCAGGATCAACCGGGACCCGGCGCGCAGCGCCGAATTCGTGTTTAGCCTGCCGGGCGGCGAAAAGCAAAGCGTCTATCTGAACCCCTATACAGGCGACGTGCTCGGCACCTTGAGCGTCGAACACCGCTTCATGCAGGTGGACCGGATGCTTCATCGCAAGCTGCTGCTCGGCAAACCGGGCGAACTGCTGATGGAACTGGCAGCCTGCTGGACGCTTGTGATGATCGGCACCGGCATCGCGCTGTGGTGGCCGCGCGAAAGAGGCGCCCTGCGCGCTGCATTGTGGCCGCGCTTTACGCTCAAGGGCCGGGCGCTCTGGAAGAGCGTGCATGCGGCGATGGGTATCTGGCTTGCGCTCGGCGCACTGGCCTTCGTGCTGACCGGGCTGCCGTGGTCGGGTTCGTGGGGAAAGCAGTTCAAGGCACTGGCGACCAGCGCCAATCTTGGTGCGCCGGCCGGCTCGTGGGGTGGCTTGCCGTTGCAATCGACGTTGCCGGGTAGCGAGGCGAAACGGCTTCCTGCGAACGCCGTTCATCACGCCCCGGACATGCAGTCGATGCCCGGCATGACGATGGACGACCTGCCGTTGCCGACCACGCCATGGGCGGTCGGTAACGTTCCTGTGCCTGACTCGCGCAGCGACGAGAGTGAGGGGCGTTTTGCGCTTGGACGCGTGATCGCGCTGGTGGGGGCGCTTGGCATCGCGAGCGAATACGAAATCGTGTTGCCCGCCTCCGCAACGGGGGTCTATACGGTCTCCTATTTTCCGCCTGACCCGAAGCAGGAACGCACGCTCTATATCGACCAATATAGCGGTGCCGTGCTTAAGGACATTCGCTACGACGATTATGGCGCGGTGTCGAAGGCCGTTTCCTACGGTACTTCATTGCATATGGGCCGCTATTTCGGCGTCGCTAACCAGATCCTGTGCGCCTTCATTTCGCTAGGTCTCGCGGCCATGGCCGTGACGGGCTGCGCGATGTGGTGGCTACGCCGGCCGGCGCGTTCGCTGGGTGCGCCGGGCCGGGAACGCGCCGCCCCGCCCATGCGTGGGTGGAGAACCGGCCTCGTCGTGCTTGGCATGCTGTTCCCGTTGATGGGCGCAACCATGCTGGTCGTCTGGCTAGCCGATCGAACCTTGTTCGGCCGGGCGGCGCAACGCATGGCTTCCTGAGCGTTCCGGCGGCGCTGGAGAGTAAAGACGAAAAGCATCCCTCTACAGCGTGGTTCGAGCGTCCGTTATTCCCCGATCAGATGCGCGACGATGCCGCGCATCTGAGGATGACGCCGATGCTCAAACAGGTAAATGCCTTGCCACGTGCCCAGGGTCAAGCGCCCATGTTCGACGGGCACGGATAGCTGCACTTGCGTAAGCGCGGTGCGCAAGTGTGCCGGCATGTCGTCCGGTCCCTCCGTGTCGTGCTCGTAGCGGCTGAGGTCCTCGGGCGCCAGCACACCGAAGTAAGTCTCCAGATCGCGCCGTACCGAGGGATCTGCATTCTCCTGAATCAGTAGCGACGCGGAAGTATGGCGGCAAAACAGCGTCAGGATTCCAGTCTGGACCGACTGTTCTTCGACGAACTCGCGCACCTCTGCCGTGAACTCCACGAGCCCGCGCGCGGGCGCCCTGACATGTAAATGACGAATGGCTTGCTGCATGGAATCGACTCCTGCCTGGCCCGCTTCAATGGAAAGACGATCAGATGAGTATGCCATGCTTACAACTTCGTCAGGTACGACCATACGCCACGACCCAAGCAGGAGTCGTGGCGCGAAGTTGCTCAGGAGTACATTCGAGCTGAGATGCGCGACGCGTGCGTCCGGCTGCTTTCGTCTAACGAATCGCGGACGTGCGCAATCGTTTGCGCGATACCCACAAACCCTGAATACCTGCAAAAAAGCCGCGCAAAATGCTGCGCGGTACTGAACTTTGCACGTTGCGAGCCGATAACCAGTCAAGAGGCGGGAGCGTTCGATCGGTGTCATGACCGACATCAGCGCGCTGTGCCCGGAAATCGAACCCGGAGAACAAGTTGATGGCAGCAGATCTGCGCGTAATGGATGAACGTACGAGCCTGACCAGCTCGAACAAATTCGAGTTGCTGTTGTTTCGCCTTGGATCGGTTCCCGATAGCGATGCCCACGAGCTATATGGGATCAACGTGTTCAAGGTACGCGAAATCTCGACCATGCCGTCCATTACGCCGATTGCCGGCGCCTCGGAGTTCGTGATGGGCGCGGTCGACATTCGCGGGCAGATTATTCCGGTGATCGACCTGCCGCGACTGATGGGTTGCGAGCCGACCCGCGGCCGGAACATTCTGCTGGTGACCGAGTTCGCACGCTCCACGCAGGCGTTTGCGGTGGAGGAAGTGGACGACATCGTGCGGCTCGAATGGAACCAGGTGCTGACCGCCGAAGGTGCGGCTGCCGGCAAGTCGATCACGAGTATTGCGCGGATCGACGGCAACACGGGCGACTCGCGCCTTGCGCAGGTCATCGACGTCGAACAGGTATTGCGTGACGTTTTCCCGTCTCAACACCCGGCTGTCGATCCCAACTCCGTCGGCGCGCACCTTAGTATGCCGGTCGGTGCGAAGATCCTCGCGGCAGATGATTCCGGCTTTGCGCGCAAGCTGATCGAGCAGGCCCTGGAGGCGATCGGCGCCGAGTACATCATGGCGAAAACCGGCGAGGAAGCATGGAACATGCTGCAGCAGATCGCCCAGGACGCACAGACTGAGAAAGTGCGTGCGCGCGACAAGATCGCCCTCGTGCTCACCGACCTCGAGATGCCCGAAATGGATGGCTTTACGCTGACGCGGCACATCAAGGGCGACGCGCGGACCCGCGACATCCCGGTGGTGATTCATTCGTCGCTCACGGGCGCGGCTAACGAAGCGCACGTGAAGAACGCCGGCGCAAACGGTTATATCGCCAAGTTTGCGGCCGGTGAACTGGCGCAGGCGATCCGCCAGGCGCTCGCCAGCCCAAGTGGCGAATTTCAGATGCAGCCTGCCTGACTGTTGACCCGGCCGACTCGCCGCGTCACCTCCTGGTGCCGGGTTGACGCTGCAGACTGCGAAGAAACATCAAACCTGACGGATGCAATCTCCGGCTCCTGAGGAGAAAGAGGGCGTTTGCGATGTTGCAAACGCCCTCTTCACATTCTGGGAACGAAGCTTTCGCTTAAGCAAGGCGGGTGCGGGCGGAGCATCAAGAAGTGAACGACCGTCACATTCCTTTCGCTTGATCGCCGCATACTCCGACCGGCGCCGTTTCGTCCGGCGGCCGGTTTCGATATCCGGCCGTTCCTTTGCCGGGTGCGCACAGATAACCCGGAACCCATACTCCAAAAGCCCGGCACGGAAAAATCGTGCTGCGTAACCGACGCTGCGCTCAAGAACTGTGCCGCGTGCGCCGTTATCACAGAGGTCCTACATTCTCGAGCGGTGTATGGTGAAGCTGAAACCCATTCGCGTATGGCGTTGGAAGGATCGCCGAAGCACCAGCGTGAAAGCCGAACGGCGCTTCGTTGCCAGAGAAGCGGCTCGAAAAGCGATCACGGTCGTTGCGGTCGCATTCATTTTGTCGGCGATTGCCCTTAGCACGTTCCTTGCGCTGCGCCAGACCCGCGAGCAGGATGAGGCATTGCGCACGCTGCATGCGTCGGGCCGTCTGAAGCGGGACCTGGACCAGGTCCAGCAGATGATGCTCGACGAGCACGGCGAACTCTATACACAGATCGAGACGCGGGCCTTCTACAAACGTGAGGCGTTTACCTTTCCGCTAGGCGCGCTGCTCGAACTGACCAGCGACGCGCGCGACGGCTGTCGTCAGAACGCAAACTGCCTCTCCCATCTCGCTGACCTCGACGAGATGATCCATAAGCTGGCCGAGCGAAGCAACGCGCTGGCCGCGCGCGTCGCCCGGCATCCAGGCAGCATTAGCGTCGGCGACCCGGCGCTTAGCGAAATCGATGCTTACTTCTATAGTGTGCTCGAACGCGTCGTGGATGTGCGGATGGGGGCCGACGCCACGGTGGACTCGGTCGTCAGCCAGTCTTCGACCGATTCGAAGTGGGTGTCGAATGCGCTGATGGACTGCGGTTTGACCGCGGCGGTTTTGCTGCTGGGGCTGATTGTCTGGAATGGTCGCATTGCGTGTAGGCTGCGCGTCGCGCTGCGACTCGCGGAGACGGCACGCGAGAAATACCGGCGCTTCTTTGACGAACACCCGCTGCCGATCTGGATCTTCGACGACGCTTCGCTCGATATCGTCGCCGTCAACGGCGCGGCTCAACGGACATATGGATACTCCGAAGAGGAATTGCTCGGCATGTCGTTGCGCGATGTGCGTCCGCCCGACGGTCTGGGGCGTCTCTACGAGGCGGTCGACACGAAGCGCAAGACGGTTGTCGCCGAAACGCAGTCAGTGGGTATCTGGGTGCATAGCACCAAGTCGGGCGAGCTTCGTTCAATGGACGTCCACCACCTGGGCGTCGAATTCGATGGCCGGCCCGCCACCATGTCGGTGATGGTGGACGTCACGGTCGAAGTGGTTGCCCAGGCTGAGCTGTTCAAGTCGAAGCAGACTCTCGAATACATTCTCGACCATATTCCGCAGGGCATTGCGTGGAAGGACGCCCAGCATCGATACGTGGGCGGTAACGAGATCTATGCCCGCGATGCGGGACTGTCATCGCGCTTCGATCTGATCGGCAAGACCGACTGGGACCTGCGGTGGGGCGACGACGCGCGCGTCGTGCAGGAGGAAGACATCCGCGTCATGGCCGGTGAGCTGAGCAAGCGGCACTTCGAGCGCAAGGCGTTTGCCGTGGACGGCTCGCCAGTCTGGATCTCCGAAACCAAGCTGCCGCTGGAGGACCAGAATCGCGCCATCATCGGCGTACTGACCGCCTACGAAAACATCACGGCCCGCCGCAATGCGGAACTGGCGCTGCGCCTGCAGAGCCGGGCGATCGATGCAAGCATCAACGGCCTCGTGATTGCCGAGGTCAAGCAGAACCAGAACATCATCATGTTTGCCAATGCGGCGTTCGAACGGATCACGGGTTATGCGTCGCACGATGTGATCGGTGTGGATTGCGAAGACCTGTTTGCACTGGCCGGTGAAGCGTCCGAATGGGCGGCCGTGCGTCACGCGATGCGCAGCAACACGGAAGCGAACGTCACTTTGCAGTGCACCCGCAAGAACGGCGAGCGCTTCTGGAACAATGTGCTGGTTGCGCCGGTGCGCGACGACAATGGCCAGGTCACTCATCATGTCGGCGTGATGAGCGACGTCACTGCGCTGGTGGAATACCAGACCCGGCTGCAACATCAGGCTCGCTACGACGCGCTGACCGAGTTGCCGAATCGCAACCTGCTCGACGAGCGTCTGGCGGAATCCATCGGACGCGCCGCGCAAACCGGTGGCCAGGTCGCGGTGCTGTTCCTCGATCTCGACCGTTTCAAGGAGGTCAACGATTCGCTCGGTCATCGCGTTGGCGACGCATTGCTGACCCGTGTGGCCAAGCGCCTGCAGCGCCTCGTGCGGGCGACCGATCTGGTGGCCCGCTATGGCGGGGACGAATTCATCATCGTCGCCGAGCGCACCGACGGCGCACAGCTCATCCCGATGCTCGACCGGCTGATCGTGGCGATGCGCGAGCCGTTCCATGTCAGCGGACAGGAACTCTACGTCGAGGCCAGCATCGGCATCAGCACCTATCCGCAGGACGGCCGCGATGCCGATACCCTGATCCGCAATGCCGACGCCGCCATGTACCTGGCGAAGTCGCGCGGACGCAACGGCTACCAGTTCTACCGGCCTGAACTGAACCGCGCGGCCGCGCAGAAATTGCAGCTATCGACCAAACTCAAGCGAGCCGTCAAGGCACAGGCGCTGGCCGTTGCGTATCAACCGCAAATCGACATGCAGACCGGGCACGTGGTTGGCGCGGAGGCGCTGTTGCGTTGGCACGATCCCGAGCTTGGCGCCGTGTCGCCCGCGGCCTTCATTCCGATCGCCGAGGAAACCGGCCTGATCAAGGGGATCGGCGAATGGGTCTTGCGCACCGCGTGCCGGCAGGCGAGAGCGTGGCGAGATGCGGGGCTGCCGCCGATTCGCGTGTCGGTCAACGTCTCGCCGCTGCAACTGGAGCACTCCGATCTGGTGAAAGTGGTGCGCTCCGCACTGGCCGAGGCCGATTGGCCAGCCGAGATGCTCGAACTCGAAGTGACGGAAGGCGCCCTCATGCGCAACGCGGATGATGCCGCGCGCGTGCTGCACGATCTGCGTGGGCTAGGCGTCAAAATCGCCATCGACGACTTCGGCACCGGATATTCGAGCCTCAGTTATCTGCAGCGTTTCAGTATCGACCGTATCAAGATCGACCGCGCGTTCGTTCAGCAGATTGGCCGCGACGACGGGTACGAGGCGCTGACGCTCGCAGTCATTGCGATCGCCAACGCGCTGAAGTTCGACGTGATTGCGGAAGGCGTCGAGTTCGATAGCCATCGGCACTTTCTGATCGAACATGGGTGTATCGAGGGACAAGGCTTTCTGTATAGCCCGGCGGTTTCCGGCGAGGATATTGCCGACATACTGCGTGCCACGGGCAGCAAGATCCGGCAGGCGATCGCTTCGGAGTAGGCCTTGTAACGTTCGGCTGCATGTCGACGCCTGCGTCGCCGCTCATGCTTACGTGTCGATCGAAGCGCCCAAAGGCTGGGTGTTCGGCCCTTCCATGGCAACGCCTGCTCGCATTGAACACGGGCTTGCTGCATTGTGCGCAGGGACTGGATTGGCCCGTACGCCCGGCACCAGGAAAGTCAATCCCACGAGCATGATCGAGGCCGCCGTGGCGAACCAGTAGACGGGCAAAAACGAGCCAGATGCGGTTTTGCAAAGCCCGCCAAGGATGTTTCCCGACGCGCCGCCAATTCCAAACGCCGCCTCGCAGATTCCACAGACGATCGCAGCCAGCGCGGGCGTGCTGGTTTTACCAACATACGCGTGCAACAAGCCGAACATTGGAAAGAACGAAAACCCGAATGCAATCGCCGCGACGGCTAGTGCATAACCGTTGGGGCGCGAGGCTGCGATTAGCGATGCGCAGAATAACAGCGCGCCTGCGCTAGCCAGCGCGGCTCGCATACCATCGCGCCGTGGATGGACGAGCTGGTCATGCTCATTGCTCATATCGCCGATCACGCCCAGCACCAGGCCGCTCACCGCACCGACGAGACCCAGCAGCGCCCATGCATGGGCGGTGATATCGAGCCCAAGATGCAGATCATCGTGCGAATAGGCCGAGAAATACGTGATGAAAGGAACCCCGGCAAAACCGCATAACAAAGCGATCGCATATACGAGCAGATACCGTCGCGCGAGAATCTGGCGGCTGGTTGCAGCGCCCTGAGGGTGTCCCGCATGACGGTGCGGCGTGCGCCGTGTTTTCAGCAGGTCCAGCCTTTTGAACACGCTAATGAGCGTTACACTCAAAGCCGCCGTCAGGAGCGCACTGACGAGCCACACCGAGCGCCAGCCCCACGCGGCCAGCAATGGCGGTACGATCAAACCGTTCAGCAGGATGCCGTAGTTGGTGCCGCCGGAAATCACCCCGATTGCCTTTGCCTGGTGGCGTGTGTCGATCAGCGGTGCGATCAGCACCATCATCGGCACCCATGTCGCCGCTGCGCACGCGTTGAGCGCAATGAGGACATCGCCCATCACCCAGGCCCGATTGACGAACGCCAGGCATCCGAGACCGGCGCTCGAAAGCAGCGTCGCGATAAGCACGACTCGCGCAGCCCCAAAGCGGGCTGCGGCGAATCCCGACAGAAGCGCCACGGCGACATTGGCCAGTTGCCTCGCGGCGGTGATGAAGCCGGCCTGGGTGTAGTCAAAGCCGATTGCGTGCTTCATCTCGGGCAGGACGACAGGAAACAGATAAACGCCGAATCCGTAGGTGGCGCCGATGACGGCGCTCAGCAACAGCGTGAAAGCGAATTGCTGCGAAGCGCGGGGCAGGTTGTCCATCGCGATTACCGGAAGAGGTCACGTGCTTTATTCTCAGTGACTCGCTTCCATGATGGAAATGATTTAATTTACTATGATTGATTAAATCACATCATCATCCGCGCCCATGAACCTCGATCCTGCCCTTCTGCACGCGTTTGTCGCCGTCACGGATGCCGGTGGCTTCACCAAGGCCGCGCGACGCTTAAACCTGACGCAATCGGCAATAAGCCACCAGATCCGCCGGCTCGAAGAGGAGGTGGGGCGGCCGCTTCTCTACCGGACGACGCGGAGTCTGACCTTGACCGAGGATGGTGAGGATTTCCTGCGCTATGCACGGCAGATTCTGGATGCGATGGAAGCGGTGACGCGGCGCTTTCGCTCCTCGCCTGTCGTCGGAAGTGTGCGTTTTGGGGCGCCGGATATTTTCATGGGTGAGCGATTGCCTCTGCTGCTGACGCAATTTTCGCGTGCCTACCCGAACGTGCGGCTCGATGTGAGCGTGGGTATGAGCCTCGACTCGCAGGTGATGGTCGAAGCGCATGAACTTGACCTGGCCGTGGTGCTCGGCGCGCGCCCGGAAGCGGATCAAGACGAGGACGGTGTCGTGTTGCGGCGGACGCGGTTTGTGTGGGCCGCGGCGGAATCGTTCGAGGTGCGTGAAGGTGCGTCGCTGCCATTGGCGTTCTTTCCCGCACCTTGCGTCAACCGGCGGGTGGCCATCGAGGCGCTCGAAGGGTTGCCGATCGACTGGCACGTTGCGTTTACGGCGTCGAGCCAGTCGGGGATTCGGGCGGCGGTCATGAGCGGGCTCGCCATTACGCCGTTGACGCACGACGATCTGGAGCCAGGTATCGCGGTGATCGATGGGCGATACGGTTTGCCGCCGTTGCCGGAGGCGGAGTTCAGACTGCTTTGGGGCAAAGGGGAGAAGACCTTGGCCGTGCGCGAGTTCGGCCGTCTCGTGATGGATACTTCGGGTGAGCGTCCGTTTCAGACGCGAGGAACGAACCTCGCCTGAGCCGCCATAACGCGTTGCCGCCGGGGCCTGGCAGCTCGCCAAACGCTTACGCGGTTTCGTGGCATGATCTGCTGCACTTTCACGCCACTACTGGAGCGTATGTCATGCCGACTTATATTGTCTTCACACGAGAAAGCACGCAGGATCAGGCCGAACTCGATACTTACCAAAGCAAGGTTGCCGCGACCCTCAAGGGTCATCCAGTCAAGGTACTCGTTGCCTACGGACCGCAGCAGGTGCTCGAAGGCGATGCGCCCGAGGGCGTGGTGGTGGTCGAGTTTCCGTCCACGGAGGCCGCGCGCGGCTGGTACGACGGCCCCGAGTATCAGGAGGTCGCAAAGCATCGCTTCAAGGGCGCGACCTATCGCGCAGTACTCGTCGAAGGTGTGTGACGAAACCGGGCGGCGAGCGGGCCTGCGCGACACATCGCAGCGCCGGCTCGTTACCTAACCTGCCCAAGCAGTTTTAATTCGACAAATGCAGGTTCTTCGACAGCACCGTACCCGTCTGCGGGCTGATCAGCCAGACGGCGCGAACATCGGTGTATAGAACCGAGCCTCGGGTCGTGATGTCGGTCGGCTCGTCGTCGGTGGGATCGCTGTGTTCGCGTCGCTCGCTCAGGTAAGGCGGCGTCAGATCGCACATCAGCGCAATCGCGAAGTTGCCGTCTACTTTGGCGAAGGCCGCCGGCGAAAGCGAGAGGTGGGCACGAACCTTGGTCTTGCTGGATGTGCCGGCCTTGAGTTCGACCAGATCGATTTGCTGAACGTATCCCTTTGCCTTCGCTTCCGCGGCCACGACCAGGCCTCGGCCACTTGGTCCGGCAATGGTCTTCTTAAGCAGGATTACGCCCGGCGCCTGTTCGTCCGCCAGATCTGCGTCGATTGTCAGCGAATGGTTTTTCGAACTGTACAGTACGCCATAGGAGATGGGCACCACGAACAGCAGTTCGCGCTCGAGGCCGACCTTTGCCAGGTCGAGATTGCGCGGTACCTGGCGAGCGGGAATCAGGTCGCGCAGACGCTCGGTCAAGGTCGGCGAACTGGTGTGGATGCGTCCCGTCGCCAAGGTATCTCTGACGGCGCTGGGGTCGTCGCCGACTACCGGCCGCGCTGCCAGCAGTTGCGCGGACGGCGAGCTTTCTGCCTGGCTCGCGGCGCTGGCGGCGGACGCCTGTTGCAAAGAGGCCGCGTGCGCCAGCACCTGAATGCAGATCAGGGCGCAGGCGGCGTTCAAGCGAATGAGTTTGAATTTCAGTTTGGACACGGTCAGTTTGGACACGACTAAGCCCTCCGGGACGACCGCAGTCTAGCGCAACGGCGTACGGGATGGGTTGAGTCGTCGCTTACTTCACCGCCCCCAAAGCGAGACCCTTGACGAGATAGCGCTGCAACCACGCGAACACCACGGAAACCGGCAAGGTGGCGCACAACGTTGCCGCCATCACCAGATGCCATTCGACCACATATTTCCCCGCCACCATATCGGTGACCTGCACGGTGAGGGTCTTGTTTTCCGGCGAACGGATCAGCGTATAAACCACCGCAAACTCATTCCACGCGTTGATAAACGTAAAGATTGCAGTGACGACAATAGCGGGGACGGCCAGCGGCAGAAATACCTTGAATACCGCCTTGGCGCGGCCACATCCTTCGAGCCAGGCGGACTCTTCGAGATCGCGCGGCACGGTCTGAAAGTAAGACGAGAGCATCCACACGGCGAACGCGATGTTGAACGCCGCATACGAGACGATCACCGCGAGCTTGGAGTCCACCAGGTTGCCGTCGCCGTAGGGAATCATCGCGGCGAGACGGAACAGCCCCACTACCAGCAGGATTGGCGACAGCATCTGCGTGACGAGCAGGAATTGCCGGTACACGCCGCGCCCCTTGAACGGAAAGCGCGCGAGCGCATAGGCGGCAGGCAGGCTGACCGCCAGCGCGAGCGCCATGGAAAGCAGGCTGATCACCACGCTGTTGCGCAACGCCACGCCGAAGTTGGCTGCCTCCCACATATCGGCGAAGTTGCTCCATTGCCAGTGCACCGGCAGCCAGCGCGCCGGATACACGAACACCTCGTCCGCCGGTTTGAGCGCGGTGAACAGCATGATTGCAAACGGGAACAGGACCAGCACTATCAGCGGAGACAGCGCGAGCCAGCACCACAGCGTGCGTTTCATCTTGGGTGACCAAAGCGGGCTCATGCGTTTTCCCCTTCTTTCGCCGGCTGCATGCGCAGATACAGCATCGAAAACACGAACAACATCACGAGCATGATCAGCGACACCGCCGCCGCCTGGCCTGGACGGCCAAGCCGGAAGCCGACTTCATACAGATAGGTGACGAGAATGTGCGTGCTTTCATCCGGGCCGCCTTGCGTCATGACCCAGATGATCGGAAACGAGTTGAACACGTAGATCACGTTCAGCAGGATCGCCATGTTGACGAAGGGCTTGAGCAGCGGCAGCGTCAGCTTGCGGAACTGCTGCCATGCGCTCGCGCCGTCGATGCGCGCCGCTTCGTAGATGTCGCCCGGCACGGACGACAGGCCGCCTAGCAGAATGGTCACCGTAAACGGAATCGACACCAGAATCCCCACGGCGATTTCCACTGGAAACGCGAGTTCCGGTGTCGCCAGCCAATGAATCGGCCCGTTGATGATGCCGAGCCGGTGCAGCGTGACGTTGACCATGCCGTAGTCGTCATTGAAGGCCCAGCGCCACACCACGGCGGTCATCGTCAGGGACACGGACCACGGCAGCATCACGATCGTGCGCGCCACGCCGCGTCCATGGAAATCCTGATTGAGCACGAGCGCAACCGGCACCGAGATCAGCACAGTGCCGCCCACCACAAAAAACGTCCAGTAGATCGTGCGCCTTAGCGCGCCGAGAAATTCGGGGTCCGCAAAGACGGTGTAGAAATTCTTCAGGCCCGTAAAGTCGCGAATCGCGCCGAAGCGCGAAACATCGTGCAGCGACTGATACACGATGTTGAAAATCGGATAGCTGATGATAAACAGCGCCAAAATCAAACTCGGCGTAATCAGCAACCAGGGCGCCGACAGGCGCGGGGAAGCAGGACGGCTCATGCGTGCTCGATCGTAAGTCGCGCGTGCGCCTCGATTCGGCTTCAATCAGGCCTCGAGGCCGGCGCGACGGAATGGGCCGGATACAACACGGTGCGCGCCGCCTGACAGCAGCGGCGCGCACCGGTTTACATTAATACGCTACGACCTCAGCTCAGCATTGACTGAGCGTTATTTGCCGAGCGATTCGTTCGCCTTGTCGGCTGCCGCGCTGAGCGCTGCCGCCGGTTGAGCCTTGCCGAGGTAGATCGACTGCATGGCGTCCGACACGGCTTTCGCGGTGTCTTCCCAACCCGTGACGGTCGGCGCGAAGTGCGCGCTCGGCAAGAGAGCGATGAACGCCTTCGTATCAGGATCGTTGAACGCCGGATCGGTTGCTTCGGCCTTGGTGGTCGGCAAGAAGCCTTCCGTGCTGGTGAACTGCACGCGCGGTTCCTTCGTGAACAGATAGTCGAGGAACTTCCAGGCGCTCTTCTTCACCTTGGAGTTCTTGAACATCACGATCGAGTCGGTCACCGCATAGGTGGCGTTTTTTGTGCCCATCGGGATCGGATCGATGCCGTACTTCAGGTTCGGCGCTTCCTTCTTGATCTGCTTGGAGAGGAACGGCGCCGAGATCACCATCGCCACGCGGCCCTGCTTGAACAGGTTTTGCACGTCTTCGCGGCTGTAGCCGGTCACGCCCGGTTCCGTCAGGCCTTCGTCGATCAGCGTCTTGTACAGCGTCGCGGCCTTCACGCCGGCCGGCGAATTGAACGCGGCCTTGCCGTCCTTGCCCACCACGTCGCCGCCGTAGCTCCACAGCGCGTAGTAAAAGTAGACGTCCGTTTCGATTTCCTTGCCTTGCAGGCCGAAGCCGGCAATGCCTTGTGCCTTCAGCTTCTTCGACGCGTCGATCACGTCATTCCAGGTCTTCGGGCCGTTCGGGTAGCCGACCTTCGCCAGCAGATCCTTGTTGTAGTACAGCGCGCGGGCGGACGCGGCAATCGGCAGGCCGTAGACCTTGCCGTTGATCTCGCCCGGTGCGAGGAACGGGCCGATAAAGCGGTTCTTGAAGCTGGCGTCCATGTAGCCGTCGAGCGGTTCCGCAACGTCGTCCTTGACGAAATCGAGCAGCCAGCGCGTGCCGACAATCGCCAGGTCGGCGTTGGCGCCGCCCGTAATGTCGGTTTGCAGCTTCTGTTGCAGCGTGTCCCAGCTCACATCCTCGATCTTGATGGTCGTGCCGGGGTTGGCCTTTTCGAATTCCTGGGCCATCTTTTCGAAGTACGGTGCGGTCGCGTCGCTGTAATGGGCGACGGTAACGCGGACCGTGTCGGCGTGCGCCGCGACGGCCATACCTGCAAATGCAAGCGCCACGGCAATTTTGCCGAGCGCGAAGGAAGCACGGGCTTGCAACGACATTTCTCTCTCCTGGGGGTGGTCCGCTGCCGTCGCCGGCCGCCGGGTTGTTAAATTGTTTGAAAAAATCCTACATGACGAAAAAAAGCTTGTCACGTAGGGACTACGATATTTTTTATCGCGGCGATTTTTGCCTAAGATGCTGTAAAGAAGGCGTATTTCGTGCAGTGCAGCGGTGGGTGCAACGGTCGCTGAGGCGCTCGGGATATGCCGGTCAAATGAGCTGTGTAGGAAATTTACAGGGTGTGAAGCCCGTGCGGAATGGCCTGAGAGGGCGTGGCTGGGCGTGATCGGGCGTCCCGGCGCCGGCAAGCAAAGCGTGAGGACAGAGATGAAGCGAGTGGTTTTGGTCACGGGCGCGTGCGGCGGGATCGGTAGCGCGCTGTGCCGGCGGTTCGTCGAACAGGGCGAGGCCGTGCTGGCGCTCGACATCGACGTGGCGGCGCTCGACGAGCTGACTGCCGCGCTGGGCGCGGAGCACCTCACGCCGGTCGTCGCCGATCTGGCGGACGCGGCGGCGGTGCAGCAGGCCGTGGCGGAGGCGGTCAAGCTGCGCGGGCCGGTCGACGTGCTGGTCGCCAATGCAGGCGCGGCCAGGGGTTTGACGCTGGCCACGACCGACGCCGCAAGCTGGCAGCGCGACGTCCACCTCAACCTGAACGGCACGTATCACACGGTGGAAGCGGTGCGCGCGTCGATGATCGAGCGGCAACAGGGCGTGCTGGTGCTGATCGGTTCGGTCAACGGCATGGCCGCGCTGGGCCACCCGGCCTATAGCGCGGCGAAGGCCGGTCTCATCAGCTATACGAAAGCACTGGCGCTGGAGCTGGGGCGCTATGGCATCCGCGCGAACATCGTGTGTCCGGGCACCGTCAAGACTCAAGCCTGGCAGGCGCGGGTCGACAAAAACCCGCAGGTGTTCGAGGACCTCAAGAAATGGTATCCGCTGCGCGACTTCGCCACGCCGGACGACATTGCCGACGCCGTGCAGTTTCTCGCCTCGCCGATGGCGCGCGTGATCACCGGCGTGGCGCTGCCGGTCGACGGCGGCCTGATGGCCGGCAACCGGCTGATGGCCGAAGAACTGACGCTCGAGACGTTTTGATTCAGTGAACGCGGTACGACCGCCTGACGGTTGCGCCGGACGACGATGAGGACAGCATGGCAGCAGTGCAACTGAGCGGCATTTTCAAGCGCTATGGCGACACCCAGGTGGTGCATGGCATCGACCTGCATATCGACGACGGTGAATTCGTCGTGCTGGTGGGGCCGTCGGGCTGCGGCAAGAGCACGTTGATGCGCATGGTGGCGGGTCTCGAAGAGATCAGCGGCGGCGACCTGATGATCGGCGGTACGCGCGCTAATGCGCTCGCGCCGCAGCAGCGCAACATCTCGATGGTGTTTCAGAGTTACGCGCTGTATCCGCACTTGAGCGTGTACGAGAACATCGCGTTCGGGCCGCGGATTCGCAAGGAATCGTCCGCGAGTTTCAAGCCGCGTATCGAGGCTGCGGCGAAGATGCTGAACCTTAGCAGTTACCTGGACCGTTTGCCGCGCGCGTTGTCCGGCGGCCAGCGCCAGCGCGTGGCGATGGGCCGCGCCGTGGTGCGCGAGCCGTCGCTGTTCCTGTTCGACGAGCCCTTGTCGAATCTCGATGCGAAGCTGCGCGTGCAGATGCGCACCGAGATCAAGGCGCTGCATCAGCGTCTGAAGAATACGGTGATCTACGTCACGCACGATCAGATCGAAGCGATGACGATGGCGGACCGGATCGTCGTGATGAACGCAGGCCGCATCGAACAGATCGGCCGGCCATTGGACCTCTACGATCGCCCAGCCAATCTGTTCGTCGCGAGCTTTCTTGGTTCGCCTTCCATGAATTTCGCCGAAGGCGTGCTGGCGAGCGGCGCGGCCGGTCTTGCGCTGAAGCTCGCCGACGGCAGCGAGGTGGCCTTGCCGCCGACCTTGGCACCGGCGTCCGCGCGGGCCGGCGCCAAGGTGACGCTCGGTGTGCGGCCCGAGCACATCGAAACGCCGGCGGCGTTAGCGGACGTCTCGATGGAAGTCGAAGTGGTCGAGCCGACTGGCGCCGAGACCCACTTGTACGGGAAAATAGGCGGTAGCACGTGGTGCGTGACGACCCGCCAGCGCTCGTCGATCGAACCCGGCCAGCGCGTGGCATTGTGCCTGCCGGCCGAGCATATTCATCTGTTCGATACGGAGAGTGGACGCAGGCTCGCTTGATACCGCGTGTGGTAGCCGTTGTCGCACCTGTTTAGACAGACGCGGATTCCAGACCTTGAACCCATAAGGAACACACGGGTGTCCGCTCCGAACCTGATTCCCCACATACGCGGTGCATTGACCGAACTGCGCCCGGCCGAGCGCAAGGTTGGCGAGATGGTGCTGAGCGACGTCGACTTTGCGATGCGCGCAAGCATCACCGAGCTGGCGCAGCGCGCGGAGGTGTCCGAGCCTTCCGTGACGCGCTTTTGTCGCGCTGTGGGAGCGAACGGTTTGCGCGACTTCAAGATGCAGTTGGCGCAGAGCGTGGCAGGGGGCTTGCCGTATGCATCGACTGCGGTTGCACGCGACGACGACGTGCAGACCTTGCTCGACAAGGTCGGCGAAGCGGTTGTCGAGGGCATTACGCATGCACGTGGAGCGCTCGACCCGGCGGTGGTGGAAACGGCGATTGCCGCGTTGGCCGGCGCGCGCCGCGTCTATGTGTTCGGTGTCGGGTCCGGCTCGGGCCTGGTGGCGCAAGATGCGGCGCTACGCTTTCTGCGCCTCGATATCGCCGCCAGCGCGTTCACCGATGGTCACTTGCAGCGGCTTTACGCCGGCTTGCTGGAACCCGGCGATGTGGCGTTCGCCATTTCCCACTCGGGACGCAGTGTCGAGGTGAACGAAAGCATTCAGATTGCCAAGGAGCGGGGCGCCACCACCATTGCGCTGACCAACGCCGGGTCGCGGCTCGCATGGCTCGCGGATATTCCGCTGCTGTTGCGCGTACCGAGTCCGATCGATCCGAATACGCCGGGTGTATCGCGGCTCGTGCATCTGTGCATCGTGGATGCGCTGGCGATCGGCGTGGCGCTCAAGCTCGGGCCGAAGACGCTGGAGAAAATGCGGCATGCGAAGTCGCGCTTGTCGCATGAGCCGGAACCGGCGGCGGGGGAGTCGTCTTCCTAGCCGTGCGTGTAGCCCGCTTCGCGCAGGAAATGCGCGAGCGTCTCTTCGATCACCGAGCGCGCCAATCCCTGCACGATAAATACCAGCCGCGTCGAGTGATCGTCATCGGGCCATTGCTCGAGCTTGAGCGGTTCGTGCAGCAACTGCTGTACGCCATGGAACACCACCGGCCGCGATTCGCCGATGAAGTGCCCAATCCCCTTCACCCGCAGGATGCGTTCGCCGTGGTAGCCGAGCAGCACCGTCAGCGCGGTTTCTAGCGCGTGCATCGGCAGAGGTTGCGCGTAGCTCAGGCAAAAGCTGTCGATGTCGGGATGAGTGGCGCGGCTCGCTGCTGCGCCGCGCATCGGGGTCATCAGCTTGCGCGGTGTCGCCGGTTCGGCGCGCAGCCACGGACGAAGCTCGCGCGGCGTCAGGATGTCGAGCAGATGCGCGGCATCGATTTCGCCGTTGCGTACCGCCATCCGTGGCGCGCCTGGGTTCAGCGCTTGCAGCGTCGCTTCGAGTTCGGCTAGGGTCGATGCATCGACCAACTCGGCCTTCGTCAGCAAGATTCGGTCTGCGACGGCCGCCTGCTGGCGTGATTCTTCATGGCGGACCAGTTGGGCCGCGCCATGTTTCGCATCCACAGTCGTGACGATGCCGTCGAGGCGCACCCGTCTTTCCAGTGCCGCGTCGCCGAGCAGGAGCGAAATCACCGGGCCGGGTCGTGCGAGTCCGGTCGTTTCGATCAGCAGCCGTTCGAATGCTGGAATCTCGCCGCGCGCGCGACGCTCGAACAGGTCGGCGACGGTTGCCGTCAGCTCGTCGCGCACGCCGCAGCACAGGCAGCCGTTTTCCAGCAGCGCGATGGTCTCGTCACGCGAGGTCCTGACGAACAGATGGTCGAGACCGATCGCCCCCAGTTCGTTGATGATCACCGCGCATTGTCCGAGCGCCGGTTGCGGCAGCAAACGGTTGAGCAGCGTGGTCTTGCCCGAACCGAGGAAGCCGGTCAGGAGCGTGAGCGGAATCGCTGCGGGTTGCATGGCGCTAGTCGTGGCAGTCATGGCGGTCGTCAGCGTCGCGCGGGTTGGTCCGCACTTAGATAACCTGCAGGTCCTTGCCGACGATGATGTCGCCGGCGAAATGCTGACGGGCGTCGGCGGTCCACATTTCATCCGTGATCGCGGGGTCGCCGCCCGGCACGAAGTGGCTCAATACGAGCGTTTTCACGCCCGCCGCTGCGGCAATCTTGCCGACCTGCTCGGTGCTGGTGTGGCTTTTGACGAGGTGGTCGAGCAGGGTCGGCGCGTTGTCGACTGTTTTCATCAGCTTTTGCAGCGCGGGCAGATACATCACTTCGTGCACCAGTAAGTCGGCGCCTTTGGCGAACTCCGCAAGCGGCGGGTAGTAAGTGGTGTCGCCGGAGAACACAACGGTGCGGTCGCGGGTCTCGAAGCGGTAAGCGAAGGCGGGCTTGATCGTGTAGTGATCGACGAGCATCGAGGTGACCTTGACGCGCTCGTCTTCCATCACGAGACGCGGGCCGTCGAACTCGTGAATGTTGATCAACGGCCGGAACGGCGGCCGGCCTTCCTCGCGCATGCGGACTTCGAGGTCGATATCGTTCATGTCGACGAAGTCGTCGATCATCCGCGTGATGCGCGGCGGTCCATATAAGTTGACCGGTGTGTGCAGCCCGGTGGCCCAGGCGAGGAAGACGAGGTTGCCGAGGTCGGCGTTGTGATCCGAATGATGATGCGTGAGGAAGATGTCGCGCAGGCGGGGCAGCTTGATGCCCGCTTTGGTGAGTTGCAGCGCGACGCCGTTGCCGCAATCCACCACATAGGGCTGGCCGTCGACCACCAGCACATTCGACGGCGCCGCACGCAGGTCGGATGGGGTGGGTCCGCCTTTGGTGCCGAGCAGGATCAACTGGGTGCCTTGGGCCGGCGGGTGGGCCGCTGTGAGCTGACTGGCGGCCTGGCCGGTGGCGGCGTTGCCGGTATTCGCAGCCGTGGTCGGCGCATTGGTGCCTGCCGGCGTCTGCGCCTGGGCGTCCTTCAGCCACGGCAAGGCGGCTGTGCTGCCGGCCGTGACGGCAATGCGCATGAAATCGCGGCGGGAACGTCCGAACGGCTGATCGCTCATGTGGGAGTATCTCCAGATGTTCTATTTGCTGCCCTTGGTTCGCAGGACTCGGGCCGGCTAGTCGGGAAAAATTCTTCCCGCATAGTAGCAAGCCTGGCTGGGCTCGCGGCCAACGCTTGTCAGCGTGAGTGCCGTGCGGTGGCTCGTGAATCGTCCGTGGTGCTATCGCAAGACGAACTTGAGTTATCAGTCGCGCTTCCCGGCGATCCATCCAAAGCGGCGCGACAACCTCTGGGTTGCCGCGCCCAAGATCCGCGCCGGCCCACCTGTCACGGCATTGTCGAAGCTGCCGCTCGGCCCCATCAACGCGAGCACGAGGCAGATGCTGCCGCTATGGTCCAGTACCGGTGCGGCCAGGGTGTCGATGCCCGGTACGGGCCGGCTCAACGCCGTGTCGATGCCGTCAGCGCGGATCTGCGCGAGCCGTTGCGCGTAGTGAGAGTTCAAAGGCGGGATGGTGTCTGGCACGCTCGCTGTCCCAACGAGCGCTGACTCATCCGTGCCCGCCAGGCGCAAATGATCCTGCGTCAGCAGACCGTAACGCACGTCATCAGCCACATACGCGGAAAACACGCGCCCGATGGCTGTATTGACAAGCGACATCACCGTCCCCACCCGCAAGCTCACATGCAGCGGCCGTGCGGATTCCTCCAGACGCACGACGGTAGGTCCAAGCGGCCCAAGCACCGCCATCGCGACGCTCATGCCGGTCGACGCCGCCAGCTCGACGATCTCCGGTTCCGCTTCGCGCGTCGGCGATAAACGTTGCAGGCCGATCAAGCCCAGCTCGAGCGCCAACGGCCCCGCCGCGAAACAACCCGCGGCATCGCGGCTCAGCAGGCCGATTTTCAGCAGACTGACCAGATGCGCAAACGCCTTCGCCGGCGGCATGCCCGCCGCGGCGGCGAGATCGCGCAAGCTGAGCGGCTGCCCAGCCGCGACCAGCGCAGCAAGCAGTTCGCCCGTGCTGTCGAGCGACTGGATGCCGCGCTGCTGCTTGGCTTCTGCCCCGGCGTACGAGGATGAGGAGGGGAGCGTATGGTTCACGGCTATCTGTCAGGAAGCGAGGCTGAATGAGGCGGCTGCGAATTCTGCATGGATGTCCCGCGCGGTGGCCTGGAGAGCACGCGCGGTCGGCCCGTTCCATTTCACGTCGATCGAGCCCGTCGAGCCTATGACGGTGAGCGCGAGGCGGAACACGCCCGACGCGTCGAGCACCGGCGCGCTCAAGCTGCTGATTCCCGGGCTTGGCGTATCGACGCCGCGTTCCAGGCCGCGTTCGCGAATCGTCTCCAAGGCCGCTTCGAACGCCTCGCGCCCGGCCGGCTCGATCATGCTTTGTTCGTGCCGGCCCGACTGATTCGTCCACATGGCCCGCAACGTGTCCTCGGGCAGATAAGCGCAGAACACGCGTCCTGTCGACGTGGCCGGCAGCGACATCACCGTGCCCACGTGCAGATTGACGTGCAACGGAAAGCCGCCATGTTCATAGCGGACGATGGTCGGCCCTTGCGGCCCGGCAATACAGATTGCCACGCTGAATCCAATCGCTTCGGCGAGCGCGGCGACGCGCGGCACCGCGGCGCGGAACGCCGGCTGGTGCTCGAGGTGCAGCAGGCCGAGCCGCAGCGACAGTGGCCCTGGCTCATAACGGCCCGTCAGTTCGTCGCGCTTGATGAGGCCGAGCCGCGTCAGACTCACGAGGTAGGTGTGCGCCTGGCCAGGCGTCAGCGCTGCGCCCGCGGCAAGATCCGACAGCGCAAGTGGGCTGCGGGCCTGCGCCAGCGCGTGCAGCAACCTCCCGCCCACCTCGACGCTCTGGATGCCGCGCTGTGGCTTGCCGCCTTCGGACGCGGCCGCGCCGGAGCGCAGTTCGCTCACAGCTTCGCTGCCGCTCCCTGTATCCGCGCTGTGCTTGCCGCGATTTCCGTCACCGCGCCTGGCGGCCGGTTTGGCTGGTTTCGTCACACCCGTACTCGTTCCGAAAAAGGGTCCATGTTAAACGAAGCCAGGTCCGCCCCGACCTTCCTCGGCTCTTGTATCAGTGTGCACAGAGGATTTGCATATAGCAACATGATTCGTTATTGACAAATAAACATCGCCAGCCATAAGATGCACTTACCCCGGCACACCAGCGCAGTCACAGAGTCGAAAACGGGGCGAGACACCTCCTCCAATGCCGCCTGCTGCGCGCCTCGTTCCGAACGGCGCTGCTGCCGGCCGTCTCGCCTCACATCCACCTTTTGAGGGAGACACAGCATGGCCAAAGCATTCGCATCCCAAGCCGATCTGGAAGAAAAGAAAGTCACGTGGACGCAGTTGTCCGAGAACGCCTATGCGTATACGACCGAAGGCGATCCGAATTCCGGCGTGATCGTTGGCGACGACGGCGTGCTGATCGTCGACACCACGGCCACGCCTGCCATGGCCAAAGATCTGATCGCGAAGATTCGCAGCGTGACCGATAAGCCCATCAAATACGTCGTGCTGTCGCATTACCACGCCGTGCGCGTGCTCGGCGCGTCGGCGTATTTCGCCGAGGGCGCGCAGGAGGTGATCGCGAGCCGTGGCACTTACGAGATGATCGTCGAGCGCGGCGAGCAGGACATGAAGTCGGAGATCGAACGCTTTCCGCGTCTGTTCGCAGGCGTCGAGACCGTGCCCGGGCTGACCTGGCCCACGCTCGTATTCGAGCGTGAAATGACCCTGTTCCTCGGCAAGCTCGAAGTGCGCATCGCCCATCTGGGCGCAGGACACACGAAGGGCGATACGATTGTCTGGCTGCCGTCGCAGAAGGTGCTGTTCTCCGGCGACCTCGTCGAATACGACGCCGCTTGCTATTGCGGCGATGCTCAGCTCACCCAGTGGCCGGCTACGCTCGAAGCGCTGCGCGCGCTTAACGCGGAAAAGCTGGTGCCGGGCCGCGGCCCCGCGCTCACCACGCCGGAAGAGGTCAACAAAGGCCTCGATTACACCAAAGACTTCGTCACCACGCTGCTGCAGCAAGGCCGCGAAGCCGTCGCGCAGAAGCTCGACCTGAAAGCCGCGATGGCGCATACGCGCAAGGCGATGGATCCGAAGTTCGGCCATGTGTTCATCTACGAGCATTGTCTGCCGTTCGACGTCTCGCGCGCTTTCGACGAAGCGAGCGGCATTACCCATCCGCGCATCTGGACGGCGCAGCGCGACAAGGAAATGTGGGACGCGCTGCAAGCCTGATAAGAAACGCACCGCGCAGAGACGGGTGGAGACACAAGATGAGCATCAACTACCAGACGCTGTCGTTCGAGTATCAGCCGTGCCGTGAGCAGCAGGGCGGCGCGCAGACGGCAGCGTATCCGGTCATCGTGGTCGGGGCGGGGCCGGTCGGCCTCGCGACGGCAATCGATATCGCGCAGCAGGGTGTGCCGGTTGTGCTGGTCGACGACGATTGCTCGCTGTCGACCGGCTCGCGGGCCATCTGCTTTTCGAAGCGCTCGCTCGATATCTTCGACCGGCTCGGCTGCGGCCAGCGGATGGTGGACAAGGGCATTAGCTGGAACGTCGGCAAGGTGTTCCTGAAAGACGAGCTGGTGTACACCTTCAATCTGCTGCCCGAGTCCGGTCATCATCGTCCTGCGTTCATCAATCTCCAGCAGTACTACGTGGAAGGTTATCTGCTTGAGCGGGCTCGCGAACTGCCTAACCTCGAGATTCGCTGGAAGAGCAAGGTGGTGGGGGTTCAGCAGGAAGGGGCGGCCGGTACCGATGGCGCGAGCGTCACGCTTACGGTCGAAACGCCTGACGGGCAGTATGCGTTGCGCGGCCGCTATGTGGTGGCCGCCGACGGCTCGCGCAGTCCGATGCGGCACCTGATGGGACTAGACAGCCACGGGCGCACCTTCAAGGATCGTTTCCTGATCGCCGACGTCAAGATGGAAGCGGATTTCCCGACCGAGCGCTGGTTCTGGTTCGATCCACCGTTTCATCCGAATCAGTCGGTGCTGCTGCATCGTCAGCCGGACAATGTCTGGCGCATCGACTTCCAGCTCGGTTGGGACGCCGACCCGGTCATCGAGAAGACCCCGGAGCGGGTGATTCCACGCGTGCGGGCCTTGCTCGGACCGGATGCGAAATTCGAGCTGGAGTGGGTGAGCGTCTATACGTTCTCGTGCTTGCGGATGGATCGCTTTCGCCACGGCAACGTGCTGTTCGCCGGCGATTCGGCGCACGGTGTCTCACCGTTCGGCGCGCGCGGCGCGAATAGCGGCGTGCAGGATGCCGAGAATCTCGCGTGGAAGCTCGCGATGGTGCTGGCGGGCCGTGCGTCGGACGCGTTGCTCGACACCTATGCGAGCGAGCGCGAGTACGCGGCCGACGAAAACATCCGCAATTCAACCCGCTCCACCGATTTCATCACGCCTAAAAGCGCTGTCAGCCGGGTGTTTCGCGATGCCGTGCTGAAACTCGCGCGCAATCATGCCTTCGCGCGGCAACTGGTGAATAGCGGGCGCCTGTCGGTGCCGGCGGTGTTGTGCGACTCGCCGCTGAACACCGCGGACAGCGACAGCTTTGCCGGACAGATGGTGCCGGGCGCAGCGTGCTGCGACGCGCCGGTTCGCGTCGCGGGGCAACCGGCATGGTTGTTGCCGCATCTGGGGCAGCGCTTCACGGGTGTGCTGTTCTGCGGCGCGGACGGCATCGACGCGGCGACGCGCGAAGCGCTCCGGGTTTTACAGCGCGGATCGATTCCTTTGACGCTGGTGCTGATTACCACTGAGGATGCCGAAGCGAATCGCACGGCGATGGAAAATTCGCAACCGGATGTCAAGGTTATGCACGACAGCGAAGGCCTCGCTCGCGCTCGCTACGATGCGACGCCCGGCACCTTCTATCTGGTTCGCCCGGACCAGCACGTCTGTGCCCGCTGGCACACGCTCGATGCGGGTAAGGTCGAGCAGGCCCTGAAGCGTGCGTTATGCGTGGCCGGCACGGCATGAGTGCAACAACGGCAGGAGACAAACATGGCTCTTAACACCCAACCCAATCTCGCCCGTCCCGACGATTTCTACGAGGCGTTGATCGACATGCATCGCGATTTCGACGATGCGCAAAGCCAGTCGGCCAATGCGCAATTGATCCTGTTGCTGGCGAACCATATCGGCGATCACGCGACCTTGCTCGAAGCCATGCAGCATGCGCGCGCCGGTGCTACGGCATCCAGGGCATGACATCGGGTATAGCGGCGCATGGATTCTGGCCGTTGGAAATTCAATCGCGGCACGCGCGCCGCGCGGCTATGATGGCAAGGTTTGCAGCACGCCCGCTGCGTCCTCGCTTGATTGAAGCCCGTGCCACGCTCACCCATGTTCGCAGAACTGATTCGCTGGAAACGTCCGCGTGCCGACGCGCTGCACGAGACGCACACCGACACGCCGAACCGCATGGAGACGCTGCTGCTGGCAGTGGCGCTCTCCTTGGGCAGCGCGATTGCCCTGGGGCTCGCACGCTTCGCTTACGCGTTGTTATTGCCCGCGATGAAGCTCGATCTGGGCTGGAGCTTCGCGCAGGCGGGCGCGATGAATACGGCCAATGCCCTGGGCTATCTGCTGGGCGCATTGGCTTTTCCCCGCCTGTCACGGCGCGCGTCGTCAGCGGCATTGTTCGTGGCCGGCTGTGTCGCGACAGCGTTGCTGATGGCGATAAGCGGCGTGCTGATCGACACTCACGCCTTGCTGACCTTGCGCGTCATCACAGGTGCGAGCAGCGCGTTGATTTTCATCAGCGGCGGCGTGCTGGCGGCGCGGCTCGCGTCGGCACGGCCGCGCGATGCCGGGCTGGTGCTCGGCTTGTACTACGGCGGCACCGGTTGGGGCATCGTCGCTTCCGCGATCCTCGTGCCGCTCACGATCGCCCGCGCGCTCCACGGCTGGCAACTGGCGTGGTTTGCGCTCGCGGCTGCCTGCCTCGCTTTCGCGGTGGTGGCCAGCGGCGCTGCACGCCGGATCGAACGGGGCCATACGGCGGTTACGAAGGGCACGGTTGCACCATCCGCTGATGGCGAGGCATTGCACTGGCCGCGCTTCAGTCTTGCGTTAGCGGGGTATGGACTGTTCGGTGTCGGGTATATCGGCTACATGACGTTTATCGTCGCGCTGCTGCGCAATGCCGGGATGAGCGCCGCGATCGTCACCGGCTTCTACATCCTGCTCGGCGTGGCGACCATTGTCTCGGCGCGCCTGTGGTCGGGGCTGCTGGACCGGATGCGCGGCGGCCAGGCGCTTGCAGTGTTCAATGGGCTGCTCGGCCTCGCGACCCTCCTGCCGGCGCTGGCCACCCATCCATTTGCCGCGTTCGTTTCGGGTGCGTTGTTCGGCGCGACGTTTCTATCCGCGGTCGCCTCGACGACCGCCTTTGTGCGGCACAACCTGCCTGCCACACATTGGGCCAAAGGGATTAGCGCGTTCACGATCGTGTTCGCGTTCGGGCAGATTGTCGGCCCGTTGGCGATTGGCTGGATCTCGGATGGTGCGGGGTTGGCGCGCGGGTTGGTTTACTCGGCCTTGCTGCTGATCGCCGGAGCGGTGCTTGCGGCGTGTCAGAAGCCGGTCGGCGGGCGGTGAAGCTCGCTTCCGCCGGCCCGGTAGGACCGGTGGGGCGCTTTTATCGCGTTCCGGGCTGGGTGTTTGCCTCGCCCGGGGTTGTACACGTGATGCCCGCTAGTGTTTCGGAGCGAGTGGTGTGGAGAGCGAACCGTTGCTGCCGCTCGTTGAGCCTGTCAGTCCTCCGAGCAGGCTCGTCAGTGGCGAGAGCAACGACGATGCGCCGCTGGTGCCGCCAAGCGTGCCGGTCAGCGAGCTGACCAGGGTGGTTAGCGGCGCAACAGGACTGGACGTGGACGGGGTCACCAGGCTAGTCGACGACCTGCTGTGCGAACTGCCGCCCAGTGTGCCAGTCAGTCCGCCTAGCAAGGTGGTGAGCGGGGCGGCCGAGCTGCTGCCTTGAGAGCCGCCTGCGAGCAGCGAGTTGCCGCCTAGCGCGCCAGTCAATCCGCCTAGCAAGGTGGTGAGTGGTGCAACCGGGCTACTGCTGCTGCCTTGTGAGCCGCCCGTGACTGGCGCAAGTTTCAGGCCGCCGAGCAATGCGGTGACGGGTGCCAGCAGGTTGCCTGCACCGTTGCTGCCCGTTCCGACTGAGTTGCCTGAATGGCCGCCTGGTGTGCCGGTGCTTACTCCGTTGCCGTTCCCGCTGCCACTGTTGTTGCCGAGCGTAATCGGGACGATCGGAACGCTGATGGCGCCGACGTTGACCACCAGGTCCAGGATGGGATTGAGCAGGCCGCTGGTGATCTGATTGCCGTTGCCGGAGCCGCCTGAGGAACTGGAGCCGCCAGAACCGCCGCTGGAACCAGAACCGCCTGAGCCACCCGAGCCGCTCGAACCACCGCCGTATCCAGAACCGCCAGAACCGCCTGAGCCACCCGAGCCGCTCGAACCACCGCCGTATCCAGAACCGCCAGAACCGCCGGAACCGCCGGAACCGCCGGAACCGCCCGAACCGCCGCCCCAGCCTCCTTGCCCACCTGTGCCGGAGCCACCACTTCCACCGCTTGACCCACCGCCGCCATAGCCGCCGTCGCCGCCACCGCCGCCGCCAGAGCCACCAGAGCCACCAGAGCCACCAGAGCCACCAGAGCCACCAGAGCCACCAGTCCCGGTTCCCCAACCTCCCTGACCGCCGTCTCCATCTCCAGAGTCGCCGCTATATCCGTCGCCACTTCCTCCCGGCGAGACCCAGGCCCAACCGCTACTCGAACCGTAACCGGGACCCGAACCGACGCTGAAACCGGAGCCGGAGCTGACGCCGCCTACACTGCCACTGCCATAACCCATTCCGGACGAACCGCCTTGTCCGCCCGTGCCCATGTAGCCCGATCCCGGTTGTCCGGTGCCGGTCCATCCGCTTTGCGTGGTCAAGGGGGGCGGCGTGCCCGTGACATCGCCGGCCTGACATGAAGTAGCAAGCGACCACCATAGGATTGCGCTCGCCGATGCAACAAGAGTGTGTTTGAAGGGAGCCATGATTAGTCCTTTCGCGATGGAATCGCGTCCTGATTGGTCAAAGGTGTAATCAGTGCCCCCGGAAAACCGCTGATCGGTCTTGCAGAAAACGGTCTTGCAGAAATGTTTGCTCCGGGCCCGATACCGCGTGTGTGCGCGCTGCCTGTTGTTGGAGTCGGGCGCTGTGGCGCCATGATTGGATGTGGCTTGCTCGGGCAGTCGTCACGCGCAAGTTCCGCGCCAAGACGTGTGCGCAGAATCACGCGGTACTTCGCCGTGCAGGTATTTACACCGTTGGGGATGGGGGCACGTAGGAGCCTTGCCGGATCGCGTTCCTGACCGCGACGCATATGCGAGCGCGCACTTGCAGCACGCTGCATGTCGTGCCGGAGATGTTACGTGTTCCCGCGACATGCCACGTAACCTGGCCGTTACACGATCCGCCACGCGTATAGCTCAGACAAAACGCCGCGTGTCTATGATATGGAGTCCGATATATTGCGCGGCGTGTTCGAAACACGCGTTTAGATTTCGACCGAGGGAATACTCTTCATACAGCGCAGCGCAAACATGGAGCGGCTACGGCGGATGCCAGAGATCCGGTAGAGCTTTTCTCGCGCAGGAAGCGTCCATATCCAACGGTGCCGTCTACTGCTACTTTCACCAGATAGTCATATTCACCCGGGACGAGATAGGCTTCGAGCACTTCGGGCAGCGTTGCCAGTTCCGCGCCGAAGCGGGCGAGGGCGTCGTCTTCGTGACGGTCGAGTGTCGCCTCGAGGATCACGACATCGGCAAAGCTCAGTTGAATCTGAATCGGGCTGAAAACGTTTCAGCAGGCTGTTGGTCCGGCCCCAGGATGATCTATCTCAAAAAGTTTTTCCCACATATTGATAATTTACGCAGACTCGAATTAAGATGACTTCCCTCGATGCGCGATGCGTATCGAGTCGGCGAAGAGTCACATTTGCGGTATCCGTTCAATGTGTCAGGTTCGGGACGCGACGGCTGAGCGTCAGCGTCCTGTCAACGCAACACCTAGAAAATTGGGAGACGAAGATGCTGAGCCCTCACGAATTCGCAACGCTCATGCTGGTCAAGGACGCCACGGATCAACTGGAAGTAGACCGGGCCGATCTCGATGTTCTGCTGGCGCGTCAATTAGTCAGTCTTGAACACGCATCTTCGGGGCAAGCGCTACCGCGCCTAACCCGCCAGGGCCATTCGTTCCTGAAAGCAGCCGGCCGGATTCACTGAGCGGGCAGACGCGCCACAAGAGCGTTGCTGTCAGCGCAACCCGACCAAGGGCTCAAGACAACCAACAAAGTGAACGGCCGTGCAGTTGCAAAACCTGAGAGCGCAGTAAATTAGTTTGTTATGCTTATTTAAAACAAGAAACATACCGGGGATGAACGAGATCACGTCACGCTGGCACGTTTTAGCTGGCTCGTCTTCCCACCTTGGCCATTCGATTATTCCAGGATGCGCTCGCCGGTCTGGCGAGCGCATTGCCGAATCGATTTCAGGAGATTCACAATGAACGAGTTGTATCCCGAGGAGTTTGCCGCCGCTCAAAAGGCGAGCCTAGAAGCGTTCTATGGCCTCGCCAATCTGGCCGTGGAAGGCTTGCAAAAGCTGACTGCGTTGAATATGCAAGCGGCGAAGTCGGCTTTGGCCGACTCGCAAAAGCTTCTGTCCGCCACTGATCCACAGGCGTTTTTTACGCAACAGACTGGCCCCAACGGCGAGCTTGCGGCGCGCGCCCAAGCTTATCAACGCGGCCTGTATGAGATCGTATCCGGCGTGCATACGGGCCTCATGACGATTGCAGGGGAGCAGTACGAGGCGCACAATCGCCGGGTGCAAGCGCTCTTCGAGACGATGTCCAGGCAGGCGCCGGCAGGTTCAGAAGCAGCGGTTGTCGCGCTGAAGCAGTTGATGGAGTCGAGCCGCGTGCTGCACGAGAGCGTCAACAAGTCGGTTCGTCAGGCCGTCAGCATGGCCGAAGGCGGTTTCGAAGCCGCGCTTTCGCGGACCGCGAAGGCATCGGACGTAACGACCGGGTGAGAGCAGCCGGGCAGGTGGCTGCGCGCAAGCCGGGTCACAACCCACTCACGCGAGGCAGCCGCTGTGACAAACCAGATCGCATTGGTGACAGGTGGAATGGGCGGCATTGGCGAAGCCATTGCCGTCAAATTGCATGATGCCGGCTATACGACTGTGGTTACTTATTCGCCAGGCAATGTCGGCGCGTCCGCCTGGCTCGAACGGATGGAAGCGGCGGGGCGGCGCTTTCACGCCTGCGAGGTCGACGTTGCGGACTATGACTCGTGCCAGCAAACGGCTCAGAAGGTAGAGGCCGATGTGGGTAAAGTCGACATTCTCATCAACAACGCCGGCATCACGCGTGATGCCAGCTTCAAGAAGCTCGACAAGATCAACTGGGACGCGGTTCTGCGAACCAACCTCGATTCGCTCTTCAACATGACCAAGCCGCTGTGCGACGGCATGGTGGAGCGCGGTTGGGGACGCATCATCAATATCTCGTCCATCATCGGCTCCAAAGGCGGCTTCGGTCAGACCAACTATGCCGCCGCGAAGGCGGGCATGCATGGCTTTACGAAGTCGCTGGCGCTCGAGGTCGCGAAAAAGGGCGTAACGGTCAATACCATATCGCCCGGCTTTATCGCCACCAAAATGGTGATGGCGGTGCCGCAAGAAGTGCTCGACACCAGGATCATTCCGCAGATCCCGGTCGGCAGGCTCGGCCAGCCCGAGGAAGTGGCGGCGCTCGTGCTCTATCTGTGCTCGCGGGAAGCGGCGTACGTCACCGGCGCCAACATCGCCATCAATGGCGGACAACATCTGCAGTAATCGACGCGTTGCTCACTACCAGCATGCCTAAGCATTGCAGTAGGCTGCGTTTGCCCTGATTTCCCACATTGTGTGCTGTTCCGCGAAACCTGAGCGTCGCTTATTTTGGCGCGGTCTTTTTTTTTCGTGGAAACATCTAATCTATATTGTCGCAATGGCAAGCGGCTGGCCGCAATCCAGTTCATCCGCAGCCCGGTGGCGCGTGTGCGCCGGGATCAGTCGTCAGGCACAGCAGCAAAGGGGGAGAGATGTCGACCTCACCGCTTATCGATGATGGCGCTCCGCACGATGCGGCCGGCCTTGCGACACAGAGCGACAAGCGCCTGTATAACCACGACCTGGCGCCCGTTCCGCTCAACCGCCGCACATGGAGCGGCTATTGCATCTTCGCGATGTGGATGTCCGACGTGCACAGCGTCGGCGGCTATACGTTCGCCGCCAGCCTGTTTCTGCTCGGCATCTCCGGCTGGCAGGTGTTGAGCGCGCTGACCGTGGGCATTCTGATCGTCTATGTGCTCATGAACCTCGTCGGCAAACCCAGCTACGTGCACGGCATCCCGTTTCCCGTGATGGCGCGTGTCAGCATGGGTGTAATGGGCGCAAACCTGGCCGCGGTGATTCGCGGCGTGGTCGGCATTGTCTGGTACGGCGTACAAACCTATTTCGCCTCGAAAGCGGTGGCGACGCTCGTCCTTCTGTTCTTTCCCGCGGCCACCGCTTTACAAGGTTTCAGTTTCTTGCGGCTCGACGGCCTGGGCTGGGTCAGCTTCCTCTTCATGTGGGTGTTTCAGTTGATCATCTTCCAGCGCGGCATGGAGACGATCCGCAAATTCATCGACTTTTGCGGGCCGGCCGTGTATGTGGTGATGTTCGTGCTGATGGCCTGGATTCTCTCGCAGGCGGGCCTGGGCAGCCTCAGCCTGACGCTTGGCGGCAAGGTGCTGTCCGGCGGCGAGCAGCTAGCGAGCATGGGCAACGCTACGCTGCTGGTGGTGAGCTACTTCGCCGCGCTGCTGCTCAACTTCGGCGACTTCTCGCGCTTTGCCAGGAGCGAGCGGCAGATGAAGGTGGGCAACTTCCTCGGGTTGCCGGTCAACTTCGTCGTCTTTGCGATCATCACGGTGATCGTCACCTCGGGAAGCGCCAGCGTATTCGGTTCGATGATCATGGACCCGGTGGCGATCGTTGCACACATCCAGAACAAGGCGGCCGTGGTGATCGGAAGCCTGACCTTCATCGTGGCGACCATGGGCATCAACATCGTGGCTAACTTCGTCTCGCCGGCCTACGACATTGCGAACCTGTTTCCGCGCCATATCGACTTCAAGAGGGGCGGCCTCGTGGCGTCCATTCTGGCGGTGCTGGTGTGCCCGTGGATTTTTGTCGACAGCCCGAAGGCGATCACGATTTTCGTCAGCGTGTTCGGCTCGGTGCTCGCGCCGCTGTACGGCGTGATGATGGCGGACTTTTACCTGATCAAGAAACAGCAGGTCGAAACGGCCGAGCTCTACAGCATGTCGCCGCAAGGGCGCTTCTATTACGACGGTGGATGGAACAAGGTGGGCGTTGCCGCGCTGGCGATTTCCGGCATCGTCTCGGTAGGCTGGGAACTCTGTACGCAGTTGCTGCATGTCTTGCCGGACAACAACTTCGGCTGGCTGATCGGCGCCGTGGCAGGCGCGCTGCTGTACGTGGGGATGATGCGGGCGGCGCGGCGAACCTAGGGCCGGCGCAAGCCCGTTATTAGCATGAACAGGCCTTGGCGTGCGGCGCAAGCAGCGCACGCCGGTTGCCTACTTGTGATGCTGCTGGAGCTGGGCGCGCAGGTCGACCGCGTGCGCCGCGCTAACCGGTTTTGCGGCATCGTCGAGATGAACCGCGATGTTGCGATATACGTCGCGGCAGAACTGCATGCCGGTAGGAGCATCGTGGCTTGCGTCGTTGATGGGCGCGACTTTTTCGGGGTTGGTCAGCGCCGCATCCACGGCCATCTCGTCGCTCGGGTCCGCCTGCATGATGCCAATGCCCTGAATCGTCACGGCCAGGCACGGGTCCGGCACCTGCTTGCCGTGCGTGGCGGCCACGTTGAAGTTGATATTCAGGCGCCAGAAGCCGTCATGTATGTTCTGATGAATGATGACGGCCTTGACCAGCTCCTGATGCGACAACAAATACTCGCTGCTTGCCATGAATGTGCTCCTCGAACAAGGTCGTCTTTCGAGTGCCGTGCCGCGTTGAGCGCTGCATCCGCCTGACGTGACACGGCCTGCCGGATCACATTGTACGAGGCTGAAAATCACAATCAAGACACATGCGGCAATCGCACGACAGCTTACGACCTGGACCTGTTTAAGAGCCTGACGGGTGCAGGTTGTCAGTCGCTAAAATTTTTTTGGCTGACGCTAGGCATTGAGCGGCAACACGACCCATACCTCCAGACCTCCACCCTCGCGCGCATGAAACTGCAGCGAGCCGCCGTGCAAACGTGCGATTCGCTCGACGATGGCGAGACCCAGGCCTGTGCCGCCGGATTGCGAGCGTGCGTTGCGGCCGCGCTGAAACGGCGCCTTCAGGGCTTCGAGTTCCTGCGGCGCGAGTCCTTCGCCGCGATCGCAAACCGCTACACATGCGCTGCCGTTCTGCACCCAGGTGCGCACCGCGAATCCCATCCGGCCGTAGACGACGGCGTTCTGCATCAGGTTCATCAGGAGCCGCATCATCGTGATCGGACGAAATGCGAATTCGGGAACCGGCCCTAACGAGAGCGCGAATTCGTGGCCCAGTCCCGCGAAATCCGCTGCAAGCCGGCTGATCAGCGCATTGAGATCGCCCGGCTGCGCGGTCTCGCGTTCGCCGCTGCCGGCGTAGTCCATGAACTGCTGCAGGATGGTGTCGATCTGGTCGAGGTAGGCCTCTGCGGCCACCACGAAATTGTCGTCGCCGTGGTCGGTGATCGCCATGGCCATCGCGAGGCGCAGCTTGGTGAGGGGCGTGCGGATGTCGTGTGAAATACCGGCCAGCATCACGGCGCGGGTCGCCTCGGCTTGTTGCAGTGTCTGCATCATCTGGTTGAAGGCGCTGCTCACTTCGGCGATTTCGGTGGGACCGTCGGTGGGCAGCGGCGGTGGCGTGTCGCCCGAACTGACGCGCCGCGCTGCATGGGCGAGGTTGCGCAACGGCCGGTTCAGATGCAACTGGATCAGATAACCGGTGAGCGCGGCGAGCATGGCGAGGCAGAGGGAGAGCGCGATGGCTGCATCGAGACCGGCGCCGCGGGCATCCTCGGGAATCGGCAGCGCGATCCAGGTGAGGCCGCCCGGTGTGTGAACCCTGATCCATAAACGCTGGCCGCCTTCGGTCTGCCAGCGCACCTGCATGTCAGTGGGGAGATGCCGGCGCAGCGTGTCGAGAAACACGTTGCGCTGATAGGTGAGGTAGAGATGCAGCAGGCTTTGCGGCGGCTCGGTATCGTTGGGGCCCGGCGGCTGCGCGCCATCGTTCAGGCGTGCAATCAGCGTGTCACGCGCATGATCTGGGGCGGCCTGGAACAGCGAGTCGAGCGTGGTGACGTAGTGGGCGAACACGATGGCCGTGCGTTCGACCCGCGGCCTTTGCACGTAATGCAGCAGCACGGCGAGGGAACTGATCTGCGACAGCATGACAAGCACGATCAGCAGGGCGATGTTGCGCGCGAGCAGGGTTTTGGGCAACGCGAGGCGCGGCATGACGCGCCTCATGACTCGACGTCGGCGATCAGCATGTAGCCGACGCCCCAAACCGTTTTGATGAAGCGCGGTTTGGAGGGGTCGTCTTCCACGATTTGGCGCAGGCGCAGCACCTGCACGTCGATGCTGCGATCGAGCGCTCCGTGATCGCGGCCACGGGCTCGCGCAATCAGGTTGTCGCGGCTCACCGGCCGGTTCGGCGATGACGCGAGCGCGACCAGCAACAACATCTGCGCCGAGTGAATCTCGAGCGGTTCGCCTGCGCGCATGAGCAACTGCTTGCCGAGGTCAAGACTGTAGTCGCCGAAGCGCACCGTTTGCGACGTTACGGTCGGCTCGCCTGAGGCGATCTTTTGACGCCGCAGCAGGGCGCGAATTCGCGCCACCAGTTCGCGCGGCAGGAACGGCTTGGCGAGATAGTCGTCCGCGCCCGTTTCGAGGCCTACCACTTTGTCGATCGGATCGCCCTTGGCGGTCAGCATCAGGATGGGCAGTGTTTGCCCTTCGGCGCGCAGCCGGCCGCAGATTTCCAGGCCGTTCTCCTCGCCGATCATCAGATCGAGCACCAGCAGATCGTAGGGCTCGCGCTGCAAGTAGCGGTCGAGCCGCTTGCTGTCCTCGACCACGCGTACTTCGAAACCGTGACCGGTCAGAAAGCGCTGCAGCATATTGCGCAATTCGGCTTCATCGTCGAGGACGATAATCCTCGCAGGTTTGTCCATCCGTGGCTCCTGTCGGTCAAAGTTCGCGCTTTAGCGCGCTACTCGAGTCCCATGCAAAGCTTAAGCGCGAATCCGTCTAACAGAATAGCGTTTTCTGGGGACAGTGCGATCGGAAACCGCTCGCACTCGCCACGTCTACGATCCATCTGATGATTACCCGGCTCAGTGCGCTGCCGCGCGTTGCTGCATGAATGCTTCGATTTGCGGCAAGGTCACGTAGCCGGCATGCGCCGTATCGATCTCATCGAAGTGCCTGGCCACCATCGGCATGCCGGCTGCGGCTTGTTGCCGGGTCAGCTTGCCGTCCTGGGTGGTATTTGCGCTGGCAAAGCGGCTTTGCAACTGCTGGGCCATCTGCGCCATGCGCTGCGGGTTGCCGCCCAGCGGCTGTGTCGTGGTTTGCGCGAAGGCGCCGGTGCAAGCGAGGCACAGCGCCAGAGTCGTCAACAGCTTGTTCATCTCGTTCTCCGTGGAGTCTTTCGCTGAACGTCGCCAGCCTTGTGCCGCGAACCGTTCAATGACAGACCGAATTCTTCTCGACTCCGCCGGGGATGGCAATTTGAAAATCATGTCGGGATATGTCGCGGCGCGTGCGACACGGAATGAAACAAATTACGGTTGCCGTTCGCCGTGCAGTTTGCGTATCTTTCGCCGGTCGGCGCAACGAGCGCTCCAATCGGTTCGGCAAAGGATGTCAGCAATACGAACCATCTGGATTCCGTCTTCATGAGTGAAGACGCGTGCCATCCTTCACCGCATCAGGAGTTCTCGTGAAAATTCGATTTGTCTGTGTGTCCGCGGCTGCGGCCTTTGGCTTTGTCTATTCGGCGAGCGTTTTCTCGCGCGTGGTCGTCTCGTATGGGCCCGCGGCCGTGGTCGGTGCACCGCCACCCGCGCCGGAACCGCTGCTTTCTTGCACGACCATTGTCGTGCCGCCGCCGACCAACTACGGCGTGATACCCGCGGCGAACGTACGGTACGCGCAGCCGCTTATGGCTGTGCCGCATTGACGTGCGACGCCTGCTTACGGCTTTTTGACCTCGGCCGCCATGCCGCCGGACGAGGCAGTTGGTAGCGGCGCAAACGGTAGCTCGCTGCGCATCGCGAGCTGATAAGCCGCGTTCAGGCGCGCCATGTCCTGTTCGCGCTCGCTGGCCTGCACGTTGCGCAGCTCAGGTAGTTCGAGCGTCACGGGCCGGCACAGCGGATAGTCGCGCACGCGCAGTTCAGGCGCGATAGTAGTGAAGAACGCCGTAGTCGGCACGTCGAAGCCAGCCGCGATATGAACCGCCGCGGTGTCGGAGGTCAGCATGTAGCGAGCGTGCCGGACCCACGCAAGGAAGTGAGCCGTGTCTGGCGAGAGGGCACTGACATCCACGTAATGCGGGTGATCCACCGCGCCAAACCCGAGTACTGGCAGGCCGAAGTGCTCGAACAAACGGCCGACCAGGTCGCTGCGTACCGGCTGCGCGATGCTGCGGATCGGCGTGCTCGCGGTGGGACAAAACAGCACGTAGGGCCGGTCTTGCCACGCGTCAGGCAAGGGCGGCAACGGCAAGGTTTGCAGCCAGCGATTAGCCTTGTGAGTGGACGGCACGCTTGCCGGCTGCACGCCGAGCGCGGCAAGGAAAAAGTCGATCATCGGCAACGACATGAAGCCGGGCCAGAAAAGATGATTACCGATGTCTATACGGACTTCGTCACGCGGGATCGCGTCGAGCGGCCACGGCAATGTACGAGTGGCCGCGACGCTGCCCTCGGCAAGCGCGTAGAGCTGTTCGACGTAGGACGGCGCCAGTTCGGGCCGGTATACGATGAAGCGCATCTGCGGATGGGCTTGCCGGATCGCATCGAGCGCAGTCAAGCCGATGATCGAGTCGCCGAGCGTGACGCCCATGCCGTTGATCACATGGACTGTTGCGACTTGCGAGTAGTCGAGTTCGAAGGGTTGCGCCGCTGCGTTGAGGATGCCGGGCTGGCTCGCGAGCGCGAGATGCTCGCCGATCTCGGTGTCGCATTGCTCGAGATCGTATGGCGCAACAATGCGGCCGTCGGGAGCAAGCAGGGATCCAGGATGGGTGAGCGCGTCGTCTGCACGTAGTTCCAATTGAATCGTTCCATGGAATGTGCCGGGGCGTACCGGGACGCCATGCACGTTGCGAGGCGCGATGCACGCGCGGCAGCGGAATTATGCCCGTTTGCAGCGAACGTCGCAGTAAGGTGGCCCATCGGCCGCGCCGAACCGGTTAACGCGAAGGCACCCGGTTCGGCATGCACGGTTCAGTCCGGCGCGGCCGGTTTCGTCAGGCTCGCACGCAGTTCCTTGCGAATCACCTTGCCGGTGGCCGTCAACGGCAGGCTGTCGACGAAGCGTATCTCGAGCGGATACTCATGCGCGGCAAGCCGCGTCTTGACGTGCTGCTGAATCTCGCGCACCAGTTCCTCACCAGGCACAAAGCCCGCGTTCAGCACCACGAATGCCAGCACGATCTCCGTGCGCTGCGCGTCCGGTGCACCCACCACAGCCGCCATGCAGACCGCCGGATGTTGCAACAGGCAGTCTTCGATCGAGGCTGGCCCGATCCGGTAGCCGGCACTCGTAATCACGTCGTCGTTGCGACCGACAAAGCGGATGAAGCCGTCGCTGTCGCATTGGCCGAGATCGCCGCTCAGCAGATAGCGGCCACGGAATTTGTCGCGCGTGGCGGCATCGTTGCGCCAGTAGCCGAGGAACATGACCGGATCCGGGCCGGCAATCGCGATGTTGCCGATCGTGTCGTTAGGCAGGGGGCGGCCGTTATCGTCGACGATCGCGACCTCATGCCCCGGCACCGCCTTACCGATGGCTCCGATACGCGGCTCGAAGAGCGACGCACACGACGACACCACGACGTTGCACTCCGTTTGCCCATAGAACTCGTTGATGGTCACGCCGAGCGCAGCACGTCCCCACGCGATCAACTCTTCGCCGAGCGATTCGCCGCCGCTCGCCACCGCATGCAGTGACAGCTTCCAGCGTTCGGGATGCGCGACCGTGCGCATCATCTTGAGCGCAGTCGGCGGCAGGAATGTGTGGGTGACCGCGTGGCGCGCCATCAGATCGAACGCGGCCTCGCCGTCGAACTTCTCAAAGCGGCGCGCGAGCACAGTCACGCCGTGATGCCACGCGGGCAGCAGCACGTCGAACAGGCCGCCTATCCACGCCCAGTCGGCGGGCGTCCAGATCAGCTTCGCCTCGGCGGGAAAACAGGCCTGCGACAGTTCGACGCCCGGCAGGTGGCCGAGCAGCACGCGCTGCGCATGCAGCGCACCCTTCGGTTTGCCGGTGGTGCCCGAGGTGTAGATGATCACGGCGGGATCGTCCGCGGCGGTGTCGGCCGGCGTGAAGGTGGCGGACTCGGCATCGAGCGCGCTCCAGAATGAGGATGCCTCATGAGCCGTGGCGGCCTGCTCCGCGTCGATGCAATACACCGCCTTCAGTTCGGGCAGCGTCTGGCGGATTTCGGCGAGTTTCTGCAGGCCTGCCGTGTCGGTGATGAGCGCCGCCGAAGCGCTATCGGCGAGGCGGTACTGGATCGCGTCGACGCCGAACAGCGCGAACAGCGGTACGGCTATGCAGCCGGCCTTGTAAGCGGCCAGATGTGCGATGGCGGTTTCGGGCGATTGCGGCAAGAAGATCGCCACGCGGTCGCCCTGCACGACGCCGCTGCGGCGCAGCGCGTTGGCGAATTGATTGGAGCGGGCCTTGAGATCGTCGAAGCTATAGCGTGTCGCGCTGCCGTCGCGATGTTCGTAGATCAGCGCGAGGCGGCCCGAGCCGTCGGCCCATTTGTCGCATACGTCCACGCCGATGTTGTATCGCGGCGGAATCTGCCACGCGAATTTTTCCGTCAATGTTGCGTACGTCTGCGCTGCCGGAAGCATTGCTTCCCTCCTTGGCCGATGTGAGTGAGACCGCCGCACGCCCAATCCAGTGGGGCCACAGACTGCCGATGGCGGGGACCCCCTGCGGCTTCGATCGTACGCTGCGCATCGTTCAACGGCCAGGGAAAAATCGCTCGATGGGACCGCCTAAAAACTCAAGGAGTGCAACGCATCTTTACGGGATTCGAGAGAATCGCGGGCGTGATTCATGCCACAATTCAGACCGGTTTTTGAAGGATCGTATGGATACGCTACAAAAAATGCGCGTGCTGGTTCGTGTCGTCGAGTCGGGTAGTTTCACGGCGGCTGCACAGCATCTGAATACCACGACGGCATATGCGTCGCGCGCGGTCTCCGACCTCGAGGCGCATCTGCGCACGCGGCTCCTGAATCGCACGACGCGCCGCCTCGCGCTCACCGAAGCGGGTGAGCGCTACCTGCATCGGTGCGAACAGATTCTTGCGTGTGTCGATGAAGCCGAGGCCGAAGCGAGCGATGCGATTGCGCATCCGTCGGGCAAGCTGAAGGTGCACGCCATGACCGGCATAGGCCAGCATTGCGTGGTGCCGCTGGTGGGCCGTTATCGGCAGCGCTATCCGGATGTGAAGGTCGAGCTGACGCTCGCGCAGCGCGTGCCGGACCTGCTGGACGAAGGCTACGACATTGCTCTCGTATTGGCCGACGATTTGCCGGACTCCGGGCTGGTCTCGCAGCGCCTCGGCGGCACTTTCAGCGTTGCCTGTGCGTCGCCGGCGTACCTGGAGCGCCACGGCGCGCCACAAGTACTCGCCGATCTCAGCGCGCATACCTGCCTGCAAGCCGTGACGCCGGCTTTTCCTGCTGACGAATGGACCTTTCAAGGGCCGCACGGCCGTGAGACGTTCGTGCTTGGCGCAACGACATTCAGGGTCAATATCGCCGATGCATTGGCGGTAGCCATCACAGAGGGTATGGGCATTGGCCTGTTGCCGCTCTATTCGGCCACCGGCGGTCTGCGCAGCGGCGACCTGGTGCGGATTCTTCCGGACTATACATCGCAGCACCTGAACGTTTACGCGGTTTATCCGTCGCGCCTGTATCTCGATGCGAAGATTCGATCTTGCGTCGAGTTCCTGCGCGAGGAACTTCCAGCCACGCTTGGCGATGCATGTCTCGATACTGTTGAGACGAGTGATCTGCTTTCCTAAAGGTGTTTTTGCTGCGCTGCATGATGGCTATTTCGCCGCAGCGCAGCATGTCACTTTGACAAAGGGGAAACCCGCAAACGGTAATTGTGGCCTCCTGATTGACCTGGATCACAGGCAGTGCCCTAATCGGGAAACCCCTAACATCCCGTAGTCATGGTTCGCGTTAGTCTTGCTCGCAGAGGAGGCAAACCATGAGACGCGTATTTAATATTGCTGTACTGATGCTTCTTGCGTATCTGACCGTGGGCCGCGCGCTCACTCATGCGCAAGCCGGCGGAGAAGGCTCTATTTCATGCGAAAAGGGCGCCGAGCTGGTGAGATTGGGGGCCATGGACAAGGGTTTTTCGGAAACGGCCTCCAGCGGACAGGGTCAAAACTTCCTGTCGAGCTGCCTCGTGACGGGCGAGGCACGCGTCAACGATGATCTGGTCGCGCGCGACTAGTATCCACACATTGCCGACTGTATTAAGCGCCTGATGCATGACGCGTCAGGCGTTTGGCATACCTGCAGTATTCCCATCCGGCCCGGCCAGCGCACGCAGTCTGCGTTCAATCTGCTCGAACGAGGGCCTGGCGAAAACGTCTTCGTTTAAGCACTCGTCTTTCAATTCCCGCAGCGCATCGACGGTAGTCGCCGAGGTGTTATGCGGGTTACATCGGTCGATCAATTCTTCCAGCAAGCAGGCGAATGCCCGCACTTCGATGCGCTGCAGCAGAGGTGCGAGGGTCAGATCTGTTCGTGCATAGAACGATGCGGCGCCGAAATCGCCGAGCAGGGCGCGCCCCTCGCCGCAGTGCAGAATATTGTGGGCATACAGATCGCCATGCATGATGCCTTGCTGATGCAAGTGGCTGGCCGCCGCAGCGATGCCACCTGCGATGCGTAACGCTGCGCTCAGCGTGAAGCGGGTCTCGTCGGGATAGATGTCCCGCGTGCACGACGCGAGACTGGGCGGCCCAGCCAGATTCCTGAATTGCGGATCGATCAACTCCATCACGAGGCCATGATTGTCCTTGGGGTGGTCCTTCACTTTGCCGAGCACCGGAATCAGGTTGGCATGGGTGCCCGCGTTGATGCAGGCGGCCATCTCGCAGTGAGGCAAACCATCGCTCGTCACCGAGCCTTTGAACAGCTTGAGCGCAACCTCGCGAGATTCAGCGCCAGGGCGGCTGTGCGCCGCACGATAGATCACCCCCGAGGCGCCTTCGCCAAGTGGATCGTGCAGGTCCAATGCGTCCCAAGGCATCTCCGCGATGGGCGTGTCCGTCAGTGCGGCGGCTTCCAGTGCCTCGGTGAACGGATTGCCCGCATAGGCAAGCCATGAGAGCCGCGGCAGCGCGAGCAGCCACTCGGGCAGCGCGGTCAGCCGGTTCGCGGCGAGGCGGATCAGTTCGAGACGGGAGCAGGCGGCCAGTTGCGGCGGTAGTGTCTGCAGACGGTTACCCGCGAGCATGAGTTTCTGAAGCTGCGTGCACTTGCCGATCTCCGGCGGCAGCGCCTCGATCTGGTTGTCGGTGAGAATCAGCCAGCGCAGCGCAGGCGGCAATGCCCGGCCCGGGACGTTACGAATGCGGTTGGCCTTGAAGCCCACCATGCTGAGGTGCTCGCATTGCCCGAGTACCTCAGGCAGCTCGGTGAACGCGTTGTCGGAGCAAAAGATAATGCGCAGCTTATGCAGGCGCGGCAAGTCGTCGGGCAGCGTGGAAAGCGCATTGCCCGACAGATCGAGAATTTCCAGCGTATCCGCCAGAGCGAAAATTTCACGCGGAAACTCGCTGAGTCCGCAGGCTAGCTTAAGGCGCTGCGTACCGGTCAGTTGTCCGGCACGCAGTTGATCGAGGGTGGTGGTCACTATGGTGAGGCGAGCGCGCCGCGAGGTTGATTCCGTTGGGGGCGATTTTACTGGCAAGCCGCAACGATGCGGCGTAACTCGTGCTTACCTCACGCCACGCGGCGGAATCCGTTCGATAGTCGGGTAAGTCCCGATGACAAGCGATTCAAGGCGGTTTACCGCGAAATGGCACGATCATGCTTTTATTTACACGGCCAATCCTCGCACGTATCATGGGTCGAACATCATTCCAATCTGCCTCGCAGAAAGCTCATCAAGGAGACGCCGGATGCATGTGAAAGACCTGTTTCAACTGGAAGGCAAGGTGGCGCTGATTACCGGCGGCTCGCGCGGGCTCGGTTTGCAGATGGCCGAGGCGCTGGGCGAAATGGGCTGTCGCGTCGCGATTACCGCGCGCAAGGCCGACGAGCTGGTGCAGGCACAAGCGCATCTGCAAGGGCAAGGCATCGAAGTCCGAACAGTGGTCAACGATCTCGCCAGATTCGAGAGGATTCCCGATCTTGTCAGTGAGGTGCTGGAGGCGTACGGCCACATCGACATTCTCGTCAACAACGCCGGCGCGACATGGGGCGCCCCGGCGGAGGACTATCCCGACGAGGCCTGGCACAAGGTCATGAACCTGAATATCAATGCACCGTTCTTTCTGGCGCGCGAAGTGGGCAAGCGCAGCATGATCCCGCGCCGGGCGGGAAAGATCATCAACATCGCCTCCATTGCGGGCCTAAAGGGCGCGCCAGCGGGGATGAACACGATTGCCTACAACACTTCGAAGGCCGCTGCGATCAACTTCACGCGGGCGCTGGCATCGGAATGGGGCCGCCACAATATCAACGTGAATGCGATTTGCCCGGGGTTCTTTCCCTCGAAGATGTCGGCGGGGCTGCTCGCGACGATGGAACAATCGATCATCGCGCATTCGCCGCTGCGCCGGCTCGGCGGCGAAGAAGACCTGAAGGGCTCGGTGGTGTTTCTCGCCAGCGAGGCGTCGCGCCATATTACCGGGCAGCATCTCGCTGTGGACGGCGGCTCAAGCATCGTGTGACGGCGCGCGAAAGCACGCAAAAGCGCCAACTCTGGTCCACAGGAGACACTCATGCCCATGAACACGCTTCATCACGCACATTGGCCGGCTAGTGTGCCGCGCCATTTGAGCTTGCCGCAGACCAACCTGTTTTACAACGCAGAGGTCTCGGCAGCACGCTTTCCGGACAAGCCGTTCATCATCTTCTACGACACGCCGGTGAGCTTCGCCCAGTTCAAGGATGAAGCCGAGCGGATCGCAGGTTTCCTGCAGCAGGAGTGCGCCGTCAAGGCGGGCGACCGGGTGCTGCTGTACATGCAGAACAGTCCGCAGTGGGTGCTGGCCTATTACGGTATCTTGCGGGCCAACGCGGTGGTGGTGCCGGTCAATCCAATGAATCTGACCGACGAGGTGCGCCACTACGTGCAGGACAGCGGTGCGACAACCGCCATCGTGCCGCAGTGCCTGTATGCACAGATCGAGCCGTTGCTGGGCGACGGTCCCGAGCAGGGACTCAAGCATGCGATTGTCGCAACCTATAGCGATTACCTGAAACAGCCGCCGTCGATCACACCGCCGGAGTTTATTGGCGCGCCGAGGATAACGATCGAGCATCCCGGCGTGACTGCGTGGAGCACGGTGCTCGAACGGCGCCTCGCGCCGGGACCGCTGATTGCCGGGCCGGACGACCTGTGCGTCATGCCATACACGTCGGGTACGACCGGTAAGCCGAAGGGATGCATGCACACGCATCGCAGCGTGATGAGCACGCTGGTGGGTTGCAGCGTCTGGTTCGGGGGATCGCAGGACAGCACGCACCTGTCGGTTTTGCCGATGTTTCATGTCACCGGCATGCAGGGCGGCATGAATGCGCCGTTGTATGTGGGCGCAACGATCGTCATCTTGCCGCGCTGGGATCGCGATGCCGCGGCACACTGCATGCAGCGTTATCGCGTGACGTCGTGGCAGTCCATCTCGACGATGATGGTCGATTTTCTGTCGAACCCTAAACTTGCCGAATACGATCTCTCCAGCCTGAGCGGGACGCGTGGAGGCGGCGCGGCGATGCCCGAGGCGATAGCCCGCAAGCTCAAGGCATTGACCGGCCTCGACTACGTGGAAGGCTACGGCATGTCCGAGACGATCGCGGCTACGCACATCAACCCGCCGCAGCGCCCGAAGCCGCAGTGCCTCGGCATTCCGGTATTCGATCTCGATGCGCGAGTGATCGATCCGGCCACGCTGCAGGAACTCGCGCAGGGTGAAACGGGCGAAATCGTCGTGAACGGTCCGCAGATCATGCAAGGCTATTGGCGCAATCCCAAGGGGACCGCTGACGCGTTCATCGAGCTCGACGGCAAGCGTTTTTTGCGCACCGGCGATCTGGGCCAAATCGACGAAGACGGTTATTTCTTCATGACCGACCGGCTCAAACGGATGATCAACGCGTCGGGCTACAAGGTGTGGCCGGCGGAGGTGGAGGCGCTGATGTACCGGCACCCGGGCATTCACGAGGTATGCGTGATCGGCGTACAGGACGAACGCCGGGGCGAGACCGTGAAGGCGCTGGTCGTGCCCACTGCGGGGTACGCGGGTACGCTGAGCGAAAATGAGATCATCGCCTGGGCGCATGAGCATATGGCTCCGTACAAGGCGCCGCGGCTCGTCGAGTTCGTGACGTCGCTGCCCAAGTCCGGCAGCGGCAAAATATTGTGGCGCAAACTACAGGAAGAAGACGCCGCGCGAATGGCGGCGGCCGGTGGCAACCGGGCGTGATGCAGGTCGGCGCGCCGGTGGCTGGAACGTTCGCCTGCATCGTTGAAGTAGGGCTGTTTATCCGAGGACACTTATGATGAATCCCGCGCTCGACATTCCTGACGTTCGTCACCTGGTTTCACCGGAAGAATGGCAGGTGCGCCTCGATCTGGCCGCGGCATACCGGCTGGTGGCCCTGTTCGGTTGGGACGACCTGGTGTTCACGCATATTTCTGCGCGGGTGCCGGGGCACGACGACCAGTTTCTGATAAATCCCTACGGCTTTTTCTTCGAGGAAATCACCGCTTCCAGTCTCGTCAAGGTCGATCACCACGGCCAGCCCGTGATGCCGACGCCGTTCGACGTCAATCCCGCGGGTTTCGTGATTCATAGCGCCGTGCATGAAGCGCGGCACGAGGTGAATTGCGTGTTGCACACCCATACACCTCATGGCGTGGCGGTGGCGGCGCAGCAGGAGGGCTTGTTGTCGCTCTCGCAGCAAGCGAGCTTCGTGCTGACCAGTCTCGCGTATCACGCGTATGAAGGCGTGGCGCTGCGCGAGGCCGAAAAGGCGCGGCTCGTGGCGGATCTCGGCAGCGCCAACTACATGATGCTGCGCAACCACGGCTTGCTGACGTGCGGACGTTCGGTGCCCGAAGCGTTTCAGGCAATGTATCTGTTCGAAGCGGCTTGCCGGATTCAGGTCTTCGCGCAGGGTGGCGGCAAGCTGACCGAAGTGCCGCAGTCGATTATCGACACGATGGGCGAGCAGGCCCGCGAGGTCAGCAAGGGACAGGGCGCGAATCTGGTGTGGCCGGGGCTGTTGCGCCGGCTCGCGCGACGCAATCCTGGGTACGATCTGTAGCTTCAGCGGCCGTTTCGTGGCAACACGAGCATGGCTTCCAGGCCTTTGATCGCACCGTTGCGCAGCGTGAGGGTGCCGCCGTGGGCGGCCGCGACGCTGCGCGCAATCGTCAGCCCGAGGCCGGTGCCGCCGCTCGCGCTGTTACGCGAACCCGACACGCGGAAGTAAGGCTCGAAGACACGCTCGAGCAAAGCCTCGTCGGCGATGCCTGGGCCGTTGTCGCTTACGACGATGAGCAGCATCGAGTCGTCGTCGAACACGCTGATTTTCGCCTCCTCGCCATAACGGATCGCGTTGTCGAGCAGGTTCTGAAGGCAGCGCTTCAGATTGCGCGGATACCCTGACAAGGCACGCATCGCGTGTCCTTCGACGCTGACCTCATGTCCCGCTTCGCGGGCATCTTCGGCGAGCCCGTTCAGCATCGAATTGATCTCGATCGCATGACGTGCCTCGGTAATTTCCACGCCCTGCACGGCGTCAAGCGTGGCGCGGACCATCGCCTCCATCTCGTCGAGATCGCCGCGCAACCGCTCGCGCGCTTCGGTGTCGGGGAGCATCTCCATGCGCAGCCGCAACCGGGTGAGCGGCGAGCGCAGATCGTGCGACACCGCGGTCAGAAAACGGGTGCGTTCTGCGAGACTGCGAGTCAGTTGCTCCTGCATTGAATTGAACGACTGCGCGGCGCTGCGCACTTCCAGCGGTCCGGTCACCGGCAGCGGCGGCTGGTAGATATTGCGTCCCAGTGCCTCCGCGGCCTTTGCCAGATCCTTTAACGGCTTTACCGCAAAGCGCACGGCCACTAGCGCGAGCAGCAATACCGCGCTCAGGCGTACCAGATAGATCCGCAAGAGATAGTCGAGCACGAGCGATCCCGGCTCGGTCTGCATGCCGGCTTGTCCTTCGTTTGCCTGCACGTCGAGCCACTCACCTTGTGGGAGCCTCAGTTGCAAATGAAAATCGCCCGATGGCATGCGCGAGTTGAACAGGCTAAGGATGCCGTGATGATGTCCCATGTCGTCGCGCAACTGCACTTCGAGCAGGCGCACTTCGATTGGCTCGCCGAGACGCCGGCGGATCACACCCGCTATCAGGTCGGCGACTGCGCGCTGCGCGAGCGAACCCTCGGTTGCGGCAGCGGGTGCGTCGATCCATTGCAAGCGGTAGCGCGTGTCAGCGAGTTGCCCGGCGATCGCGCCGCGCGTGGTGTCATCGGGCGCATGCTGCAACAGCCGGACCGTATCGGCGAGGCGGCTGGCGAAGAGCCTTGCGGGGATTTCGAGCGTGCGGTTGTCGTGCGTTTCGAACCAGATCGTGCTGGTGAAAAGCTGCCCCGCGAACATGCCGACGACAAGAATCAATACGAGCCGCCCATACAGGGTGCCGGGCCAAAGGCGCAGTTTCATCGGTGTGGATATGAATGAATCGTCTGGAGTGCTTACGCTTCGTGCGTGACATCGGCCACCAGCATGTAGCCTTCGTTGCGCACGGTGCGTATCAACCCGGTGCGACGCACCGAGTCCCTGAGATGCTGGCGCAGACGGCTGATGCATACGTCGATCGAGCGGTCGAGCGGGGTGCGTTCCTTGCCGAACACGCGGTCCAGCAAGAATTCGCGCGAAAGCGGCCGGTTCGGATGATCGAGCAGCGTGCGCAGCGCGCGATAGTCGGAGCCACCGAGCGACACGATCACACCATCGGGCGAAAGCATCTGCTTCATGCGCGTGTCGAGTTTCCAGCCGGCGAAGCTCACGAACGCGGACGAATCCGCGAGTCGCTCGCCTGGCACGCTACGGGTACGACGCAGCACCACCTTGATCTTGGCGACCAGTTCGCGCGGATCGAAGGGCTTGGGCAAATAATCGTCGGCACCCATTTCCAGGCCGAGGATGCGGTCGAGCAGGCCGCCTCGTGCGCTCAGGATAATGATCGGCACGTCGCGTTCGCGCCGCAGCTCGCGTGTGATATCCAGACCGTCCTCGCCCTCGAGCATCAGATCGAGCACGACGAGATCGACTGGCGACGTGTTGATGACCTGCTTCATCCGCAGGCCGCTTTCGACGGCGGTGGCCCCGTAACCCATGCTGCGCAGGTAGTCCTGCAGTAGCTGGCGGATGTTCGGGTCGTCGTCGACAACGAGTATGTGGTCCATCGTGGGGTTCTTGTTTGCGGCTCGCCTGCCATGCGCAGCGCGATTCTTGCGATCGCGTCCGCGCCAACACATTCCATTACAAAACGGCCTTGTTTCAACACATCGCCATTACATTGCGCCGCTAAAGTGGAGCCCGCAAATGGCAATCATTCTCATTTACGAACTATACCATGTCGATTTTCCGGTTTCAGCCGTTCGTTCGCCCGTTCGGTGCGGCGATGCGTGCCTTGGCCGCCTGCGCTGTCCTCAGTTCGCTGACGCTCGGCGCGAGTGAGGCGGCATTTGCCGCGACAACGCCTGATGTGGCCACCGCGCCCGCACAGACCGTCACGGATCTGGCCGGCCGCACGATCCGCATTCCAGCGGAGCCGCATCGCATCCTGCTCGGCGAAAGCCGCTTGCTGATGGCGGTGGCGTTGCTGGAGGGCAAACAACCGCTCGCGCGCATCGTCGGCTGGCAAGGCGATCTGCCGACCATGGATCCGCAGACCTTCGACGCGTACGCGGAAAAATTCCCGGGCATCAAACAGATTCCGTTGATCGGCAAGGCCACGGAAGACAGCATCAGCGACGAGAAGGCGCTGAGCCTCAAGCCCGACCTTGCCATTTTCAGCCTCGCGGGTCATGGTCCGAGCCGCTATAACGCGCTCGTCAAACAGCTCGAGGCCACCGGCACGACCGTCGTATTCGTCGACTTCCGGCTGCACCCGATGCAAAACACGCTGCCCAGTATCGAACTGCTCGGCAAGGTGATGCACCGCGAGCAAGAGGCTAATGCGTACGCGCAGTTCTATCAACAGCATCTGGCGCGCGTCCAGGCGGTGGTCGGCCAGATTCCGCTCCAGCAGCGGCCCAAGGTCTTTATCGACCTGCTGGCCGGTGTATGGGACGCGGGTTGTTGCCACACCGCGGGCAACGGCAATTTCGGCGAGTTCATTCAGGCCGCAGGCGGGCGCAACATTGCCGCTGGCCTCGTGCCCGGCGTACTTGGCGACATCAGCATGGAGCAGATCATCGCGGCACAGCCCGACGTGTATATCGCCACCGGCAGCCGGAGCAAGCCGGGCCTCGCGTCGCTGCGCGTCGGCGCCTTGACCAGCGAGCAGGACGCGCAAGCCAGTCTCGCAACGCTGGTCTCGCGGCCAGGCTTCGATACCATCAAGGCGATTCATGACGGCCGCGTGCACGGCATCTCGCACAACTACTACGACTCGCCGTACAACATCGTGGCGATCGAGGCGTTCGCGAAGTGGTTCTATCCGCAGCAGTTCAAGAATCTAGATGTCAATGATACGCAGGACGAACTGTATCGCCGTTTCCTTGCCGTACCGCCCGATGGAGCGTATTGGGTGGATGGGCCGGGTCGGGCCACGCCGCTGGCGTCGCACTGAACGGGCGGTTCATGTCGACTCTTCAGCATCAGGCCGCACCGCTCGATTCGAGCGTACGGCGCTACCGGCGTCTCACCCAGCAACGCGTTTTGTGGCTCTGCGCCGTTATGGCGCTGATCGTTGGTTCGCTGCTGTTCGATCTGCGCACCGGGCCGTCCGGCTTGCCGTTGATGGCACTGCTGCATACGGTGTTCGACCGCGCCTCGGCTGATCCAGCAACCAGCGTGATCGTCTGGCAGATTCGTTTGCCGTACGCGGTGATGGCGTTGCTGGTCGGGGCATCGCTGGGGTTGTCCGGTGCGGAGATGCAGACCATTCTCAACAATCCGCTGGCGAGTCCTTATACGCTCGGGGTATCCGCCGCGGCTGCGTTCGGTGCCTCGCTCGCCATCGTGTTGGACATAGCGATTCCCGGCGTGTCGCAGACCTGGATCGTCTCCGCGAATGCGTTCGTTTTCGCGCTGCTTTCCGCGTTGCTGCTCGATTCGGTTGCACGCTGGCGCGGCATGAATACGGCAGGCGTCGTGCTGCTCGGCATCGCTCTGGTGTTCGCCTTTCATGCGCTCGTTTCGTTGATGCAGTTCATCGCATCAGCCGACGCGCTTCAGGGTCTGGTGTTCTGGACACTCGGCTCGCTTGCTCGTGCCGACTGGCCCAAAATTGCGATGCTGGCGGTTGCGCTGGCATTGGCCTTGCCGCTGTCGATGCGCAACGCCTGGACGCTGACCGCGCTGCGCCTCGGCGAAGACCGTGCGGCCAGTTTCGGCATCGACGTGCGGCGCCTGCGGCTTGCGACGCTGCTACGGGTGTCCGTGCTGTCCGCGCTTGCGGTGTCGTTCGTGGGCACGATCGGTTTCGTCGGGCTGATCGCACCGCATATCGCGCGCACCGTATTCGGCGAGGACCATCGTTTCTATCTGCCCGGCAGCATGTTGATCGGCGCGCTGACGCTGTCGCTCGCATCCATCGCGTCGAAGCTGATCATTCCGGGTGTGCTGATCCCAGTCGGCATCGTTACCGCACTGGTGGGCATTCCGCTATTTCTCGGCATTGTGGTTCGTTCGCAGGGGCAACTGGGATGAGCGGCCTTTGCATTCATGACTTGAGCGTGCGCTACGACAAACGCCAGGTGCTCACTTCGCTCGAAGCCGGTCCGCTGCCGCGTGGTCAGATCACCGCGTTGCTCGGGCCGAACGGCAGCGGCAAGTCCACCTTGCTGCGAGCGTTGGCAGGTCTCACGCGGGTTCACGCCGGATCACTGTCGCTCGACGGCGAAACGCTCGCATTGTCGGCGGCAAGCGCCCGTTCGCATAGCGTCGTGTACCTGCCGCAGGCGCTGCCTGCCGGTGTGCGCCTGCAAGTGCTGGAGTCGGTGCTGGTGGCGTGCCGCGCGACGCGTGGGTATGGCGGGTCGCTCTCGCGCTTTGCACACGCGGACGATCTCGCGCACGCCCACGCGATTCTGCGCCGGCTCGGCATCGAGAGTCTTGCTTCACGCTCGCTCGACGAGTTGTCGGGTGGACAGCGGCAACTCGTCGGTATTGCCCAGGCGTTGGTGCGCGATCCGCAAGTGTTGCTGCTCGACGAACCGCTCTCGGCGCTCGATCTGAATCACCAGTTCCATGTGATGCAGGTGTTGCGCGAGGTCACGCGCGAAAGCCGCATCGTCACAGTGGTGGTGCTGCATGACATCAACGCAGCAATGCGAGAGTGTGAACGCGCGATGTTGCTGCACGAGGGGCGCATCGTGCGCTTCGGGCCATCGACCGAAGTCGTCACGCCTGCGACGCTCAGCAAGGTATTCGGTGTCGCCGCGCGTATCGAGCCATGCTCGCGCGGCCACCATCAGGTTCTGATCGACGGTCTCGCCGTTCAGACGGGCATCGCCAGCCGTTAGCCATACAGTCGCATTCGCCACACGGCCCAGCCAGCCCTTTTTCAAGCAGCTTCTGACATGCATCGCACGGTGTCCTCGCGAGGGGGCGTCGCGTGCTCGCGTGCACGAGCGGCGCCATTCAAACTTCAGGACACAAATGAAGAAGACTCTTGTTATTGCCGTGTGTGCGGCGGGGTACGCCTGCGCGGCGCAGGCACAGTCGAGTGTCACGCTCTACGGCGTGATCGACGCTGGTCTTTCATATACCAGCAATCAGAAGGGCCACGCTGCGTGGCAGGCGGGCAGCGGCAATGTGACCGGCAGCCACTGGGGCCTCGTCGGACACGAGGATCTCGGCGGCGGCACGAAGGCGATTTTCCAGCTCGAAAACGGCTTTAGCGTGATGAACGGGACGGCCCGCCAGGGCGGCCGCGAGTTCGGCTATCAGGCTTACGCGGGGCTGTCGAACAATCGCTTCGGTACGGTGACGCTAGGGCGCCAGTACGACTCCGTGGTGGACTATGTTGCACCGCTTAGCTTCACTGGTGTTCATCCGGGCGGCAACAATCTGTCCGCGCATCCGTTCGACAATGACAACCTGAATAACTCGTTCCGGGTCAACAACGCGGTGAAGTTCGCCAGTAACTCGTACGAAGGACTGCGCTTCGGGGCGCTGTACGGCTTCTCGAACGAAGCAGGTGGTTTCGACGACAATCGGCTGTACAGCTTTGGGGCCGCGTACGACGCGGGTCCGCTGAGCCTGGGGGCGGGTTACCTGCAGGCGAACAACGGTGGCGGCAGCAACACGGACGGTGCGCTGACCTTGACCGATCGCACGTTCATCGCCGCGCAACAGCGCACCTATGGCGCAGGCGCGAGCTACATGCTTGGCGCGGCCAGGTTTGGCTTCGTCTGGACGCGCACGCAACTGGGCGGGCTCGATACGATCAACGGGGCGAACAGTCTTGGTCTGACGCAAAACGGCCAGGGGGCCAGTTTCAATAACTATGAAGTGAACGCGAGTTATGCGCTAAGTCCGACGCTCCGGCTGAGCGGCGAATACACGTACACGGACGCGGCGCTTTCCACGGCAAGTGGCGAGCATCATCCGAAGTGGCATGAGGTGTCGGTGCAAACCGATTACTTCCTGTCCAAACGCACCGATCTGTATGTTCAGGCGAGCTATCAGCATATCGTTAGCGATGGTTCGGGGCTGACGGCTGATGTTAGCGGGCAGACGATGTCTTCGACGGATCAGCAGGTTGTGGTGGGAGTGGGGATGCGGCACCGGTTCTGAGGACCGGTATTGATGCGCCCGGCGTTGCCTGCCGGGCCGACTTGAGATGCCCCGCGCTGCGTTTAGCGCGATTCCTGGGTGGAAACTGACGGATCAGGCGGGGAGCGAGCACATGATCGACGGACCGTATCGCATGCAAGCCAACAACATGCGGATGTTACTTTCGGCTACGCTAGCTGGTGTCGGAATTTCCTATGGCCCAACCTTCGTTTTCGGACCACATCTGCGCGCTAAAGAACTGGTCGAACTGTTGCCTGGCTATAAGGCAACCGAATTGACGGTGCACGCGGTTTATCCGACCGCGCGCTATGTGCCGTCGAAAGTGCGGCGCTTCATCGAGTACCTCGCCGAAGCTTTCGGCGATAGTCCACGGTGGGACGAGTATTAGCAGAGCGCGGCGAAGGCGCTCGATCTTTTGCCGTGCACTTCATTCATGACGTACGGCATGGTGTGTGTAACCTCAAGGAGATTGGCATGGCGCATGGCGAGCATAAGTACCAGGTCTCGGTGCAATGGACCGGTAACCGTGGCAGTGGCACGTCGGGTTATCGCGACTATGGGCGCGACCACACGATTAGCGCCGGCAGCAAGCCAGACATTCCGGGTTCGTCGGATCCCGCCTTTCTCGGCGACGCCACACGCTGGAATCCCGAAGATCTGCTGGTCGCCTCTGCATCGGCGTGTCACAAGCTTTGGTATCTGCATCTGTGCTCGGATGCAGGCATCGCGGTGCTTGATTACCATGATCGCGCGGAAGGCACAATGGTCGACGGCGCACAACACGGACAGTTTACGAGGATTGTGCTGCACCCGCATGTTACGATCCGACCTGGGGATGACCGCGAGCTGGCAGAGCGTCTGCACCATACGGCACACGAGAAATGCTATATCGCGAACTCCGTTAATTTCCCGATTGTCTGCGAGCCGAGCATCGAATTTGCCTCAGCTTGAGGGGTTGGAAAGTGTGAGCCTTATCTGTCGACGGTCCGCACTTTCTGTCGCGTCAAGCGGGGAGCGCGCTATTGCTTCCGCGCCGAAAGCAGATATCCGCAACCGCCGGCTCCAGCGGCGCGGTGGCACGGTCGATCAGACCTTCCGCATTGCCTTTAAATGTGAACTGGAGCGTGGGGAAGAAACATGCGCCCAGGCTCGCGAGCTTTATCGAGTTTCTTCAGGAAACGCTGGCGTAGATGCGTATGCCTCTACACCGTGACAACGCCGCGCCCGAGCTCGATCACACGCCCACCAACCCGTATTTCGCCGCTACTGCTGACCGAGAGTCGCAGCAACGAGGGCCGGCCGATTGCTTCTCCTTGCTCCACCTGAAAAACGGCTGGCAACGCGTGCCGGTTGGCGAGTAGCCAGCCGCCCAGGTTCGCACAGGCCGACCCGGTACCTGGGTCCTCAAGGACTGCGCCTTGCTTCACGAAGAAGTAGCGGGATATCACCTTGTCCGGATGGTCCGGGTCGAACGCAAACACGTAGGCGCTCTTGCGGCCGAGATTGCTTTGCGGCCAGCTATCTAGGCGCGTGCCATCTGGACGCGCCCGGCGCACGGCGTCGATGCTGTTGAGTGCGACGAGCAGGTGATGCGCACCGGTGTCGATCCATACCGGTGAGGTGAGCAGGTCGTCTTCACACAGGCCGAGCAGTGCTGCGGTTTCAGCGTCGCCCAATCCACAGGCGGCGGTCTTGGGTTGGCCCGCGTGCGGTGCGGCGAATGTCCACACGTCGTCGTCTGCGTGTACGGGCACAACCCCGGCCTTGAACTCGAGTGTGAGGTCGTCTCCCGTCTTGAAGAGGTCGCGTACTACCTGCGCGGTGCCGAGCGTGGGGTGCCCGGCAAAGGGCATCTCGTAGCCTGGCGTGAAAATGCGTACCCGCGCCTGAGCGCATTCCGATGGCAAGACAAACGTTGTCTCCGAGAGGTTGAACTGAATGGTGAGTGCCTGCATGGTTGAGTCGTCCATCCCGCGTGCATCTTCGAACACGCAGAGCCCATTGCCACCGAAGGTAGACTCGGCAAACACATTGATCAGGCGGAAAGCGTAAGTGGCCATGCGATTCTCGCGTTAGTGAAATGATGAGCAAGGTCTCCTCCAGCCTGACCGCTGGAGGTTTTTCTTGCATCTGCAGTCCGTTTACTTCGAGTATGACGAGTTGTATCATGTTTTCTCATCAATTCTGAGAATTCTCAAAACCTATGAGAAAGCCTGAAACAATCGAGCCGGACCCGTGGCATTTTCCCCGGCCAGAGCTGGCAGAGACCTATCTGAAGGCTTTCCATCTGAAGCTCTCGTCGGCCCGCGGCCTGTTCGCGCGCCGACGCATGGGCAAGACCGAATTCCTGCGCCGCGACCTTCTGCCGGCGGCTGTCTCGGCAGGCTATCTCATAGCCTACACGAACCTTTGGGACAACCGTTCCGCGCCCGACTTTGCGCTGGTGGCTGCCCTGACCGATGCGCTGGAGCCCCAGGGCGTGAAGTCGGTGCTTGCCAGGCTCGGCCAGCCGGTGAAGAAACTCAGGGCCAGTGCGAAGATTCCCGGTGGGGTGGAGGGCGCGCTCGAGGCTGAACTGGCTCAGCCGGGCGTCGACAAATCGGAGGCTTTACGCGAAGTTCTCAAGCAGCTCGACCGGCAAAAAAAGCCTCTGTTGCTGGTTATCGACGAGGCACAGGTGCTCGCTCGTGCGCAACACAGCGATTTCGCGCATGCGCTGCGCGCCGCGCTCGATATTCGCAAGGAAAGCATCAAGGTCATTTTTGCAGGCAGCTCCGAAACCACGCTGCGCGAGATGTTTGCACGCGCGTCGGAGCCGTTCTATAACTGGGCAGCGCTCGAGGCTTTCCCGTTGCTTGGCGACGAGTTCGTCGCCTTCACCATCAAACTGATGAACAGCATGGCCAAGAACAGGCTCACGCTGGCACAAGGCAAGCGCGCATTCGATGAGTTGCATCGCACGCCTGAGTTTTTCAAGCGGTTTGTCGAGCGGTACATGCTTTACCAGCCGCAGGGCGAGGATGCGGCGCTGGCCCACACGAAAGCTTCGGTGTTTTCGGACGAGCACTTCCTGAAGCAGTGGGCCGAAATGAATCCAGCCGACCAGGCCGTGATCACAATGCTTTCCCGGGGGCAGTCCGACCTGCACGCCAGGGAAGGCATGGCGAAGCTGTCTGTAATGCTCGGCAAACCCGTGACGAGAAACACCGCTGGCCATGCGCTGCGACGGCTGCAGTCGGAAAATGTGGTGACGCGTCTTGCGCTCGGCGACTACCGTATTGAAGATGAAGCTTTCGCCGAGTGGATTCGCCGGCGTACTGCGCCCAGGCGCTAAGCTCGGTAAAGTGACAGTATCCAACGGCGTGAGCAACCAGCAACCAGCAACCGGCTTGACGCGACGAGCCTGCGGAGCCAATACTGGCACCGCGCAACGAATGAGAGCCAAGACGTGGACGAGTGGGACACAGGTTATGTCGATGAAATTGCGTACACGTTCGGCTATTGCGACGAACTCAATCCTTTACGGCTGAATCTTCCCTTGGCGCATGCCGGACTGGCCGCGCCGACCGTGCATGCTGCGTGCGAACTGGGCTTCGGCCATGGCGTGAGCGTCAACATTCACGCAGCGGGCTCGACCACGCGATGGTATGGCACGGACTTTCACGTGCCTCATGCGCACTTCGCGCAGCAACTCGCGGACAGTGCCGCGTCGCAGGCGCAATTGTTCGGTGAACGCTTTTCGGAGTTTTGTGCGCGGGACGATTTGCCGGATTTCGATTTCATCGGCATGCATGGCATCTGGAGCTGGGTTTCCGGCGAAAACCGTGCGCTGCTCGCCGACTTCATCCAGCGCAAGCTCAAAGCTGGCGGCGTGCTTTATCTGAGTTACAACACCCAGCCAGGGTGGACGGCAATGCTCCCCGTGCGCGAATTGATGCACCAGCATTACCAGCTCGCGGCGCGCTCCGAATCGCAGAACGGTGTGCCGGCCGAAGAGCACATACAGGCACGCATTAACTCCGCCGTCGGTTTCGCTCAGGCCGTATTCGCGACGCAACCCGGCTATGCGGTGATCAACCCCTTGCTGGCTGAACGCGTAGAGGCGTTGTCGCGCGAGAGCACAACCTACCTCGCGCACGAGTACTTCAATCGTGACTGGCATCCCATGTCCTACTTGCAGGCGGCGTCATCGCTGACGGCTGCGGGGCTGACCTATGGAGGCTCCGCCGACTATCGCGAGCACGTCGACGAGATCAACCTCACTGCGGCACAGCGCGCGTTGCTGACAGACATTGCAGATACCGGTTTGCGTGAGACGACGCGCGATTTCTGCGTGAACCGCTCGTTGCGGCGCGACTACTGGATCAAGAACCCACGCGCCCTCAGTGACCATGAACGTGAGGCTGCGCTGCGCGCGCATCGGGTGATACTCGCCTTGCCGAGAGCGGCGGTTGTGCTCAAGGTGCGCGGTGCGCTCGGCGAGACAGCGTTGCCGGACGCGCTGTACGGCCCGATTCTCGATGCGCTGTCCGACCATCTGCCTGCCACTCTGTCCGAGATCGAGAACCGCGTTCGCGGGCACGACATCACCTTCGCGCAGATTGTCGAGGGTGTGATGCTGCTAATCAGCATGGGCGCGTTGCTCAACGCCCAGCAGGATACGCAAGCCGCTGCAGCTCAACCTTCGGCAGCGAAGCTGAATGCGGCGATCTGCGAACGGGCGCGTCATCGTGACGATGTGCAGTTTCTGGTGAGCCCGGTTTCGGGTTCGGGCGTGTTTATGCCGCGTCTCGCTCAACTGTTTCTGTTAGCGAGGCTGCATGGCCTGCAGCAACCTGCACAATGGGCCGAATTCGCGGCCAACGCGCTGCGTGGGGTGCCCGAGACAACTTCGACGACAACCACAGCAGCCGGGATCTCAGCAACGGCCGAGCCTTCGCTCGCCGAACTGACCGAGAAGGCCCACCGCTTTGCTGAGGTTCATCTGCCTATATTGCAGGCGCTGCGCATCGCATGAGAAGGGTGCGGCCTGGTCGTTAGCCAGCGGAATGTTCCCGGTCAGGCCCGCTTGCGGTTGATCGCGTGATACGGCTCGCCGGCAGTGAACCGGTCCAGACGGTCGCTGGCTTCGGTAACGGCCCACAGCGGAGCCTTCTGCAATTGATAGTCGTAGACCGTCACAATCGCTGCGAATACCTCGTAGCCGGTCCGATCTAACACCCATTCTCCCGAAACGCGGCCACGCTCGAAGCACGCCGCGCTGCACATGTCCGCCGTGCGCAGCGCCTCGGAGGTCAGCGTTCCGTAACCCGCTTCGGCGATAAAGGCGACCAGCAGCATCGCCTGCGTCAGCGTCTGGGCGGCGCTGACGTCGCCTTTGCCGCGCCGCAAGGCATCGAGCGCGAGGTGGACCTGAAGGGCGAGCCCGTCCGCGGTACCCCTCGGAAGCGGCAGCAGCATGGCCTTGGCAGCGCGTGCGCGGGCGGCCTGGGTGTTGCCGGAAAACGGAATTGTCTTGGCCATGAGCGGGTCGTGAAAGGTTGGCAGATGCAATAACGGCCTCTCGGCCAAAACCTTAAGCCCCATTTTTTTGCCACGCCTTGCCGCCCCGCAATGGACATCACTTCGTGGGGCACGCCTCGCTCTGTGCGCCTAGACCAGCGGTTCGACGAATTGCCGGCGCTCGAACGGCGCTTCGTAAGGTTCGGGCCAGAATTCGACCATCCGCGTGATCTTGCCGTCCGTCACGGTGAAGAAGGAGATCGCCCGCGCAACCTGTACTCCGTCGGTGATCGACACGTCCGACACCGCGTCTTGCTCGCCGCAGACCAGCCGGTTGATCGCAAACGTCCACAGGCCGTGCGCCGGGTAGGACGTATTGAGCAGCGCGAAATTCCTCGCGCCTCTGATCCGCTCGTTGGACTGCGGCCATTCGAGGACGAAACCGTCGGCCATGACGGAGGTCGCGGCATGAAAATCGTTGGCGGCCATAAGCCGCCAGAACTCCCGGACTACTTGAGAAGTGACATCAACAGTGCTGGTCATCGGCAGGGTGGCTGAGGTGATGGTCAGATTGAATTCGTGGATCGTCAGCGCTGATTGCCGCGCCGATGTCCAACCGCTTGGGCATTTATGCCTCGACGTATTGCATATGCGGCGATTCTCCCATTAACAGTGCCCGGTTTACATCTGCAGCGGTGCGCAGGTAGTCCCACAAGGACGTGATGCGTCGTAGCTTGCGCAGATCCTCGCGGCAGCAGATCCAGAAATGCCGCGTCACCGTGATTTCATCGGGCAAGATCGGCTCGAGTAACGGATTCGGTTCGGCCATGAAGCAGGGCAATATGGCCAGCGCATTGCCTTGCAGTGCCGCATGATATTGAGCGATCACGCTGGTGCTGCACAGATTGGCGGTGGTGTTCGGGATGGTTCGGTCCAGATAGAGCAGTTCGCGGCTAAAGGCGAGATCGGCGACGTAGCTGATAAAGGCATGATCGCGCAGATCCGCAATCGTCTTGACGGCTGGGTGGCGTGCCAGATAGTCGCGCGTGCCGTACAGCTTGAGACGGTAGTCGCACAGTTTGGTGTAGACGTACTGGCCGCGCTCGGGTCGCTCCAGCATGATGGCGAGATCCGCCTCGCGCTTGGACAGGCTCACGAAATGCGGAACGGGTAGCAGGTCTATCGAAATGTCCGGGTGCTGGCCGGTAAAGCGCGCCAGTTGCGGCGACAGAAAGAAACAGCCGAAGCCCTCGGTCGAGCCGATCCGCACATGCCCCGACAACGAGTGAGCGCCGCCCGTGAACTGCTCCGCAGCCGATTGGACCGTGGTTTCCACGGCGTCGGCGTACGCCAGCAGGCGCTGTCCATCGGCGGTCAGTACGAAGCCGTCGGCCCGCGACTTGTCGAACAGCACGGTGCCGAGCGCCGCCTCCAGTTCCCGCACGCGGCGCGCCACGGTGGTGTGGTCCACGCCCAGACGTTTGGCCGCGCCGCTTGCCCGTTGGGTTCGCGCCACCTCGAGAAAGTAGCGCAAGTCATCCCAGTTCACACTTTGCATTGTGCTTTTTTGCATATCGGATGGGCTTTTTCATCTCTATACCGTGGATATTCGAATAACTATACTCGGATGCACGCCGCTGGGACAACCGCGGCACAGGCGCCTCGCGCAAGCCGCGTGACCGGCAAGCCTGCAAAAAATATCGGAGACAACAGGATGCAGATGCAATCGACCCCCGACCGGGCGGCAGTTGCCGCACCGCTTCCCAGGCGCGCCAGGGATTACCTGATCGCAGGGTGGGCCAGCATGGCCGGCACCACGATCGAATGGTATGACTTCTTCCTGTATGGCACGGCCGCCGCGCTCGTATTCAACAAGATCTTCTTTCCCACGCTCGATCCGATCCTCGGCACCTTGGCCGCGTTTGCAACCTATGGCGTGGGCTTCATCGGCCGTCCGATGGGCGGCATCGTGTTCGGCCATTTCGGCGACCGCGTCGGCCGCAAGTCGATGCTGCTGGTCACGCTGCTGCTAATGGGTATTCCGAGCATGGTGATCGGCCTGATTCCGTCCTATCAGAGCATCGGTTACTGGGCCGCTGCATTGCTGGTGGCGATGCGCTTCCTGCAAGGGATGGCCGTCGGCGGCGAGTGGGGTGGCGCCGTGCTGATGGCGGTGGAGCATGCACCGCCCGGACGCAAGGGCTTTTTCGGCAGCCTGCCGCAAACTGGTGTGGGCTTCGGGCTGATCTTGTCGTCTCTTGCCATGGCGGCTGTTACCGCACTGCCGGAGGCGGATCTGCTGGCGTGGGGCTGGCGCATTCCGTTTCTTGCCAGCATCGCGCTGGTCGTGATCGGCTGGGTGATTCGCGTGCGCGTGCCGGAATCGCCGGACTTCGAGCGGGTGAAAGCACTCGGCAAGCCGGTCAAGGCGCCGATTCTCGACGCCATGCGCCGGCATCCGCGCGAGCTACTCATCATCGTCGGCGCACGGGCAGCGGAGAACACCTGGTTCTATCTGGTCGTCGCGTTCGCGCTGGCGTATGCCGCCAATCAGTTGAAGATTCCCAAGGCGAGCATCCTGCATGTGATCACGGCGGGCGCCGTGCTGTCGCTGTTCACGATGCCGTTTTGCGGTTATCTGAGCGATCGCGTCGGCCAGCGGCGTCTGTTCCTGATCGGCCTCGTCATCATGTGCCTGTTTGCAGCGCCGTTTTTTGCCATGCTCGGCACCCGCGATCCGCTCACCGTCTGGTGGGCGATGGTGCTGGGCGTGGGTGTCGTGTTCCCGATTCTTTATGCACCCGAGTCGCAACTGTTCGCGTCGCAGTTTCCTGCCGAGATTCGCTATAGCGGCATCTCGTTGTCAGTGCAGATCGCCGGTGTGCTGGGCGGCGGCATCGCACCGATGATCGCCACCGCGCTGCTTGCCGCAGGCGCCGGCCGTCCGCATTACGTGGTCGCCTATATGGTGGCGCTAGGTGTCGTCGCGTTGATCTGCACGCTCCTGATGCGCCCCCGCGCAGACGACTAGTTCGCCGATAGCCCACTGACCTTACTTATCTATTCGAATCCAACTAGGAGAATCGATCATGAATGCTGTTACCCAGGCGTCCAACGCGAACGTCGTCACAGTCAAGCTGCTGATTAACGGCGAGTTCGTCGAATCGGGCACGCGCGAATGGCGCGACATCGTGAACCCGGCGACCCAGCAAGTGCTGGCGCGCGTGCCGTTCGCAACCGCCGCCGAAGTGGACGAGGCGATCCGTGCCGCGCACGCCGCGTTTGCCACGTGGAAGAACACGCCGATCGGTACTCGCATGCGCATCATGCTGAAGTACCAGGCGCTGATCCGTGAGCATATGCCACGCATTGCGAAGACGCTCTCGGCAGAGCAGGGCAAGACGATTCCCGATGCCGAAGGCGATATTTTCCGCGGCCTCGAAGTGGTCGAGCACGCGTGCTCGATCGGCACGCTGCAGCAGGGCGAGTTCGCCGAGAACGTCGCGGGCAGCGTCGATACGTACACGCTGCGTCAGCCGATCGGCGTATGCGCCGGCATTACGCCGTTCAACTTCCCCGCCATGATCCCGCTGTGGATGTTCCCGATGGCGATCGTTTGCGGCAACACCTTCGTGCTGAAACCCTCGGAGCAGGACCCGCTGTCGACCATGCAACTGGTCGAACTGGCGCTCGAAGCGGGTGTGCCGAAGGGCGTGCTGAACGTGGTGCATGGCGGCAAGGACGTGGTGGATGCGCTGTGCACGCACGAGCTGGTGAAAGCGATCTCGTTCGTCGGCTCGACCGCGGTTGGTACGCACGTGTACCGCCTCGGCAGTGAACACGGCAAGCGCGTGCAGTCGATGATGGGCGCGAAGAACCATGCTGTGGTGCTGCCGGATGCCAACCGCGAGCAGACGCTGAATGCGCTCGCAGGCGCCGGGTTCGGCGCAGCCGGCCAGCGTTGCATGGCGACTTCGGTGGTGGTGCTGGTGGGTGCGTCGCAGCAATGGCTACCGGACCTGATCGAGAAAGCGAAGACGCTCAAGGTCAACGCAGGCAATGAAGCGGGCACGGATATCGGTCCGGTGGTCTCGCACGCCGCGAAGCAGCGCATTCTCGGCCTGATCGATGCCGGTGTGAAGGAGGGCGCGACGCTTGCGCTCGATGGCCGGAATATCAAGGTGCCGGGCTATGAGGACGGCAACTTCATCGGCCCGACGATCTTCACGAACGTCACGACCGAAATGGAAATCTACCGCACCGAAATTTTCGGACCGGTGCTGGTGGTCCTGAGCGTGCCGACGCTCGATGACGCGATTGCACTCGTCAACCGCAATCCGATGGGTAACGGCGTCGGTCTCTTCACGCAGAGCGGCGCCGCGGCGCGCAAGTTCCAGAGCGATATCGACGTCGGCCAGGTGGGCATCAACATTCCGATTCCGGTGCCGGTGCCGTTCTTCAGCTTCACCGGTTCGCGCGGTTCGAAGCTCGGCGATCTCGGTCCGTACGGCAAGCAGGTCGTGCAGTTCTACACGCAGACCAAGACGGTCACCGCACGCTGGTTCGACGACGCCACCGTCAACGACGGCGTCAATACGACCATCAGCCTGCGCTAGGCCCTGCGCGCGAAGCATCCTGGAACAAGAAGCGGAGACGCAATCATGAAGATCGGTTTTATCGGACTCGGCAACATGGGCGCGCCGATGGCGCACAACCTGCTGAAAGCCGGCCATGCGGTGAACGTCTTCGACCTGAACGAGCAGGCGGTGCAGGCGCTGGTCGCAGCGGGCGCCAAAGCGGCGAGTTCACCGAAGGCTGCGGTGACGGATGTCGAATGCGTCATCACGATGCTGCCGGCAGCGGCGCACGTGCGCAGCGTGCTTACTGCGGACGACGGCGTGCTGGCGGGCATCGCCAGAGGCGTGACGATCATCGATTCGAGCACGATCGATCCGGCGAGCGTCAAGGCGTTCGCTGAACTGGCGGCGCAGCACGGCAACGCGTTCGTCGATGCACCGGTGTCGGGCGGTACGGGCGGTGCGGCAGCCGGCACGCTGACGTTCATGGTGGGCGGCAGCCAGCCGGTGTACGAGCAGGTCAAGCCGGTACTCTCGGCAATGGGCAAGAACATCGTCCATTGCGGCGATACTGGCACGGGGCAGGTGGCCAAGATTTGCAACAACCTCGTGCTCGGCATCACGATGGCTGGTGTCGCGGAAGCCATGTCGCTGGGCGCGGCGCTCGGTATCGATCCGAAGGTGCTGGGCGGGATCATAAACACGTCCACGGGGCGCTGTTGGAGTTCGGATACCTACAACCCGTTCCCGGGCGTGATCGAAACGGCGCCGTCGTCGCGCGGTTATACGGGCGGCTTTGGTACGGATCTGATGCTGAAGGATCTTGGTCTTGCTACGGACGCGGCGAAACAGGTCCGCCAGCCGGTCTATCTCGGTGCGCTCGCGCAGCAGTTGTATCAGGCGATGAGCACCAAAGGTGCGGGTCGGCTGGACTTTTCGGCGGTGATCAAGCTTTATCAGGCTGATTGAGCAATAATCAGGCGCAAAACAAGCAATTCAGGGATGTTGTTAAAGCGTTGGGCCTAAACCGAGGTCAGATCCAAGAACTGCATCAAGAGATCAGCAAACAGGGGCTTGGCTATCACGAAATCATGCAACGCGCACAAGACATGTTTGGAGGCGGCGAATGACGGACACCAAGAAAGAAATTCAAAGCTGCCTATCGGTTCTCGTTGGCTTGAACGCCAGTGCAGTTAGCCATGCGGCAGATATGCTTACATTGCACTTCGGCCCGCTTAAGCAATACACGACCCGCAGAGGCACCGTGCTAGAAGGCGGACTGTGGGCACTGCATATCCAGTGCGGTTGGAAAATTGAACAAGTGGGCAGCATATTTGCTACGCACGCTGATCTTGTTGCATCGGATGACGAAATAAACCGAACAACCGAGAAAATCCATAATCTGTTTGTTACGTCCGGTCCGGCGGTTGTTGAAAGCGTGATTGCGAACGAGTCTGGTGGAGCGTACATCTCACTGTCCAAAGGGCTGCGCCTCGTTATTACGCCGGATGGGGCGCCCGGAGATGAAGATTGGAGATTCTTTGCGCCGGGCGTCGACGCCGCACACTTCGTGATCGAAGGTGGCGCAGTCGCGATGTGACAACACGTCCAAAACAGTGCCAAAAGCGCGCCACGTTACGCACAATGCCTACATGAAGCCGTAAACGGACAAAGGGTTACAGGCGAAAGGCTGTAACCCTTTGATTTTCTTGGCAGGCCGTACGGGACTCGAACCTGTGACAAACGGATTAAAAGACCGTTGCCCGTTCTCCAGCCTTAGACGCACTCAGGTCAGCATTGGTACCAGGTCAGGGTCCCCTTTTTTAATCGCGCGGCGATACGCATCGCGGGCGCCGATGCGCTGCAAATAAGCGAGAATATTCGGGTATAGCGATAGGTCCATCGGCAGGAACAGCCGCATCGTCGTAAGCGAAAACACCGTGACGATATCCGCTGCGGTAAACGCATCGCCCGCCAAATAGTCTTTCTCACCCAGGCGCTTTTCGACGAGACCCATCACGAGATCGAGGCGGCTCGTAACCCACTTCAGCGTCGGGTTGTCCACCGGCAGATCCACCCGGCTGAGAATCATGCTGCGCCCGAGGTTGGGCTGCAACGAGCCGTTCGCGAAGTGGAACCAGTATAGATAGTCGGCGAAGGTGGGGTCGGTTGCGGCCGGAACGAGGCCGCCGTTGCCGTACTTCGTCATGATGTATTCCATGATTGCCGTGGATTCGGCCAGCACGACATTGCCGTCGGAGATGATCGGCGCCGTGCCTAGTGGATGCAACGCCTTGTATTCAGGCGGCCCGAGCCGGGTGACGGGGTCGCGGGCGTAAAGCTTGAGTTCGTACGGAATGCCAAGCTCTTCGCAGAGCCATACGATTCGCTCGGACTGAGATTTCCCAAGGTGGTGGACGGTCAGCATGCCGTTTCCTTTGCATAGGGTTCGAGTTGCGCATCGCTGAGCGCGTGAGGCAGATCAGGTCAAGCGGCATTGCCAATCCGCTGACCGTGCCGCTGTCCGGCAAGTCTACGCTATCAGAATGGGTGGCTCAGATCGGTTGTCCCAGCCACCTGGATGAAGGGCCTGCTGAAAGTGACGAGCCAGCTAAAACGCCGACGGCCCGCCACGATGCAATACGTCTGCAATGCGGGTGCGCAACTCGTCGCCGCCCGCGACCTCGTGCACGGGCCGCGAGGTTTCGCCGATCTGCATGAATTTTCCGACCAGCGCGAGAGCAGCAGGGTTGCCGCCATCCCGGAGCACTTTGGCGGCGTAGCGACGCCATTCGCTGTCGTTGAGCTTGAACAGGCAGCCGGCCAGCAAGGCAATCGATGCTGTATTGGTGCGCTCGGCCCATTCGAGGCGCTTGAGCAGACGCACGGCGCCGATCCAGTCCGCGTCGCGGATATGGAGGCGAACTTCGCCGAGATCGATCGGCAGCGCGTCGCGGCGCAAGACTCGCAACGCCAGAAGCATGTCTTCGAGATCCTCACGCGGGGCATCCTTCAAACCGAGCGTGAAGATCTTCAACAGCAGTCCGATTACATCGTCACGGCATGACAGGTACGCCGCGACGTTGTTTGCCGGCATCGCGGTCCTCCGATGTGCGTGACCAGCGGCGTCCTGGATACAGCTTTATCAGAAGTCGTTGGTCTGATTCAGGTCGCCTGCTTCCACCGTGACTTCCGATGACGAGAACACAGCGTCGCCGCCATCGCCCTTCTCCGGCTTGGCCGCCGAACCGTTGAGCACGGAGAACGGGTTGCCGCCAGTTTCGAGGCGCTGGATTTCCTTCGTCGCGCCCGAGTTCAGCGACACCGAACCGTCCGAGTTGACACGGCCCACGGAGTCGCCGCTGCCGTTGTACAGATTGCCCTGGCTGTCTTCCTGCAGATGCAACGCTTCGCCGCCCGCCGTGGAATTGATTTTCACGTCATGCAGGTTCTGGCCCGCTGCACCGGCGCCCGTTGCGCCCGCGCCGCCTTGTGCGCCCGTGGTGCCGCTACCGCCCGGCAATCCGCCCGTGGAGGGCAGTCCACCCGTAGAGGGCAGAGTGCTGCTGCTTTGCGGCAGGCCGCTCGAGCCGCCGCCGAGACCCGAACCGCCGCTGCCCGAGCTCGAGCCCGAACCGTTGCCGCTCGCGTCCTCGAGCAGCGTCTCGATGTCCTGCAGCAACTGCTCGACCGCCTGGTCCGCGCTGCCTTGCGTAGACGTGGACGGAGTACTTTGCGTAGTGGGACTCAAATAAGACGACGATATGGTGTTCATCGTTACCTCCTCGCGAGATGAAGTTTGGGACGGTCGCGTGGACTGCCTTCACAATGGAGGAGCCATTTGGACCTTGACGGAGGTTACGACCTGGTGTGAAACGACAGCGCTGTCGATACGAACGGCCGTCGCGCGATGCGAAGCGGGAAATTCGCCTTCGGCGTTACGGGTGCCGGGCCTCTTGCGTGACTGTCAGGTCCAGTTCGAGAAACCGCGTGCCTGCGACGGGATTGAAAACGTAGGCCGGTATATCGACGAACCCGAGCGACGCATAGAGATGCTGCGCCGCCTGCATGTCCGGGAGCGTATCGAGGCGGATTTTCCTGTAGCCGGTCTCCTTTGCGACGCGCAGGAGGTGTTCGGCCAATCGCTTGCCGAGCTGTTCACCTCGTCCGGCGGGGCGGACGTAGAGACGCTTCATTTCGCAAATCGCCTCGTCCAGCGGACGCAGCGCCACGCTGCCGATCACCGTTGCATCGCGCCAGGCGAGCAGGACACGGCCTTGCGGTGGCGCATATTTTCCGGGCAGGTCCGCGAGTTCGGCTTCGAAATCCTGGAAGCTCAGGTCTATGCCCAGGCTTGCCGCGTACTCACGGAAGATGGCGCGAACGGCTTCGAGGTGTTGGGGGAATTGCGCCTCGCAGATCGTTGTCATTAAGGGACTCGTCGCTATGTCAATTGCGCGGCCAGGCCGCGCCGGGATCAGGTGATCCTGCGATGATAACGCTGTGCAGTTGTGCGCGGCCGCCTGCGCGGCGCGCTTGGGCGTCCCTCACGCGCGGACCGGTTTCGTGTTAAAAATCGAGGCGCACCGGTTGGGCGTTGGTGCAGCGTCCAGGCAAGCAGTCGTTCGAAATCATCCGCGAGAGAAGGCCAAGATGTCCCACCACTCATTGCTCCGCTCTGCCCGCTTCAAGCGTCCGCTCGTCTGGGTTGCCGCTGTATTGCTGGTCGCATTGTCCGGCTGCGCGTCGCCGCCGGCCACCGAGAGTCACGCGGCTTTGTCAACGGCGATCCGTTCCGCAGACGGCCCGTTACCTGTCCCGCCGAACCTCGTAGCGTTGATGCAACCCGAAGGACAGAAGCGCCTCATCTCCAGCCGCGACAATCAATCATATTGGCCGCTGTCCGAATACTTCGAAACGCAGAAAAACGAGGCGTACTGTTCGGTGGCGAGCTCGGTTATGGCATTAAATGCATTAGGTATCAAACGTCCCGAGTCGACCCAATACCCCGATTTCCCGTACTTTTCTCAACAGGACTTTTTCCGCGGCGTTGACCCGCAGATTGCCGATGCGGCCCGCGTCTCGCGAGAGGGCATGACGCTCGATCAGCTCAGTGCGGTCCTGAGCAAATTCCCGGTCGCGGTCAAGAAATTCCATTCCGGCGACCTGACGCTCGCACAGTTTCGCGATCTGATCCGCGAAACGACCGGGCACGACGACCGCTTCGCGTTGCTGAACTTTAGACGTGTGGAGATCGGCGAGACAGGCGGAGGACACTGGTCGCCGCTCGCGGCCTACGACGCGGCCAGCGACAGCGCGCTTGTACTTGATGTCGCAAGGTACAAGTACCCGGCGGTGTGGGTGCCCATCGCGCAGTTGTATGCAGGCTCGCAAGCGGTCGATAGCGTCAGTGGTCTTTCGCGCGGGTTGGTGATCGTCAGCAAGCAGGCGAACTGAGCGAAGCACCCCGCACGTTCCGCTTCCGGGTAACGCCGGTCAGATATCGGGTATGGATTGTTTCACACAGCAGTGTTCGCGTCTTGCCTTCGCGCTCAGGACGTCGCAGGTCGTGAATAAATCTCCTGGCATACCTGACGAAGCGAAGCAGCGAACAATCGGCCGGACATCCGCTGAGCTTCGTTCAGGCGTGTGAATAGCGCGATCGGCGACAAGGTCCATTCGAACGAGTAAGGCACGATCGCGACGCCCGCGATGCGTACCAGTTCCTCGGCGATATCCGCCGGAACGATGGACACCGATTGCTCGCCCGCGACGATCATCTCGCCGATCAGCTTGGAGGAATAGCTCTCGACAATCGGCGTCGGCGGCGTCAAACCGGCGCCGAGAAAAATATCGGCGACCTGCTCGCGCATGGGCGTGTTCGGTGCGCCGAGGATCCAGTCGAGCTCCACGAGCTTTTGCCAGTCCAGCCGGCCGCGTGCAAGGCGGGCCGCGAGGCGGCGGCTGGCGATCAGCCGGGGTTGCTGGCGGTACAACACCTCGACCCTGACCTGCTGCAGATCCAGAGACGATGAGGCGCGACCGATCACGATATCCACCGTATGGTCGCGCAATTGCATGAGCAACTGCTCGCTGGTGCCCTCATGAATCGTGACGGTCAAGCGGCGATCGCCTTCCGGGCGAGTGCGCTGGATCGCCGTCGACACCATCTGGCCGGGAATGAACGGGATCACGCCGATATGGAGGTGCGCGGCGTGTCCGGAGGCCACGGCCTCCATTTCCCGCACCAGATGGTCGAGATCTTCGGTCATCGCCCGCGCTCTCGCCAGCACCACCTGGCCCAGCGCCGTTGGCGCCATGCCGCGGGCCGAGCGGTCGAACAGCGGCGCTCCGAACATGTCCTCCAGTTCCGCCAGTGCATTGGTGACGGCGGGCTGACTGCTCGCCAGATGTTCGGCGGCACGCGTGAGCGAGCCATGTTGCTGAATCTGCAGCAGCAACGTGAGGTGCCGCATTTTCAGCCGCGAGGCCAGCTTGCGGACCACCGCGTTGGGATCGAAAGCCGCCATGAAGGTGCCGAGCCATTAGGAAAACATGATGGGGGCATATTAACTCCAAATATTGTTCTTATGACTCGTGCATAGAATGGCCTGACACCTGATTCGCGCCGACAACGCGCCTAACCATAGAGCTCAGAACATGAATACGACGGATCGCCAGGCCGCACTCGACTACCACGAATTCCCTGTTCCGGGAAAAACGGCGGTTACCGCCACCAAGCCGCTGGTGACGCAGCGAGACCTCGCGCTCGCCTATACCCCCGGCGTCGCGGCGGCTTGCGAGGAAATTGCCGCTGATCCGATCAACGCGTTTCGCTTTACCGGGCGCGGCAATCTGGTGGGCGTCATCACGAACGGCACCGCGGTGCTGGGACTGGGCAACATCGGCGCGCTGGCGTCCAAGCCGGTGATGGAAGGCAAGGCGGTGCTGTTCAAGAAGTTCGCCGGCATCGACGTGTTCGACATCGAGATCAACGAGACCGATCCTGACAAGCTGGTCGACATCATCGCGGGTCTTGAAGCGACCTTCGGCGGCATCAACCTGGAAGACATCAAGGCGCCGGAATGCTTCACGGTCGAGCGCAAGCTGCGCGAGCGGATGAAGATTCCGGTCTTCCACGACGACCAGCACGGCACGGCGATCACCGTGAGCGCCGCTTTCATCAACGGTCTGAAGGTGGTGGGCAAGAGCATCAAGGAGGTCAAGGTCGTCACTTCGGGAGCCGGCGCAGCGGCGCTGGCCTGTCTCGAACTGATGGTGGAACTCGGCTTGCCGATCGAGAATATCTGGGCGACGGACATCGAAGGCGTGGTGTACGAAGGCCGCACCACGCTGATGGATCCGCAAAAGGCGCGCTTCGCAAAGAACACGTCGGCGCGTACGCTGGCCGAGGTGATCGAGGATGCCGACGTGTTCCTCGGCCTGTCCGCGGGCGGCGTGCTGAAGCCGGAGATGGTGAAGCGCATGGCGGCGCGCCCATTGATCCTCGCGCTGGCCAACCCCACGCCGGAAATCTCGCCGGCCGAGGTGCAGGCCGTGCGTGACGACGCCGTGATTGCGACGGGCCGCTCCGACTATCCGAACCAGGTCAACAACGTCCTGTGCTTCCCGTATATTTTCCGCGGCGCACTGGATGTGGGCGCAACCACCATTACGCCCGCAATGGAAAAGGCGGCGGTCTACGCGATTGCCGCGCTGGCCGAGGAAGAGCAGAACGAAGTGGTCGCCGCGGCATACGGCGCATATGGCGTCTCTTTCGGCCCCGACTACATCATCCCGAAGCCGTTCGATCCGCGTCTGATTGTGCGCATCGCGCCGGCCGTGGCCAAGGCCGCGATGGAAAGCGGCGTCGCCACGCGCCCGCTGCAGGACCTTGAGGCCTACACCGAACAACTGCAGCAGTTCGTCTACCGCTCCGGCGCTTTCATGAAGCCGCTGTTCGCCGCGGCACGGCAGATTGTCCGCGAGGGCGGCAAGTCGCGCATCGTGTTTACCGAAGGCGAGGAAGAACGTGTGCTGCGAGCGGTCCAGGTGATCGTCGATGAAAAGCTCGCGCGTCCGATTCTGGTTGGCCGTCCCGAAGTGCTGATGGCGCGGATCGAAAAGTACGGCCTGCGTTTGCGCCTCGGCCAAGATGTCGAAGTGACGAATCCTGAGTATGACGAACGATTCCATCAATACTGGACGACTTACTGGGAATTGATGTGCCGTGACGGCATCACGAAGGAGATGGCGCGCGTCGAGATGCGCCGCCGCCTCACGCTGATCGGCGCGATGATGGTGAAGCTCGGCGACGCCGACGGCATGGTGTGCGGCACCGTGGGTGCGTATCACGATCACCTGCGCTTCGTCGATCAGGTGATCGGCAAGAAGGCTGGCGCACAAACGTATGCGGCCATGAACATCCTGCTGCTCGACGACCGCACCATCGCGCTGGTGGACACTCACGTGAACGACGATCCGACTGCCGAGCAGATTGCCGAATTCACGATTGCCGCGGCGCACAGCATGAAGGGCTTGAACCTGGTGCCGAAGGTGGCGCTGTTGTCGCGTTCGAACTTCGGCTCGGGCAGCTCGGCGTCCGGCGCGAAGATGCGGCGTGCGCTCGAGCTGGTCACGCAGCAGGCGCCCACGCTGGAAGTGGATGGCGAAATGCACGGCGATTGCGCGCTCGACGAGGCGCTGCGCTCGCGCATCCTGCCGATGTCGCGTCTAAAGGGGGCGGCGAACCTGCTGGTGTGCCCGAATGTCGACTCGGGCAACATTGCCTACAATCTGCTGAAGACCGCGGCGGGCAGCAACGTGGCGGTGGGGCCGTTCCTGTTGGGCGCCAATGCACCGGTTCACGTTCTGACGTCGAGCTCCACGGTGCGCCGGATCATCAATATGGCGGCATTGACGGTGATCGACGCGAACCGCGAAGTTTGACGAGAGGCTGACGCAAATCCCGAGGGCGTCTGCGCGCGAGCAAAGGCGTCCTCGGGGCGAATGTCCATGAGGCGAGGCGCTCAGCCTCGCCGGTTCCGACCGCCTCGCAGCCTTCGGCGCAGCCGCGCAAGAACGATCAAATGACCGCCTCGTCGATGTCATATATTGGCGGCATGACGTCTTCAGGAACACCATGGATCCAATCGGGAAAGCGCTCTGGTTCATCGAGATCGAGTTGTGCAACGAACTGACGCTTGATCGGATTGCCGCCACCTGCGAGCTCTCACGCTTTGGGCTCTCGCGCATGTTTGCCATCGGCACGGGCTGGCCGGTGATGCGCTATGTGCGGGCGCGCCGCCTTACCCGGGCGGCGCGGATGCTCGTCCAGGGCGCGCCGGATATCCTCAGCGTGGCGCTCGACAACGGCTATGGTTCTCACGAGGCGTTCACGCGTGCCTTCCACGATCTGTTCGGCATCACGCCGGACGAAGTGCGAAGCCGCCGCGTGCTGACCGACCTTCGACTTGTGGAGCCTATACGTATGAAAGAGCTGAAAAATGTCGATCTTCCTGCGCCGCGTTTCGAGACCCGCGGCGCGTTCGTGATCGCCGGCTTCGGCGGGCGCTTTACGTTCGAAACCAATGAAGGCATCCCCGTGCTGTGGCAGTCCTTCAGTCCGCATATCGGTCATGTCCCCGGCCAGGTGGGCGGCGCCACCTATGGCGTGTGCTGCAACCCCGGTGCGGACTGCAGTTTTGATTACATAGCCGGCGTGGAAGTGCGCACGGCGCAGGGCATTCCAGCGTCGTTTCGATCGATCAAGCTCGATCCGCAGCGTTACGCCGTGTTCGAGCACAAGGGCCATGTCTCGACCCTGCATCAGACCTTCTACAACATCTTCAATCACTGGTTGCCGGCGTCGGGTCTGGGGGCCGCGGAAGCACCCGAGTTCGAGCGCTATAGCGAGGACTTCAATCCCATCGAGGGCACGGGCACGGTGGAAGTCTGGGTGCCCGTGAAAGAAAAGGCGAGTACGCACGACTGACAGTGACAACGCGGCTATCGCACGCCAAATATCGATTCCGTTATGGCGGGGATAACGTCAGCAAATATTTATCGGCAAATTGGCCTTTGAATATGCCCCTGCTGATGTTCCCCTAAACCGGCGCCTGCTCGAGGCGCCGCCCAACCCGCCATGGAAACGTTTATGAAAGCAGAGATGCCCCGCGCGCTTCGCCATCTATTCCGCATGACGGCTACCGTCCTCGCGGTAGCCAGCCTCGGCCTCGGGCTTAGCGCCTACGCCGATACGGCCCAGCCGCTCGGCGTCGCCTTCGTCTATCTTGGCAACCCCGGCGATGCGGGTTGGACCTATGCGCACGAGCAGGGCGTCAAGGCGATCGAAGCGCAATTCGGCAACAAGATCAAGGTAACCCGGGTCGAGAACGTCCCCGAATCGGCCGATTCCGAACGCGTCTTCCGCGACCTCGCGGCGAAGGGCAACAAGATCGTCGTGGGCAGCAGCTTCGGCTACCAGGACTTCGAGCTGAAGGTCGCGAAGGACTTCCCCGACAGTGTGTTCGAGCATGCGACCGGCTACAAGAAGGCCGCAAATTTCGGCACCTACGATGTGCGCACGTATCAGAGCGCTTACCTTGCGGGCGTCGTCGGCGGCTATACGTCCAAGACCAATACGCTTGGCTTCGTCGGCTCGGTGCCGGTGCCGGAGGTGGTGCGCAATATCAATGCATTCACGCTCGGGGCGCGCTCGGTCAATCCGAATGCGAAGGTCAAGGTCATCTGGATCAATAGCTGGTTCGATCCGGGCCGCGAAAAGCAGGCGGCCGAGACCCTCATCGGCGAAGGCGCGGATGTGCTGATCCAGAACACCGACTCCACGGCCACCATGCAGACCGCCGAGCAGAAGAAAGTGCATGCGTTCGGCTGGGATTCGGACATGAAGAAGTTCGGTCCGAACGCTCAACTGGGCGCATGCGTGAGCTATTGGGGCGTCTACTACACCCATCTGATCCAGCAGGTGCAAGCGGGCAACTGGACTAACGCGCCGGTCTGGTGGGGGCTCAAGGAGAAAGCCATCGATCTTGCCGACATCAACACCGACGCCGTTTCCCCGGCTGCGCAAAAGGCGCTGGCGCAGAAGCGCCAGGAGATCATCGACGGCAAGTTCGATCCGTTCGCCGGCCCGCTCAAGGATCAGGGCGGGGCCGTCAAGGTGGCGGCGGGCCAGACGCTGAGCGATGTGGACCTGTCGCGTCTGAACTGGTTCGTGCAGGGCGTCGACGGCACCGTGCCCAAGTGAGCCTCACCATCGTGCCCGGGTCCGCTGCCGCCGGCGACGCATCCGTTTACCCGCCGCAAGGTTTGCCGCCGACGCAAGAACAGATCGTGCGCCATCTCCGGCATTCGAGCGCGATTGCGGAACGTGCGACCTTGCTCGGCCATCATCCGTTCGGCGCGATCCTGGTCGGTCCCGACCAGGAAACCGTCTTGATGGAGCAGGGCAATGTCGACACGGTCAACCATGCCGAGTCCGTGCTGGCCCGCGTCGCCGCGCTGAACTTCACGCCGCAGTACTTGTGGAGCTGCACGCTCTACACCTCGGTGGAGCCTTGCTGCATGTGCGCGGGCACGGCGTACTGGGCGAACATCGGCCGCGTGGTGTTCGGCATGACGGAGCAGCAGTTGCTGCAGGCCACCGGCAATCACGCGGAAAATCCCACCATGAGCGTGTCGTCGCGCTATGTCTTCGATCATTGCCAGAAACCGGTCGAGCTGATCGGGCCGGTCGCGGAAGTGGAGGATGAAATCATGCGCGTGCAAAAGGCTTTCTGGGCCACGCGTGCCGATCGGCCCGAGGCTTGAGGTCTGCGGCCTCAGGCTTGGGCGGTTGAAGTCCAGGCAAGAAGCGGCGCGGACAACGCGCCTTCGAATGTCCTCACGGGTCATCTGACATCGTCTGCGGCGCGCTTGCAAAACGCACGGTGTTTGGCGCCGGCGCGCCGTTCGTCAACGGTGCTAGATACTTGGGAACCGCCTTGGTTGGTGCGCAAATGCGCCGTTTTGCGTTGTAGGACAACGTATAATGGACGCGTCAGCATACAACCAGGAGGTCTTCGATGACCGCTTCCCCCGCTCTCACCACGCCGCCGCAGCGCGCGCGCGGAAGTCTTGCTGACCGGGTGGTGAACTACATCAACGAACAGGTTGCTTCGCACGCGCTCAAGCCAGGCGACAAGCTGCCCACCGAGACCACGTTGATGTCGCTACTCGGTGTCAGCCGCACCGTGGTGCGCGAGGCCATCTCGCGTCTGCAGGCGAACGCCGTGATCGAAACGCGCCATGGCATCGGCAGTTTCGTGCTCGAGCCGCGCCGCGAACCGCTCGGCCTCGAAATGGTGCCGGCTACCACGCTGGCCGATCTGCTGTCGGTAATGGAACTGCGCATCAGCTTGGAAACCGAGTGCGCAGGGCTCGCCGCGCAGCGCGCGAGCGAGCGCGACATCGCCAATATTCGCGCGGCGCTGGACGCCATCGAGGCGACCAGCCGCGCCGGTGGCGATAGCGCCGCCGCGGATTTGCGTTTTCACGTCGCGGTGGCGAGCGCCACAGGCAACCGTTATTTCGTGGACATTCTCACGCAGATGGGCACGGCGCTGATTCCGCGCCATCGCGTCGACTCGCCGAGCCTCGCCCAGAGCGATCCCGTCGCGTATATGGCGCGTGTCAATATCGAACACGAAGGCATTCTCGACGCCATCGTGCGGCGCGATCCCGAAGGCGCGCGGGCGGCCATGCGCATGCATCTTTCGAGCAGCCGGGAACGGCTGCGCCGTTTGAGCGCTCCGGCGGAACAGGGTGTGGAACGCGCGGTCTGAAGCGCTATGAGTTACGCCAGAAAAAAGCGGCCGCAAGGCCGCTTTTTTCATGCTGCGTGCGCCAAAGGCTACCGCGGTGTGCGTCGCTACCCTCAGCCGCGCACGATCTGCCCATCCCGTCTGCGCCGCAAATCTACACGAGGTCTCCTATAAGGACGGATTTGATATCGGTCATCGTATAACGAGCCGTGATGAACGAGCAATTTAGCTGCCCTGATAGAGGCTGGCTGGCGGGCTACAAGACTTATATGGCTTGAACTACGTTCGAAAAGCCTTTCTTCATCAATCGTTCATGCGGGAAGTTCAGGGTAAACACTTGGTTGGAAGCGCGAGATGAAAAAGAGTAGACTGTCGTCAGACAACGTATATCGAGGGAGCAGGCGAGCTTGACCGCATACTCCTTCTTGCAAGGAGACAACCTTGGCCTCTGCTTCCACCTCGGCGATCGATCCGCTCGAGTCCGCGGTCTCGAAGGTGAAGCGGCATGTGCTGCCGCTCTTCCTGATCATGTTCATTGCGAACTACATCGACCGCGTGAATATCGGTTTCGTCAATTCGCATATGCAGTCGGACCTGGGGATCGGTGCGGCTGCCTACGGTCTCGGTAGCGGCCTGTTCTTCGTCGGCTACGCGCTGTTCGAAGTACCGTCGAATGTCCTGATGCAAAAGTACGGCGCGCGCGCATGGCTCACGCGCATCATGGGGACGTGGGGTCTGGTGGCGGCGGCGATGGCGTTCGTGTGGAACGACACCTCGTTCTACGTGCTGCGTTTTCTGCTCGGCGTGGCCGAGGCGGGTTTTTTCCCAGGCGTGGTGTTTTATTTCACGCAATGGCTGCCGCAGAAAGAGCGCGGCAAAGCGGTGGCGGTGTTTCTCTCCGGTTCGGCGTTTGCGTCGGTGCTGTCCGGTCCGATTACCGGCAGCCTGCTGTCCGTGCGCGGACTCGGTCTGCAAGGCTGGCAATGGATGTTCCTGATCGAAGGCGGTTTTTCGATCGTGCTGTGCGGCGTAAGCTGGGTGCTGCTGAAATCGCGCATTCGCGACGCCGCCTGGCTCACCGTCGAAGAGCAGCAGGTTCTGCACGCGTCGATCGCCAAAGAGCAGGCCGAGCGCGAGGCGCTCGGCGGCGCGCATCTGCCGCCCATGAAGTTGCTGAAAGATCCGCAAATCCTGCTGTTCTGCTTTCTGTACTTCGCGATTCAATTGACGATTTACGCGGCCACCTTCTGGTTGCCGACCATCATTCGCAAGATGGGCGGACTCTCGGATTTCCAGGTGGGCCTGTACAACGCGATCCCTTGGCTCATCGCGATGGTCGCCATGTACTGCTTCGCCGTGTTGTCCGCCAGGTGGCGCTTCCAGCAAGCATGGCTGGCCGGCGCACTGGTGATTGCGGCGTGTGGGCTGTTCGCTTCGACCTCCGGCAATCCGGTGTTCTCGTTTGTTGCAATCTGTTTTTCGGCAATCGGCTTTAAGGCCGCTTCGTCGCTGTTCTGGCCGATCCCGCAAGGGTATCTGGACACGCGGGTGGCCGCTGCGGTGATTGCGCTGATCAACTCGGTCGGCAATCTGGGCGGCTTCTTTGCGCCTGCCACGTTTGGTTATCTGCAGCAGCATACCGGCTCGATTAGCGGCGGCCTGTATGGCCTTGGCGTGGCGTCGCTGATCGCCGCCGCGGCCGCGTTCCTGACCCGCAATCGTCGCGTGCCTCGCGACGGGTTGGTGCGACCGCTGCATCGCGAAGCCCACTAAGCATGCGAACCGCCATTCAACGAACTCTGCCAGTCGGCTCTATTACCTCAAAGGTCCTACCTTAATGTCTACGAAACCCATCCAGTCGAACGCCACGCCGGTCGTCACCGAGTTGCGCGTCGTGCCGGTCGCCGGCCGTGACAGCATGCTGCTGAACCTGAGCGGTGCGCACGGGCCGTTCTTCACCCGCAACGTCGTGATTTTGCGCGACAGCGCCGGTCACACCGGGGTAGGTGAAGTGCCTGGCGGCGAAAGCATCCGCAAGACCATCGACGACGCGCGGCCGCTTGTCGTCGGTCAGTCGATCGGCAACCTGCAAGCGGTCCTGAACCGGGCCCGCACGCAGTTCGCCGATCGCGACGCGGGTGGACGCGGCTTGCAAACCTTCGACCTGCGCACCACGATTCACGCCGTGACCGCGCTCGAAGCGGCCCTGCTCGATCTGCTTGGGCAGCATCTGGACGTACCGGTTGCCGCCTTGCTTGGCGAAGGCCAGCAGCGCGACGAAGTCGAGATGCTCGGCTACCTGTTTTACATCGGCGACCGCAACAAGACCGATCTGCCGTATGCGAACGGCGCCGAGGGGCGCGACGCCTGGGAGCGCTTGCGCACCGAAGAAGCGATGACGCCGGAGGCGGTGGTGCGGCTCGCCGAGGCCGCGCAGGCGCGCTACGGCTTTAACGACTTCAAGCTCAAAGGGGGCGTGCTGGCTGGCGACGCCGAGATCGAAGCGGTGACGGCCCTGGCGGAACGCTTTCCGGCTGCACGCGTGACGCTCGACCCGAACGGCGCGTGGTCTCTGGCGGAAGCCGTGCGTCTGTGCCGCGACCAGCACGACGTGCTGGCCTATGCGGAAGACCCGTGCGGCGCGGAGAACGGCTACTCGGGACGCGAGGTGATGGCTGAATTTCGCCGCGCGACCGGCTTGCCGACCGCGACCAACATGATCGCGACCGACTGGCGTCAGATGGGGCACGCGATTCAACTGCAGTCCGTAGATATTCCGCTTGCCGATCCGCACTTCTGGACCATGCAGGGGTCGGTGCGCGTCGCGCAGATGTGCAACGACTGGGGCCTGACGTGGGGTTCGCACTCGAACAATCACTTCGACATTTCTCTTGCGATGTTCACGCACGTCGCAGCGGCAGCGCCCGGCAAGATTACCGCCATCGACACGCACTGGATCTGGCAGGACGGCCAGCACCTGACGCGCAATCCGCTGCAGATCGTCGGCGGCAAGGTCAAGGTGCCGCAAGCGCCGGGCCTTGGCATCGAGCTCGACACCGACGCGCTGGAGCGGGCGCATGCGCTGTATCAGCAGCACGGCCTGGGCGCACGCGATGACGGCGTCGCCATGCAGTACCTGATTCCGAACTGGAAGTTCGACAACAAGCGTTCGTGCCTCGTGCGCTGATTCGAACCTGGACCCGGCAACCGGCAACGGCCCGCGCGGCCGTTCACCGGCTGTTCACCTTGACCCAAACTTGAACCTGATCCGATCATGACGACCCCTCAAGAACTCAAAGCGATTGTTTCCGAAGGCCTGCTGTCCTTCCCCGTAACCGACTTCGATGCGAACGGCGACTTCCGCGCCGACACCTACGCGGCACGTCTCGAATGGCTCGCACCGTATGGCGCGACGGCGCTGTTCGCGGCGGGCGGCACCGGTGAGTTCTTCTCGCTGACCAGGAGCGACTACACGAATGTGATTCGCACTGCCACGGAAACCTGCAAGGGCAAGGTGCCGATTCTGGCCGGCGCCGGCGGCCCGACGCGCGTGGCGATCGAATATGCGCAGGAAGCCGAGCGCCTCGGCGCGAAGGGTGTGCTGCTGATGCCGCACTATCTGACCGAAGCGTCGCAGGAAGGCATCGCCGCGCACGTCGAGCAGGTCTGCAAGTCGGTCAAGAACATGGGCGTGATCGTCTATAACCGCGCCAATTCGAAGCTCAACGCGGACATGCTCGAACGTCTGGCCGATAGCTGCCCGAATCTGATCGGCTTCAAGGACGGCGTGGGCGAGATCGAAGCGATGGTGACGATTCGCCGCCGCCTCGGCGACCGTTTCTCTTACCTGGGCGGCCTGCCGACGGCGGAAGTTTATGCTGCGGCGTATAAGGCGCTGGGTGTGCCGGTGTACTCGTCGGCGGTGTTCAACTTCATTCCGAAGACGGCGATGGCGTTCTACCGGGCGATTGCCGCCGACGATCATGCCACGGTGGGCAAGCTGCTCGACGAGTTCTTCCTGCCGTATCTGGCGATCCGCAATCGCCGCCAGGGTTACGCGGTGAGCATCGTCAAGGCCGGCGCGAAGCTGGTGGGCCACGATGCCGGCCCGGTGCGCGCTCCGCTCACCGACCTCACCCCCGAGGAAATGGCGCAACTGGACGTGCTGATCAAGAAGCTCGGCGCGCAATAAGTGTTGTGCGTGCGGCGGCGGGCGCTCTTCATGCCGGAGACGCCCTCAATGCACATAGGTGACGCGCCGCTCGCGCACGCGGATCTCGAGTCCCGCATCGAGCAGCCAGAACGCGAACCAGCGAGCCACTTTTAGCGCGACGCCCGATGCCGGTCGCGGCAACCGGTCGTCGAGCAAGGCAATCGCCTCGTCGTTGCGCATGCGTTGCAGCAGAGCTAGGGTTTGCAGCAGGGTGGCCTCATCCTTGGCGAGATCGCTCGCGCAGCGGCAGCGCGTATCGAGTGGCCGGCACGACTCGTCGGTGAGCGAATTCATCAGCACATCGAAACAGAGCAGGCTGTCGGCGCAAAGACCGGCGTCGGACAGCACGGCACGCCAGCTCTCGTTTTTGCGCACCGAATCGCAGCGTGGGCGCATCCAGGTTCGAAGCGCCGTCAGCACCGTTTGCTCGGCAACGTCGGGATGTTGCGCTAGCGATTCGTCGAGCAGCGTATACGGCTGTGCAGATGGAATGAGGAAATACATAGGACCTCCAAGCTGAACTGGAAGAGATGTTGCTCCCGTATGGGGCATGCCGCCGGATGTCGTGGCGCGCAGTGCCCGCGGAGGGTGTCGCTCAGTGTGCGGGTTGTCGAGCCGGGACGCCGCGCAAGCGCTCAAACGGCCGCCGTCAGCTTCTACGCCGGACCGGTCCACTCGCGTACGAACGCGGTGTGCGCGGGCCGTGTGGCGGGGCGTTGATTCGGTTGCGGCGTGCCGACGAACAGGAAGCCGAGCAGCCGCTCCGATGGCTCGAATCCGAGCGCCGTTTGCATCGCTGGATCGTAGCTGTCCGCGCCGGTGGCCCAGAAGCCGCCATAACCGAGCACGTGGATGGCGTTGAGCATGTTCATTGCCGCCGCGCCGACCGCCAGCAACTGCTCGACTTCGGGCACCGACGAATCGCTATCGATCGCCGCACCGAGTGCGATGATCACGGGTGCCGCCTGGGCTTTCTGGGCGCGATGCGCATGCGCCGAACGCGGGGTGCCTGGCGAACGGGCACAGGCGATGTCCACCAGCACCTCGCCCAGGGCGGCGCGCGCCGCGCCGCGCACGACCACGAAGCGCCACGGGCGCAGATGGCCATGATCCGGCGCCCGCAGCGCGGCGTCGAAGATCGCGGTGAGGTCCTGGTCGTCGGGGCCAGGGCTCATCAGCGGCCAGTGCGACTGACGCGACAGCAGTGCTTGCAGCGCGATTTCCGCATCCGCGCGCTCTTGCGGATCTACAGCGGCCGTGCGTTCGAGCAGTTCAAGAGCGAGAGGCGAGTTCATCGGAGGCGGCATCGAAATGTTGGGATGACGCTTATGATGAGACAAGCTTGGTCTAAATGCAAATGATTCTCATTTGATGGGTATGTCGGATCGACTGTCGCTCAGTCCCGCTACAGATGGGGTTTTTGTCGATTTGTTATGTTGTTTGACAACGTGGCGAGGGCGGTGCTACCGTTCGGCCTGTCCGTTATCCACTCCATTCCGACAAGAGCCCTCATGAACGTGTCCCCCATTCACGAGAGCGAGTTTGCCTCGACCGTCATGGCCGTGCCGCCGCTGGCGCGCCGCGCCGATCTGTCGCTCGACGTGGCGGAAAACCAGAAGCTGATCCGGCACATCGAAGCAGGCGGCTTGCGCACGCTGCTGTACGGCGGCAACGCAAACCTCTACCACGTGGCCGTGAGCGAATACCGCGAGCTGCTCGATCTGCTTGCTGAAAGCGCCGGTCCGGACACGCGCGTGATCCCGGCCATCGGTGCGGACTACGGCAAGATGCTCGATCAGGCCCGCATCCTCGCGCAGACCTCGTACCGCACGGCGATGGTGCTGCCGCTGGCCGGCTTTACGACCTCCGAAGGCGTCGAGGCAGGCCTCACGCGCATCGTCGACGCGGCCGGCATGCCGCTCACGTTGTACATCAAGAGCGAAAACTATGTGGACGTGGACACGCTGGCGCGGCTGGTGGAGCGCGGCACGCTGATCGCGGTCAAGTACGCGATCGTGCGCGAGAATCCCGCGGACGACGCCTATCTGCGCCGCCTGCTGCAAAGCGTGCCGGCCGCGAAGGTGGTGTCGGGCATGGGCGAGCGGCCGGCGCTGGTGCATCTGCGCGAGTTTGGCCTGGCGGCGTGGACGACCGGCTCGGGTTGCATTGCGTCGCATGCGGTGACGGCCATGCTGCACGCCACCAAGGCGGGCAACATGGATGAGGCGCAGCGTATCTATGACGCCTTCATGCCGCTCGAAACCTTACGCGACGACATCTCGCTGATCCGCGTGCTGCACGATGCCGTCACATTCTCGGGCATTGCCGACATGGGGCATATGCTGCCGCTGCTGAGCAGCACGCCACGGGAACATCACGCAGCGGTGGATGCCGCGGCCCGGGCGCTGCTGGTGTTCGAACGGAGTCTTGCGGCTAACGCGCAGGCGTAAGCCAATTGGATTGGGGCGCGTCCGCCGTGTGGCACGCCCGTTTCATGCAGCGACCGCTGGGCCGGCCGACGGGCCACATTTGTCTTACTAGTGTCATGTTCGTTAAGCGTCGGCAGCAGTGATACATTCGGGTTTTCCTGACCCACGCCGATAAGCGCAATAAAAACAGTGGTTTATGGTGTTGTGACTCAGCAACTACGATCAAATCAGCTTTTGTAGTTGCTTGACATCATTATCGGCTGTTCTGTATGTTCGCTCATCGGGGCCGCCTCACGCGGGAATCTGACGCGGCGTTTGTCTTGCGGATTGTCCAAATAACAAGATTGTGAGGAGACGGGATGTTCGATTTGGAGTGGTTGTCAGTCAAATTTGCGGGTGCATCAGTTGCATCCGGCGTCGACGCGACCGCCGATACGGATGCGGCGCAGCCCGCGCTCCGCAATACGAACAACGTCCCGAGCAATCACTGCTTCACACAGGAAAGCAGCTTCGCCTCCAGTTCGCGATGCGCGAGTCTGCTCTCCAATATCAAGTACACCCAGGCGCTGGCGCCGTTTCTGCACGGCAACATCAAGACGATGCGGACCGCGGGCCGTCCACATACCCATCCCACGGCAGCCGGCAGCGATGCATTTGCTGCGTATGTCACGCGGATGCCGTCGGTCAAGAGTTTGTCGCACATGTCCCGCCGCTGCGAATGCCATACCGACTGGGTTTTCCGGAGTAATGCGAAGTGAGCACCAAGAGAAAGACCCCCGAAGAATTGCGCAGCCACCGCTGGTACGGAGTGAATGACCTGCGCTCGTTCGGCCACCGCTCGCGCACGGCGCAGATGGGCTATAGCCGCGAGGAA
>NZ_JBWQQI010000010.1:0-245882 GCF_056619545.1 Paraburkholderia sp. SSBN10T
CGATCCAGGAGTACATCAATGGCCTGCCGAAGGGGAGGGAGATCGACGCGAAGGTTGTGGATCAGGTCGTTGATCTGATGAACACGAAGAACTACGAGACAGTTGCGCAGGCGAAGGGCGATGCGCAGGCTTTGGCGGGGCTGCTCGCGAAGCCGGGGAACACGGTCATTGACACATCGAAGGGTCCGCAACTGGTGGATGACAAGCCAGGGGAACCGAAAGTGCTGGTGATTATCCCTGATCGTCGGAAAAAACCGGAAATGGGATGGTTATATCGCTATGCAGGTTTATTCTCTGGAAATCCGCTAGCAATATTGAATAACGTATCGATCATATCCCCTGTAAGCGGTGATCCTATGACGGCGGGTCGCCACACTCGTCTGCGACAAAATTTGAGTGTGACGACTGTGGACGGCGGGGCGGTTTACTGGAGGGAGGATGGCACGTTGACAACCGATATTTATGGAGGGCCTCTGCCGCTCGGGACTCTGTTATTGGACGATGAAGGGTTTCAAGTTGACGAAACAGGTCGTCGCGTAAACAAAAGACGTTGATATGCGTGCAACACATATTCGTTGAATTCTCAAGTGAAAAGAAAACATGGAAATTTTGGCGTCACGGATAGCGCGGGTAAACAGGCCCCAAGACCAGCGGTAGCGAATCTGAAAGATAGTTGGACCGTCAATTTTTTATCGTGAAGTCAATTAAATCGGAGGTTTCATGGAAATCACAGCTCCAAGTGCGCAGCCGCAAAACGTCAGTGTGACATTGCATGGTATGAGTTTTAAGGTTGTTGGTGGTAAAGCCCCTTTTGTGTGGTTTTATGAGGGGGCGTTGCCTGCGGGGGTGAGTTTTCCACCCAGCACTACGGATACGTATTCGCTAACTGGAACTCCGGGAGAAGGAGGGGAATTTAATATTGTCGTACAGGTTGCTGATAGCATTGGGGATTTCCAGTTCAAGGAATATAAACTGACAATTGTGGCGCCGGGGGTAATGACCGTTTCGCGAAAAATTCACTTGTCCAAGGTGACGGGACACGACGAGCCGAAGGAGAGTATAATCGAAGCAAATGTCTCAGGCGGGATTAGTCTCACGGCCGGATTTGTTATTGAAGATGGAACTGGTACTAGTGGAATAAATGATGAGATTATATTCAATCTGCCAGGCGGATTTGAGATTGAAGAATCGGATGCTCCGAATATAAAAATCCTGCCGGAATTGCCGAGTGCATTAACACTTAAAATCATTAAGGCCGATCCCGCTGCTCACGTAGATGGACATCTGCGCTTGACGGGTAAGGCACCGTTAGAGCTTGCGGGTAAAGGATATGGCCTGACAGTGACGGTGGTAAACAAAAAAAACAATACGGCATCGGTTATTGTTCCGTTATTAATAACACCTCCTCTTGTTGTGAGGGATATCAGTCCAGCAACAGTTTTGGAGGGGGCTACCTTCAATGCACCTTTGGTGGCAACAGGTGGTGCCGATCCATATAGGTTTATAAATCGTAAGAATGTTGTTAAAGGCCAAGAAGGTATAGGCGAACATGATACTCTAAATGATTGGCCAACAGCGGTGACGTTGCACGAAAACGCTCTTTCGGGAATCGTGGCGTCGGGAACGCATGGTGTGTATGTGTTTGAATTGTTGGCAATTGATGGGGCTGGTGTTATGGGAAGCAAGAGAGGGACGTTGACAGTTACTGCTCCGATTCCACTGACAGTGGTAGCGAATTCCACTGCGCTACCGATTGCAATTTTACATGCTGCGTATTCAGCGGACGTTAAAAAATCTCTCACTATTAACGGGGGAGTGAGAGAATATACTTTCGAAGAAGATGGTGCGACTAAACTGCCTGTCGGTTTGACTTTGACGAAAGAGGGACTCATCTCTGGTACGCCGACGGCGACAACGCTTAACCTTGCTGCCGTTGAGTTGAATATCAAGGTTACAGACAATTCTTCGACGAAGCAGTCTAAAACCACGAAACTGCCATTTGTTGTCGGTGCAAAGCCGATCGCAGAGAATCCCAAAAAGGCAAGGCTGACCGTTGGAGAGGAAAAAACAATCTTTCTAGTGGCAAATGCTAAATATGGAATAGCAGAGGGGGCCTCATTTATGAGGGGTAGCTTATTGCCGGAAGCCGATCAGATTGAAAAAGGCATCATTGGCAGGGATGTTAAGGTTATTAATAGTACCGCTATCTCTTTTACTCCAGTGGCTGATGATTTGATGAAAGTCATCAATCTTTATTATAAAGTAGAAAATAATTTTGGCGACTCGGAAAGAGCCATACTGGAGGTGGTGGTCATGCCAAAATTTACCAGTCACTTAGCAGAAGTGACTGTCAAAGTTAAATCGAAGGAACCGGTGGATCTTCTTGATATGGTAAAGAAAAATGTTACTGGCAGTCCAGAATGGATGAAGTGGAGAGGTGTAGTGATTTCGCAATTGGGGAAGATTGACGGTGCGGTATCTGTGGAAACTATCCCGCTCGCCGGCGGCACATTCAAGTTCGTTCCAAATGAGAATGCAGTGGTAGGGGACGCTGTTGAGTTGGAGTATCAGGTTGGGCGTTCGATTCTAATTGATTTGGAGAGGGAAGAGATTGCTTCCAATTGGTTTAAGCTGCATATTAAGTATGTATCGGCGTAGTAACCCATTAACAATGCTATTTATGTGGGTGGGCTAGGCTGCGGCGTTAAGATGATTAGCTGTAGTGAATGCGATGTTGCGGCAGGAATCGCTCGGTGTTGTGCCGGCGCTCCTGTCGCGTGCCGTACTTGTTGAAATCGGGGGATTATTTCGGCAGCACAGGTGTTTCTTGAAGACCTGTGGAGAATTGCGTGAATTTTCGCGTCTGGCAGGCCGTTGAAATACCTAACATGTCGTCAGCCAGCAAAAGCACATTGAAGTTGGGGTGGTAGTGATATGCGAAAATCTTTAAATGCAAGAAAAACGGCTTAACCATGCGAAAGTACGATTTCTTACGAGTGCTACATTAAAAACAGTATTGTATCAGCTAAGAGAAATGAAATATTTTTTACCGATGGTGATTTGTCGATATTTGTGGAAAATTTTCAATGATATATCGATGTTATATCGAGGCGCGAAACTGGCTATTCGGCATAGGCTACGCAGTGGACATGTCCCTCTATTGGGCCGGGGCTTTTCTGAGTGGTATAGACGGGTGTTTTATGCTGCGCTCATTGCGCACTCGCGCGTGCAGGTCGCGAGTGCTGAAGGGGGAGCGCCGCACTCAAACATCCCGATACGGCAACAGCAGGGGGCTTGAGAGTCGACCTGAATGCACGTTCGCGTGAATTAGTAAATCGATGGTGCGGCTCTGAGACTCTCTTGAGTTCGAATCCTGGTACTCTCAGTCACAATGTTGGGTTTTGTTTTACATTACTCGTAGATAATGTCCCGCTTTACTCAAATTGGCGTACATTGTATTGGGATGATAAAAAGGTCGCATGGAATGCGGAATTTTCCAAAATTGTCAATGTGCAAAACGGCTCGATGGAGTCTGGCAGCCAGGGGGCAGTTAACGGCGGACACGTCGCTGCTTATGTTGGCGAGAAACTGAAGGGGGCTCAGGAGCCGAGGGGATATGACGGAGCGAAAGAGGGGACAATGGGGCGCCAGGCGTGGATGCCTTGAAGTTGGGGATGGATGCACGGGGGCGGCGGGAGTGCGCGCGTTCTTTCTCATGTCGCAGATGGCGAGCAAGCGAACGACACAATAAATCGTCATCAGCTTGATTCGTTGCGGACGGATTTGCAGACAACTCGTGAGCAGGCCGACGCAGCGGGGAAGCTGGCGCAAGAGGCTCTTGCCAAGGCGTCCCGACCGCACGCGTCCGCCCAGCATTTTGAATTGGACATAAACGATGTAGTAGCGGCTGACGGCACGGTAACTGCGCATCAGTTTGACCTTACCTCATATGCAGAAGGCGGCGCATTTTCGGGCGCGGAGCTTTTCGCCGACAAGGACAGTGGATCGGGCCACTCTTCGATAAGCGACGAGAAAGAATCTGCTGTAATCCGAAAAGACGGCAATAAATATTTTTTGGATTACCGAGAGCCATTGGATTTCCGCGGTGCTGTTCTCTATTGGTATTCTCTGAAGAATGAGTTCGGGGTCTCAGAGCGGAAGTCGATAACCATCAGCGTTTCTCGGAGCTTAAAGGCGCCAGATTATGACCGAACAGTTGGGGTTGGAGGCGTGCTGAATAATCCACCGAATCTGCTGACTGGTGCGTCGGGTGCGCCCGACGTGGTCAAGGTAGTGACGCAGCCGAGTCCAGAACTGGCCACAATTACAGTAAGTCCAATTGGGGTGTTCGGTTTTAAACCTGTAAGCGCGAGCAAGGGTACCTTCATTGCGGAGTACGTCGTAATTCGCGGAAGGCAGGTTTCGAACGTTGCGGCTGTCACAGTGTATGTGGTGCCTATGATGCATAGGGCGCATGCAGACAAGACATTTCCAATATCCAGAGAGGTGGCCACGCAAAATCGAACAGTGGGATAAAGCAGTTGAGGCAGGGGGCTGGCTTGGCGTAGGGAGCCTAACGGGTTCTGTCGCGACAAGACGGTCTGATATGCTGAGGTCATGAAATCTGCCCCTTGCAGATCATGTGCATGATCTCAACACCAGACAGAATGATGCGGGCGCAGCGAAAATCCTTGAAGCCCAGCAATTGACCGCCTGAAGCGCGGCGAAATTGGCCCCGCTTTTTCGATGGTGACCGTTTCCGGTGCACCGTTCTGCCCGATTGCCTTCTCGAAGTATCGCTGGGCGGCAACCCTGTCCCGGCGAACCCGGAATAGAAAATCAACGGTGTTTCTGTCCTTGTCTACCGCCCGGTACAGGTATGGCCACGCACTTTGATGTACATCTCGTCCATGCGCTAGCTTTTGCCTGCCGGGCATTTGTGCTGGCCGAACGCCTTTTCGAACAACCAGTTTGATGACCCACCGGTTCTCTTCGAGATGACGCAGGCTCAGTGAATATGCCACGTACCGCCGCACGCACATCAGGATGATGTTCACCGGGAAATGGTGGAGCGTTCCTTCCTCACCGGGGCGTCGGACAGATTTTTCATGCTTGATTTTACTCCATCACGCTATTGCGACAGAACCTCAACGGAAAAGGTGGTACAACGCAAACTGCGTAGCAGATGATGTCCGGCGGAACCGGTAGTCCCTGAACAAAACAGGCTAAAAGTGGAAGGCCATTAAAGATTACTTTCTGTTTTCTGAGTCCTCTTATAAGGGCAAAGCCCCCAGTAGTCGGATTAAAAGCTATCACTGGTTACTACGCTGGATGTATTGTGATTGTGCATTTGAAATGATCAGAAGTTTTGGTTGATGTCGGTTGATGCTGTCCGAAATCTATCGGGGCCGGTTTCCAGCCTTCATCTTTCTCGAGGTTGATGGGGATCAAAATAATATGATTTCCTTGCGTCCCAAGCTTGGGAGTGCCTTTAAGTATTCTGAGCACGGAATCAAATGATAGTCCATCTGGTACTCCCGTTGCCTTTCCATAAGAAAAAGCTTGCGTAATTAGCACGGGGCATTCATAGTATTGACCAACGGTAGCATCTTCTACCGCTACCAAATAGGGATCGTCGCTCATCACATTCTCCTTCGGATCTGGAGGGAAATAGAAAAACAAGGTGCCGCGCCCTTATTGACGAACTGCCACTAACCTTGTTGCTGGCGAATTGGGCATGCACCCTAGCATTTGTGCATGCAGATGCACTTGATTGTACGGTGGCTCTACCCATCTGCGCTGTGTGCGCCCGATTAGTGCTGAACCTGTTGGCGGCAATTATCGCCAGCATCGCCATTCGATGATGCCTATTTGATTTCTTACATCTAAAATAGCATATGGCCGCGCGACGAGATATGAGAATCATCTCTAGTGCGAACTCTTGGTGCAAATGGCTTGTTAGGAAAGTCTTGAGAGCTGCAGTATTTTGTGGCAAAGATGCTGTTTGGCGAAACGGGATGCGGGGTGAGACGTTTCTTGCATCAGACCGGGGCCGCTTATGGCTTAATCTATTACCGCAGTGGCGGCATCATCCATGATTCCGGTGGTTCTGTCATTGCGGAGAAGCCTTTCTCCAAAGGTCTGAGGAGTTTTTGGGTCCGCACTTCCCCGTGCGGACTTTTTTTGCGGCTCATTAGTCGAACCTGAACAATCCGGAAGTCCTTGTGTGGTGAGGCTTTAGGGCCGAAAGAAATGGTGTTGTGGGAATTGCAGGGACCTGGCATATTGATACGTGAATCCTGCAATTTCTGACGAGGTGCGGATGAGTCCCAAGACGCCTGTGACGGAGGGAGATTTCTTCCGGCAACCGCTGCGTGAACAGATCAACCTGAAGCATCCTCTGGTGCGCCTGACGGACCTGATCAACTGGGAACGGCTGGGCGCGTCGATGAGTGAGAGCTTTGTGCCCGGCAAGGGGCGCCCGGCTACATCACCGCGCTTGATTGCGGGCCTGCTCTACCTGCAACACGCCTTCGACCTGTCCGACGAAGAGGTCGTCTGGCAATGGGTTGAGAACCCGTATTGGCAGGTGTTCACCGGCGAGACTTACCTGCAGACGGAACCACCAATCGACCCATCGAGCCTGACACGCTGGAGGAAGCGCCTGGGTGAAGCCGGCGTTGAAGAGTTGCTGGCAGAGACGATTGATACAGCGAAGCGCGCCGGCGTGATCAAGGCCTCGAGCGTAAAACGCGTAATCGTCGACACGACGGTCATGGAGAAGGCGATTGCGCATCCGACCGATTCACGCCTGCTCGAACGATGTCGCGAACACCTGGTGAAGGCCGCCGCGAGACGCGGCCTGAAGCTGCGGCAGAACTACAACCGCGAGGCGCCACGGTTGGCCAGCCAGATCAGTCGTTACGCGCATGCGAAGCAATACAAACGGATGAGAAAGACCCTGCGCACATTGCGCTCGCGTGTGGGTCGGGTGATGCGCGATGTCGGGCGGCAACTCGACGCAGTGGCCGATTGCAGCCGCGCGGCATTGCAGGAGCTGATTGGCCGCACGAAGCGGATTCTGTCGCAGAAGCCGAAGGACAGGAACAAACTGCACGCGCCGGAAGTCGAGTGTCTGGCCAAGGGCAAGGCGCGCATACCGTACGAATTCGGCGTGAAGGTGTCGATCACGACGACTCACAAGGAAGGGCTCGTGGTGGGGGGGGCCCCTATGTGTTTCGTCAAGCGTTAGGGGCTGACTTGGGTTCGTAAAAGGTGCCGTCTCGCAGCATGGCGAACAGGACGTCACAGCGTCGCCGTGCCAGTGCGATGAGTGCCTGGTTATGTCGCTTGCCCTGCTGGACTTTGCGTGCGTAATACGCCCGCGAAACAGGGTCTCGTAAAGCCGCGAAGGCGGAGAGGAACAGGGCACGCTTGAGTACCTTGTTGCCGCGCCTGGACGGATGCTCGCCACGGATAGATGAGCCTGAGCGCCGGGTAACTGGCGCGAGGCCGGCGTAGGCCGCCAGGTGACCTGCCGAAGCGAATGCTTTGTGCGCGACCTCGGTGAGGAGTCTCGCAGCGGTCCTGACGCCGACTCCCGGCATGCTGGTCAGGACCGGCCAAAGAGGGTGAGCAAGCACCAGCCGTTCCACTTCGGCGGCGATTTCGTCGCGCTGCTTGCGTAAGGCGGCGAGTTGCTGAGCCAAGCGCGGCATGACGATGGTGGCGGCTTGCGTGTCGGGCACGATCACGGCCTGTTCGCCCAGCGCTTGAACGATTTCGGCGGCTAATCCTTTGTCCATGCGCGGCGCGAGTTTGGTCAGGCGGTTGGCGAGTGTCTTCTCGCTGGTCGCGGCAAGTGCGGCAGGAGACGGATAGCGCTCGAGTAGATCAAGCACGGCAGGATGGTCGAGGCGCGGTCCGAGAGCGCGCTCAAGCGCGGGATGGATCTGGGTGAGCAGGCCGCGAATGCGGTTGCTGGTTTGTGTAATTTGAGCGGCGAGATCGTCGTCAAAGCCGCACAGCATGGTCAGCTCGGCGAGCGGTTCATCAGCTAACCGAAGCGAGCGCAGGGTATGCGGCATCGACCGGGCGGCTTCGGCGATGATTGCGGCATCGCGGGCGTCTGTCTTGGCTTCACCGGCATGCAAGTCGGCAATGCGGCGCATTGCCAGTCCGGGCAGATAGGCAACCAGAATGCCTTCATCGCGAGCGACGGCCACCGGCAATGCGCCAATAGTGGCGGGTTGGTCGACAACGAAGAGAAGGCGGCCATGGACCTTGAGTTCAGCGATGAGGGCGCGCAGTTTCGTCTCGTCGTTGGGGAGCGCCTTGTTGTACAGGCGCTTGCCATTCCTACCCAGTGCAACGGCGTGATGCTGGCCTTTACCGACATCGACACCGATGAACACGTCGACGGCGTCATGTTGTTGAAATTCTTGCATCGAAGTTTGTGCAGATTGAACGAGTTGGCCTGCAACAACGGTGGCAAGTCTCGGCATCCACGTTACGGACGGCCTTGGAATATCCCAGCCGAGCCCCTATTAGCGATCACCAGCCACCCACCAGACCCGGTGACAACACCCCCCCCCGGATCATGACTGCGACTGGGGGCGAGAATCATGCCGGGCCTGGCTGGCCAAAGCCTCGATTATCGAGGCGGGAAGATAGTAACGGGGCTCGCAATGCTGCGAGGGTGGATGGGAGCAAGGCGCGCTTGAGCACCTTGTTGCCGCGTCTGGATGGATGTTCGCCTTGGATGGGCGAGCCTAGGCGCCGGGTGGCCGACGTAGGCGGAAAGATGCGCGGTCGAAGCGAAGGCTGATCGACTTCGGTTGGGAGTTTGGTGGCGATCTTGGTGTTGACTCCCGGCATGCTGCGAGGGCTGCCGTAGCGGCACCATCATCATGAATCTGCCCCTTGAGAATCATGTGCATGATCCGAAAAGGGTGGATAAAAGGAGATGGAGCCCATCGGGGCGTTGCCGAACAAGTTTGCTCTTTCTTATATAAGGTACTCAATATAATTTATGAGCCTAGTCTGCGATCCTGATCGCGACACAACTGACAGTTGCGGATGTCGCGCATTCGGGGGGGGGCTGCAGTTGAGCTTGAGACGCGATGGGTCGGACGGCGCGGCGTCGTCGCGCGCTTGAGGCGACGACGCCGCGGTTTCACCCGGGGCCGTTGTTTGGAAGTCGTTGTCGGATTGACGGGCCCAAGGTCGTGAAATTGAAGCGATTTCATTTTCTTCATCGCCGTATTTTACCGTACTGTGATCGTCAGCCTGACAACGCCGTGTCGAAGGCAAAATATTTCTTGTTTTGCAGTGGATGTGTTCAACTTATGCATAAACTCGCTCAAGCAAGACATTTCTTATGTGTGTGTTGTGGGGGAGCGGGTACTCTGCTGGATGGGTGTGCTTGTGGGTATTTTGTCTGTGTAGCTTGCTACGTTGGGGGCGATTGCGGCGGTACATGCATGGCATTCGCCCATTTGTCACCGGGTTGCTTTCCCTCTGCGAAATTCGACAGAGGGGGCGAATATTTCGGAGCAGCAGATAGAGGATCCGTTTCTGGTTCGCCAACGTCAAGACACGAAGCGGCGAAAGGTTGTGTTGAAATATCGAAATCCCAAAACAGACTAAACTTGGAGCGGGCGAAGTAGGGATATTGAGTGGATGGTAGGTATTGAGGATTACGAAATATTTGAGCTGAAGAAATGGCTCGAGATCCATGTGCTAACGTCGGCGCTTTGGGTTGTGTTGCTGGCAGTCGGATGCAGTTTGCCTTCGTGGTGTGACGAGGGCGGTCCAGCGGTGAGGAGCAAGGGGGGGGTAACACATATGCGCATATCGGTTTCGGTGGTGTGGGGATTGTTGAGCGCAACAGCCTACCTTGCTGTCGGCACGCTGTCGCGTGCAATTGCGGGAGGTGCAACGCATACGGAGCCGGTTTGGCTTGCTGCGGGGATCATCTTCGGCCTGCTGATTGCATGTCGGGACCGTTGGGGCGCGATACTGACAGGGGCTATTGTTGCCAGCACAATCTGGGGATGGTTAGCGCATGGTTTGTCTGGTAGTGGGGCAGTGGTATTTGCCGCAATTGAGGTGATTAGCGTAGTTGCAGGCGCGTGGGTTGCCATCCAGACGCCAAACACTTCCGACGAAGTGAAGAGCGCCTTGCTTCTCGTTGCAGGAGCCGTGGTCACGGCAAGTCTCGGTGCTACGCTGGCAACTGCGTTCTGGCACTGGTACGACACGCATACCGACTGGAGTAATGAATGGCGTGCATGGGGATTTTCGACTTTAGTCGGCATTCTGCTCGTCGTTCCGGTGTTGACGGATTTTCGTAGGTTTCGCGTCAAACGTTCGGGTGGAATGTCGATGAGGCACTTCGGTGTCGGGTTAGGAGTTTACATCGCATTTATCGCTATCGTCTTCGCCATTTTCTGCGGCAACGTTGTGGCGCGATTTGGCTCGGCGGCGGCGACACTTGGTTACGTGCCCATGCCATTCCTGTTAATTGTTGCGATGTTATGGGGACCCACGGGAGGCGCGATCGCCACGTTGACGGGGGGCATGCTGGTCGTCGGGCTGACTGCGGCCGGTGGTGGGCCGTTTGCGGTAGCGGATACGTTTCCCGGCGAAGCAGTGATCGAGGTGCAGGCTTATGTGGCTGTTTGGGCCGTGCTTGTTCTATTTGTGCGGGGCCTGTCGGCATCGCGCCGTCGCTCGTTTGAACGAGCGACGGAATGGCAACTGCGCTACGAGCGTGTGCTGCATGCGGCCGGTGTCGTGAGCGTCGAATTCGATGCGTTGACCGGCAATACATTGTGGGGCGAGGTGGCAGAAGCCGTATTCGGCGAGGACATGGCATCGCTTGTGCACATTTTGGATTGGCTCGCGCGTGTAGATCCCGCAGAGCAGGCGCTTGCTGAGGCTGCGTGGCGGGCGATTGTTCATGGTGAGCAGTCGCTGATTGACGATACCTATACCATGCGTCTCGGAAGCGACATAGTGTCTGTCCACGTGCGGTTGGCCGGGATACATGGGCCCGATGGTCGGGTCGAGCGGGTTGCAGGTTTGCTGCGCGTCGCAGGACGCGGCATGGGAACTGCCACTGGAGGTCCTCATGTCTGACATCGGCGTATTGATGATTCATGGGTTGGGTGGCACGCAGTTCGACCTCGGATCGATGCGCAGACGGCTTCGGAATGCAGGATTCGACACTTACGCGCTGACGCTGCCTGGCCATGGCAGTTGTCCCGAGGATCTGCTGACGGTTCGTGTTGAGGATTGGCTTGATGCGGTGCGTTCGAAGTATCAGGAACTGAAACGCCGGCACGACGTGCTGCATATCATGGGTATGTGCATGGGAGCGCTCCTTGCCGTGGAAACGGCAAAGCTCGAGTCCCACACGAAAGGCAAACTTGTGGTACTCGCTCCACCCGTGTTTATCGACGGATGGGCGACGCCGTGGTACCGCGCGGTGCGACACCTTCTTTATCGCGTGCCAGGCGTGGCGACACGAATACGGGTGGCAGAGGAGGATCCGTACGGCATCAAGAACGAGCAGGTGCGTTCGATCGTAAAAGCGAAATTTGAACGCGGAGAAAACTTTCACTACCGCTGGGTACCGCTTGCCTGTATTCGGGAGGTCGATAGACTGCGCGCGATGGTGATGAAGGGGCTTGATCACATTGAGTGTCAGACGCTGATCGTTCACGCTCGGGAAGATGAATTGACCAGTCTACGCTCGGCACATTATCTCGTCGAGCGCATTGGACGAGGTGAACGGGCAGGCCAAGCACGCATGGCGGTGCTCGAAAACAGCTATCACATGATCTGCGTAGATAACGATCGAGAAATTGTCGCGAAAAATGTACTGGAATTTCTCGATGTGAGACTCGAAAGTTCACTGGGCATGCCAACTATTGAATCATACATGACCGGCCATGATATGCATGTTTTGCTCGACAGCGCATGTGCCGATCTGCAAGCCGGCGATTTCGCCACATTGTTTGCGCGCGGCATGCCCGGTCTCACATGGTTTCAGCCGGGAGAGAACCGTGCCAGCGGTGTTTTTCGTGGCTCTGGCGGATTCGAGCGTTTGCGTGACCGGCTTGCGGGAGTACGGTTCCATACCTTTGGCACTCCGAGCTTCAATGCGGGTATGGTGGTCCGGCCTGCAACGCTGGAGTCGGCTGAATTCGCATCGCAAGGCGTCTTCGCGTTTGCAATGCACGAAGGCAAGTTGACCGAAGTTCGCTGGTTTCCCGACGATGTCGACCTGGAGAACCGTTTCTGGGGAGGCGAGTCGGAGCATCGTCTGCTTGCCGGCAAGGAAAAGGCATTCGTCGCAGCGGCGCTTGCTTTGCGAACATTGCGCAAGAAGCAGGACCGTGACACGTTGCTCGCACTTTATGCACTCTACAAGCAGGGCAGCTCGGGTGACGCGGCAGGGGAGCTGCCCGATATGACGGATGCCACCGGACGAGCAAAGTTCGACGCATGGGCGAAGCATCGCGGAATGACGCGCGATGAAGCGATGTCAGGCTATGTGAAGCTGGTCGATCGACTTCTGACCAACGATCAATAAGCTATTATAGGTTCATTTTGGCATCGAGGTCGTGGACATGATTCTGCCATATAATATGTAATGCTAAGCATATCGTGTTTGTTTACTCCGGTTGTTTTGCTGTGGCAGAACTAAACTCAACCGTACCGCTCTTTGGAGTGATGGGCGATGCTGTAATGCGTTACTGCTGTCCGACTGGTGAAGGCGTGACTTATAAGGTGCCTCAGTAAAGGGCAATGCTATTCAGCATATTTAACGAAAAACAAGAATGATCTGATTGAGATTGAGGGTAGGTGTATGGGATATTGTGTCGAAGAATTCTCGTCGGGAGGCCCTTATGGGGTTGCTGTTGTTTATGCGCCTTGTTGTGCTCGTATTCTGTTTGATGCTTGGTCGTAGCGTGATTTACGTATTGGATTCGAGCAACGATTGCGTACGGGGAGAGGCAGAGGAGAGGACAGCTAAGCTAGAGCTCGTCGCGGCGAGATTTGTCATCGTCTCGTTTTCACTCGCTGCTGCGGCGCTTATCATTCATGGTTTGCTGCCTACGTCCATGACAGCGGCGCCATTGGTCGTGAATGCGCTACATCGCGCGTCTGAGGTGCTAACTGCATATGCTGTCGGTGATGTGCTCAACATCGCGCATCCGGTTTCTAAGTACGACTCGCATCACGAGTGGTATGAGATGCCAGTGGCAACCCGAGGCGCGATCATTGTCGTTCTGTTCGAGGTGGTCGGCTTGGTTATGTGGCTCTTCTGGTGGAGCGGCACGAAGGCGGGGCGGGCGCGTGTAATGGCCCACAGCGAAACCCGCACAAGTTAAGCGGCTAAGGCGAATGCCTCAACCGGGGTCTTCACTCGTGTTCATAAAGAGAACTGCCCCTCGCGACCATTCACAAGATTTTGACTGAGGCGCCTGTGAATCCCGGGGATCGGGTCCAAATGGACACAATGAAAATCGCGCTCCATGACCTGTACGTAGCGCCCGAGTGGGACGACTACCTCATCCGCCGCCGAGTCGCAAAACGCTCCATCAAGTTCGGCAACTTAAAATCAATGCCGCTGAAACCGCATTAACTTGAACCAACCAGCCTCCGCGATTCCCAAGGCGGTCCACCGTCAAACCTTGTCCATTGGTCAGCGAGGGTCGCCTGAAATCGCACGTCAAGACGGGATTGCTGCCGTACACGCAGAAATCATGTCGCGTCAACCAAGACCATTCTGATGGCCGCGACTGGACCGCATGCGCAGAATCCACGGAGGATGTAGTAGGTAGTTATGAATGGTAATCTGGTGTCGATGGCCAATATGGGTCCGCCATGCAGCAAGGCTCGCGGAGTTGTATGTGGTTGTGCTCGTAAACCGCACGTTGACCGAGTTGGTGCGCAATCGTCGACTGTTGTTGATGATGTGAATGGAGAATGGTGTGAACTGCAGGAGAAGTATGGCCGCGCTGTGCGCGCTGATCTTAGTGCTTGTCGCGTGCAGCAAGCCGTCAACCCGGGAAGCCGCGTCGGGCACTCCCGTTTCGGCGGGTACGTCAGCGCCCATGGTATTAAGCGAAGGTGCTGCGCGCGAGGTGGTAGGCATGCCTCCTCACAATTATGTGTTTGATGGCGGAAGGGGAAAATATGCCTACCCTCACGCGATCAGCGAAGATGATGCGCGGCAAGGTCGGTTGTCCGGCGCGCTGCTGAACGTCCGATACATGGGGCAACACAATGGTGTGCATGAGTTCCAAATTGATGAAGATGATGAGTTCAGTGAAGTAACTCGTATGGAGTGCACGACGCCCTGCAATTTCGTGAAAGAGGATAGCGTTTCTGAGGGGCACGTTGTTGCCTCGCGGACCGTGCCGGTGATCGAGGGCACTGTGGTAGCTGCCATGTTCGAGGACGCTGGCAACGGGGTTCTCAAGGCGTACCAAGCGACAGGCAATTCAGGTTCGCCAGTCAGTGCCAAGCCTGAAAATTGAAAACGAGGCGGCCGAGTCCGCACGAAATCGTTCCGACTGACAACCAGTTGATAATTTTAACTGTGGTGGACTAGAGAATGAAAGGGACTTCCCCGTCCCGAGGCTGCGGCGAAAACCGCGGGTCGACATCAATGTGCCCGAGATGAAGTTGCGAACGTTCATCGACACCAGCGAGAGGATAAGTCCCTTTCACTCTCTAAATCTGACATTTCTTATACGTAACTCACAAGAGCTTAGCCCGGATTGACCTGTTCCCCGCGTTTGGTTCGGTGACAGTGTAGAGTCCATTCCAGAACGGAGCGGCAGTGAAGAAGCGATTCGACGAAGAGCAAATCATTGACATTTTGAAGGAGGCCGAAGCTAGCCTGAAGCCAGCAAGGCTGTGCCGCAAACATGGCATCTCGGAGGTGACCTATTACAACTGGAAAGTGAAATTGGCGGGTAACACTCTCCGACGCACAGCGCTTAGATGAAATGGAGCAGGAGAACAATAGGTTCAAGCGACTGCTCGCCCAGTCGATACTCAAGTAGCAAGCCCACAAGCCAAACGCGAGGTGGTTCGAATCCTGATGGTCGAACGCAGATGGGTGTCACCCGGACTTGCGGGCTGGTTGGGATTCCGTGATCGCTGTTTCGCTACAAATCGCGTCGAACCGGCAACGGTTAGGCGCTGACTGGTCAGATAATGGCTATGGCAGCGCGACGACTGGCTGGCTCATGGGCGACGCTTTCGTTGCCTGAACATTGAAATCGACACCTTGTTGTTCGGGCTTGGAATCTGCGGTGACCCAACGGTTTTAAGCTCGGGCTCTAACTGCGGTGCGGACTAAAACCGAGGTGAATGCTGGTGAATACCCCACACAACGACGTCTCGTTGGATGCAGACAAGCCAGTTCTCGACCTCATTCAGCCATGGTGAATACTAATCTGTCGAGATGCACGGATGCGCAGTGGAATTCGAAGCCGTCCGAGCATCAGCGAACGTTGCTTCCGTCAACCGCGACCTTGCCGTCGTGTCGACGCGTAGGCGGGGCGTGACGCTTGCTATTACACACTTCTTTTTAGCGCAAGCTCGTAGCCAAGCTGGATGTCTGTTAGCCGTCGCATTCCACGCCACATGACCGTGTTCCTGGGCGGAGGATCGTTGGCGCGCAAGGTAACCGCCGAGCTGTGCGAGCCGGATAACGTTGCGCACAAGTGGCGGTGCCTGTGCGTTATGAGGCGTTTCGTGTACAACGCGTTCAAGCAGTTCGATTTCGGTTTGCGTAAATGCGAGCTCAGCCGTTGCCTGTGGCGCTGAGCGGCCAATCATCGTGAGCACAGAATGTGCGCCAGCTCAAGACGCAGAACACCGCGATCAGATTCGTGAGTCGATCCGCTGTGCGAAGCCGGGACTCTTCAGCCTTGCAGCCCGATTTCAGGATCTTGTGGAATGTTTCGATCTTCCAGCGCATCGCGTACCAGTCAAGCTTCTCGATTGCCTCGGCACGCGATCTCACCGGCAGATCGGTGATCAGCCTCCATTCAATGCGGGGGCGCCCGGGCGGCGGGTCGCGCTCCTGCGCGTGCAGGACAGTCAACTGTAACGCAGGGCTTGCCGATAGGCGGCAATCGCTGATAGCGAAGCTCAAGTGCGGCAGTTATCGGGCGGCCTTTCGCGTCGCGAAGCTCGATGCGGTGCAGTCCCTTGATCGGGACCTGCTGCATCGCTCTGGCGATCGTATGCTGTCCATCGTCCGCCAGCCTGCCGACGCAGGTGCGCACGAGGAAATGTGTGCAAAGATCGTACGCGGTATAAAACAGCTCGTAGATGTTGCTTTCCCGGTCGCCGATGTGAATGCAACGAGGGGCTCGGGGAGTAACGTTGTCGACTGGCGCATGTTTTCGAGTCAGCGCCAGCTTTCCTTTTGCTCGATCGGCACGCGCGTGGGGTTGATATGCCGCTTGAGCTCGGAACAACCTTTGAACTGCTTTCTTGTCCAGAACTTCACCGCAGCCAGACCCAGTGGCAGACCGTCGGCGGTAACCACCAGACTGGAATGCATCAGGATGCCGCACTGTGTCAGCACGCTCGTCTGGTTGAACCTGTCGCGTGTCGTGCTGGTGCCCGTATAACCCACGAGTTCTGGAGGCCCCCGCTGATAGGAGAAGGTCGTGGTGTCCTGCAGAACCAGTATCGGGCCAGGTGCGGCCGCGAAACGTGCCACAATGGCATTGAAATGTCCGCTCAGGATATCGTGTTCGCTGACACGGTCGTTGGAGAAAAAACGGTAAGCGGCCTTGGTCGAAGCCCAGTCCTGACAGGCGAAAGGGATCGTCTGTCCCATGCCGGCCCACAGCTTATCCAGCAGAATAGCGAAGCGCCGGCGTAGCCGGGTATCCTGAAAATCGCTTTCCCGGACCTCGCGGTCAAACCACGACTGATCATCCGCCTGTCGCTTGCTGGCCACCTCGCTCGAACACGGGACATCGTGTATGCCAGGATACTAGGTTTCGCGCTAAAAAGAAGTGGGTAATAGCAAGGGCGTGACGAGGTCGATGTTCTAGCGGTAGGCAGTGACTACGCATGATGCGATATATCTGCTTTGCTGCTTTGCATTGACACACGGTCGGCCCACCGTATCCCGGCTTCGCCTCAGCAGTGCCTACGCACGCCGGTAGCCATACGTCGGCAAGTCGGCAACCAGTTTTTGAGTTCAGTGACGAGCGGCATGTCGTCTAGAAGGAACATCTTGTGCCGGTCGACCCGCTCAACTGAACGCTTCGATTTGACCGCAAGATTCGAGCGCGACACACCCAGAACGTCACAGACCGTCTTTAACGGTCGTCCCCCGGCAGCAATGGTGAGCGCATAATCAATTTTTTTGCTCGACCGTATCCCACTGCTTCACGGAGAATTTCCACTTCTATCGTTTGCTTTCCGAGCAACCGCTGGAGTTCGCGAATCTGCTTCATCGCTTCGGCCAGGTCCGATGCCGGGACCACCTGTTCAGTTCGCCCGCATTGACCGCCGACAGGCTTCCATCTTGATAGAGCTTGCGCCAAGCGAAGACCTGATTGGCATTCACCTGATGGCGGTGGGCGGCCCCCGAAACCGTCGCGCTAAGCTCGAAAGTCTCGCGAACTATTGCGAGCTTCTCTTCGACAGAGCGCCGACGGCGTTACTCCGGCTGGGTCAGAGCTTCGACAAGTTCTATGTTGTGACTAGGCTTAAACATAGGCAGAAGACTACCTCACAATTTAAGCGTTACCCCATGTCCGGTTTTCGCAGGAGCCGGCCCAGACAGGAGATTTGGCGTATGGGAAACGAAAGCAAGGTGAGGACGCCCACCGGGACGTGATATTTGGATGAGGTTCGGGAGAGGGCAATCCGGCTGGTGTTTGAGCACCAGCACGAGTACGAAACGCAGGGGGCGGCGATCCGCTTGATCGCCTCGAAGATGGGGATGTCGCGCGAGACGTTTCACAACTGGATCATTCAGGCTGAGCGCGACCGTGGCCAACGATCGGGCGCGACGAGTTCCGAGCTGACTCGCCTGAAGGAACTGGAGCGCGAGAATCGTGAATTGCACTCGGCCAACGAGATCCTGCGCAAGGCCTCCGCATATTTCGCGCAGGCGGAGCTCGATCGCCGATCGAAATCATGATCGCGTTCATCGAAGAGCATCGCGACATCTACGGTGTCGAGCCGATTTGCCGCCTGCTGCCGATTGCCCCGTCGACGTATTACCGGCACGCCGGGCGGCGTGGCGATCCGCAGCAATGGCCAGTACGAGCGCGTCGCGATGCTGAACTGAAGGCCCTCATCCGGGCGGTCTGAGACGAGAACATTTGGCGTGTATGGTGTGCGCAAGGTCTGGCGCCAATTGCTGCGCGATGGGCCGCGGATTTTACCTATTGCTGAACATGGTCGGGCGTTGTCTACGTGGCTTTCGTGACCGATGTGTTTGCCGCCGTATCATCGGTTGGCGAGCGTCGGCATCAATGCGGACTGAATTCGTGCTGGACGCGTTGAACCAGGCGTTACATGATCGCCAGCCGTCGCCCGGGTTGATCCATCATTCCGATCACGGATCGCAATATCAAAGCATTCGGTACGTCGAACGTTTGGTGGATGCTGGCGTGCAACCGTCAGCCGGCAGCGTTGGCGATTCGTACAACAATGCGCTGGCCGAGACGATCAACGAATTGTACAAGGCCGAAGTCGTGCATCGGCGTTCATGGCGTACGTTCCGGGATGTCGAACTCGCCACGCTCGAATGGGTGCACTGGTACAACCACCATCGGTTGCTCGGCCCGCTCGGGTACGTGTCGCCGACGGAAGCAAAGGAAGTTTACAATCGGAATCTGGCGCTGTCCGCTCGCGCGGCGTAGCGCCTAACTCGGCGGTCCCCGACAAACCCGGTGCGGTTCAATCGAATTCGACTTCGTCGTGACGCCGTTGGTGCGGGGCAAGGACAGTCAGATCGTCGAACGTCAACGCGCCGCTGTCACGGCGTAATCTGAGGCATGGGGGCGTGTGGTTATGTTACTCGGCGCTCCCAACTGCGACTTGGAGCGTTGTCGTCTCCAGCCTATTACCTGCAGGCAACAGGCTGGAGGGGGCAGTGAGATATTCCGACATTGAAGTTGACGGCGTATGTCTAGGGCCCACGGACCAGCATATTGCGTCCGGTGACGCGCAGCAGATAGGAGCACCTAGCCCTGCCACGTTGGTATCGCGAGGCAGTCGTTACCCACCATCTGTTCCCGTAAGGGAATCGCCCCTTTTTCAGGAAGCGATGCCCCGGGCCTTGCACGCCTGATCAATCGCTTCAAGGAACGCCGCGCCCCCTCCCCTGTGGGAAAAACACATGTGATGTAGTCGCATGCTTCGTTAATCTTTAGTTTTTCGATTCCACCAATCAGGAGGCTCAACGCGCTCAGTGGAACTGTTTCGGGGTGAAACCCGAATCGGGGGTGATCCGTCGGGATATCTTCCGCGATCCTGGTAAATACGTCGTACAGGCCGGTGCCAAGCGGTGGTGAATCTGGCGTGGCGACGAGCAGTTCCGGGTGGCGGAGTACGATCTTCGGAATAAACTCCACACGTATCGCGTTGAGTCGCTGTGCAGGCATTTTCCAGCATTCGTGGAATCCCCGCACCAGCATCGAACCAGTCTCCATCCATTGGATTGAATGGGGATGTTTGAATACTTTGGCCTTGGCTGGAGGGTGGTCTTCACACCCTGACATCATCAGTGATGCGAATGAGGAGGGATACCGATCTATAAGATGTATTTGGGTGTCGACCGCGACCGCTCGCTCATATGCCTCAGGAAATGGAGGGGCCCCATGTCCTCCATTCAGATGAATGACGAGGATGTCTAGGAGATGTTGCACTTCGAGACTTGCGTGGTGCAAAAGGCGTATGGAAATCATTGTTGTCACTCGAAATAATATGGAGTATTGATAAATTTATGAATTGAATCAGGAGGTGTTTGTCTTTCTTGGGGCCGGCAAGGTGCTTCCCTTTGGTGGCGCCTTGCCGGGCGGCGTTAGTCAGGAACCGGGCGCGGCGATCATACTCAATACGCGGATGCCAGTCCGTGCGGGCGTTGCCCATCTGAACTCTGCTGCGGGAGGCCATGGAGCTGCAACTGGAGGAGGGCATTTTCGATGTCACTGCGTCGTGCGAGGAGCGAGCGCTGCGCGATCAGTTTGATTGAAAGCTCTTTCAGAATGCGCTCGTCCTCGCCACGTTCGCGAGCCTGCGCGAGCAGGACCTGGAAGTCGGTTTCACCCTTCAGGATGGCCGCAATTGCAAGCTGATGGTCGTAGACACGTGTGAAAGCAGCCGACTGTCGAAGTACGGCCGCGGGCGGGATGCTGGCGTAGCGTTCCTCCCTCAGGCAAGCGAAGAGAGGCTGGTATGCGGGGGGCGCTGGCTGCTCAGACGGTGCCTGTATGGTAAGAATGCGAGCATGGTCGGGAGCCATGCCAGCACGCGTAAGGACGTCTAGCGCTTCGATCAGCCGCTCCTGCGCGTCCTTTTCGCTTGTTGTGGTGAAGATGACTACCTTGAAGTCTTGGATTGTACCAGGGCAGTCGTTCATGAACTGAGTGAATGCATCCGAGGCGTCGGCTGCAACCTGCACGACGCAGGCACCCGGTGATGCCGCGACCGCAGCGTAGGTTTGGTCGGGCTGGTCAGGGCGCATACGCACGATGCCAGGGCCCGGAGGCGTTGACATCTTGCGCGAGTCGACAGTATAGAGCAAGCCGCCAATACCTGATTGGACGATGCCGCCAACACTGCGTTCTGCAGGGTCTTGGCTGTTGTTGAAAATGATAGTGGGATAGTGCGTGTGCATGGTGATTCTCCTGTGGTTAGGTAAAGAGGGGCTGCGCTGCGCCGTCGTTTCGAGGCCTTCTGTGATTAACGCGTGAGTCTATTAGCTAGGACCTGTTGTTCCAGGTCGCTGGCCTGGCCAGCCAGTAGCGGCTTTTTCAGGCCAAATTTGGACTTCGATCGAGAAAAATCCAGTCGCAATTTCGCCGTTGTTCAACGTATAGCCCCGTACTTGATAGACCATTTTGTTTCTTCTGCCGGTGAATCGATATAAGACTATTTTGAGTTACTAACGGGCATTTCTTGGCTTGAAAGAGCGAACAATATGGGCCATTTTAAGGTGCAGTTTTGGCAACTACATTGGTAAGCCTTGGAGTCGGACCGCATATTGGGAGGTGCAGCAGGGTAGATTCACTTCGCGACCGTTGCTTACACCCGAATACCGTTGTCGGTGAACAGGCTGGCCGTGCCTTGACGACTGCGCATCTGGGAGGTTGCCGTAGCCTGTTTCGGGCAGGTCCGGTTCGCGGCCGAAACTGTCCCGAGTGTCGGCGAACACACTGATGACGGGCGGGACCCGCGATATGTGCTGCAGTTGTTTTTGCCGGTCAATCTAACGCCGCAACGTATCAGGCCCAACCCCCGTGCCATGCAGTCCATTGCAGGAACGGGACGGTCGCGCACGAAAATTCCTTTACGAAGCAACGGCCGTTTGTCTCATCGTGCGACAAGGCATCGTCAGGCATGCATTCCGGAGAAACCGGTGGCGACAACCGGTCAGCAATCTCTCTTGACCGGCTGGACTAGCCGGGGCCACTCTCAGCTGCCCGTGATATGACAGACGGGCTGCGATGTCACGGGCCCTGTGGGTCGAGAATGCCTTCCAGAGGCGTTGCGGCCGGCAGAGTCATCATGGACAGCTAGGCCTTGCGAGTACCGGTGTACGACATCCGTGATGTCCTGCACAGCGCGGACATCGACTCGCGTCCACTCGGTGGGTTTGAACTCAGGCGGCATCGGCATGTCCGGCGTGAGTTCTGCCTTCGACTGCCGAAGCAACCGGATTGCGGATGGGTGATCCAGTAAGATGAGTTTTATACGACGGTCATTGTGAATCTCCGGTCTCGACCAGGAGACGGAGCTTCATAGTGAAAGAGTATCGGAGCCTGAGTGTTACGTCTCGCGGTAATCGGGGTTCGGCATCGCGAGATATTCGAGGTTAGACGGTGCCGGTTGTCGCTGGCTGGTCGAGTAGAAGTCCTTGTCAATTAAGCGCGAGATAGAAGGAAGGGATATAGGTGTGGCGTCGCGCGGTTGACGCAACGTACAACGAACACAGCCCCGGCTGTTGCGCACGGGGCTGCTGTGTTCTCAGAAGGGATCGTCGATGCGATGACGTGGAGGTGGCTCGCGTGGCGGTGCAGTCCACGGTTCGTTGCAGCGACGGATCTGCTTGCCGTAGCCACGCTGAACCACAGAAGCCAGTCGCACAGCAATCGCTGGATCTGCGCCGCGGCCTCATCCGTCAGTTCGGGTAACGCCGGCGGCCGGGGCATGATCGTCGACGCTGAGCGAGACGCCTTCGCGTGTTTGCGGCGCGTGTTCACCGAAATTCCTCGATCGCCTGTTGTAGCAGTTCGTCGGGTAGATGGCCCAGGTCGCGTGGTTCAGCCAGTTGCATGGCGGTGCGTAGGATGCGCCCAGCCTGTCGCGACAAACCGCGTGAGGCCTGCCGCAACAGTGCGAGCCCGAAGTCGGCCAGCAGCGTATGCGTGCAGCCGGCCCTGTCACGTTGGCAAGGCGGTGACGTAAGGTACAGGCATGAAGAAGACGAAATCGCTCTACCACGGCCACCGGTATCCGGCGGCGATCATCAGTTGTGCTGTTCGCTGGTACTTTCGCTTTAACCTGAGTCTGCGTGATATCGAGGAACTGCTGCTTGAGCGCGGCGTGTGCGTGACATACGAGACGGTTTGCCGCTGGTACAACAAGTTCGGTGCGGCCTTTGCACATCGGGCGAAGGCCGCACGGCGCAAGCCCGGTTCGACGTGGTACCAAGATGAGATGTTCGTGAACCTGCGCGGTGAGCCGTATGTACCGTGGCGCGCCGGTGATGAGAACGGTGTCGAACTCGATATCCTGCTGCAAAAGCGCCGCGACAAGGCCGCAGCCAAACGCTTCTTCAGACAGGTGCTGCGTTCGGCGCCTGTGCCGCGAAAAATCGTCACCGACCAGTTGCGCAGCTATCCGGCGGCGAAGGCGGACATTCCGGAGCTGGCTGGCGCGAAGCACGTGTTCGTGAAGGCGGCTGCCCGGGTCAACAACCGTGCGGAGAACAGTCATCAACCTACGCGTCGCCGGGAACGTGCTATGTGCGGATTTCGCGATCCGAAGCGCACGCAGATGTTCCTGTCGAGCTTCGGCCCGATCCGTCAACAGTTTGCCTTGCCGCGGCACTGTATGACGGCGAAATTCCATCGCGCGGCACTCAGGGCCTGCCTCTCGGCATGGCATCGCTGGACAGTGACAGAAGCAGTGACTGGATATTAAATCAATTGATAAGGATGACGATTTATTTTGGTCGATGCGCTTCTATGCCGTCAAGTTGACAAAGCCCATTCCGACAGAGGGCGCAGTATGCAAGCCGGGCATACCGGAAACTGGCTGCCGGATTCAAGGCAATGATCTCCATGAACCGTCATGCCAATGCGTGGGGCAACGCCCCGATGGAGAGCTTCTTCAAGACTCTGAAAGTTAAGAGAATCTATCAGGTTCACTACGAAACGCGAGCGAAGGCTCGTCTGGATATCGTCGACTGGATCGAGGGCTATTACAATCGACAACGCCTGCACACCTCGATTGGCTTTCTTACCCCTATCGACTACGAGGCTGCGTTGGTCGCTGCATGATCGGCGGTACGTAGAAACGAGGCAGGGTCATTGGCAACCTGCTGAACCTGTGGAATTCCTTCGGCAGGCCCGTTTTCGTCAAAAATACATAGCTGTGTCCGCAACCAACTGAATGCCTACTCTCCTGAACAAAGCCCGGGCAAGTGTTCAGTCATCGCGGTTGTCGATCAGGAATTGGGAGCGCTCCTGCCCGGCAATCCATGCAGGCACATGCCCTCGGCCGCTCCATGTCGCGCCCGTCGCCGGATCGCGGTAGCGTGGCCGCGTTGGCTGCACGTTGTACCGAAGATTACGGGGTCTGCGCAAATCATTCGGCTTGATATCGAACTCGAACATCAGCGCCGAAATTTGCGCCATTGCATCGCTGCGAGCCAGCATGCGAGCTGCCGCGATTTTCTTGTCCAATTCCGCCAGTTCCGCGGCAAGCTGTGCATAGCTCTTCAACGTCATCGTTTCGGAGAGGGTGCGCCGTGGTTAGGTTTTCTGTACGGACCTAATCGAGCAGGATATGAGTTGCAAGCAGCAGACCGAGAAAAGTCATGACACAGGCGCTGAACATGAAAAGCAATCCTGCCTGTTTCTCAACGGCATTGCGTAACACACTGTCCGCGCCTAGCAACCTCACGTCCAGGAAATCCGTATCTTGAGGATTGGAGGCTGAACTGACGGCAGTGCCAATGCGCGCAATATCGACTAATGCAAACGGGCTGACTGCTCTTCTTCCTTAAACTATCCAGCGAAACAGGAGAGGATAAGAAAATGACCGCCTCATTGATATCAGAAACGTCTGGCACAAGCCGCCGACTAACTTTCGCGAATGTTTCGGTAATGGTTGAGGGGGGGGCTTTGTTGGTTCTGTCGCAGTAAGGAAGGCGTGGTGTGCAGAATCGATTTATAAAGTACTGGTTATGAAGCCAGGGAGTAAAACTGCTGAGCGACTGTTGGCGCAATTTTGCCAGCGTACTGCATCTGTCCTTTCTTGATCATATGCATGACCTCGATGCCAGACAAAATGATCCGCACACCGAAAATCCTTGAATCCCAGCATCGGCCGGATTCGACCCTTGACGGTGCGATGGTCCTGCTCAACGATGTTGTTCAGATACTTGACCTGACGAGTCCTGATCGGGGTTTCGCGCTCGGCATTCACTGCATGAAGCGCGGCCAGATTGGCTTCGCTTTTATCAACGGTTACCAGTTTGACAACCCAGCGATGCACGGTTGAATGATCTGCATCCATGCCGCGTTCAGCGAGCATTTCCTCCAGGTCGCGTAGGCTGAGCGAATACGCCACGTGCCAGCGAACGCTTTGCAAAATAACGTCCAGTGGAAAGTGCAGTCGCTTTAACGCTTTGGCGACTCCAGGTGGACGGCTTTCCCGGCGTGTTGACGTCTTTTTCATCGGTGTCCCCCCTGATTCTTCGGTCTCAGATTTTACCCTTTCGCGCTAACACGACAAAACCCCGTGGGGAGTCATGCGCTTCTGCACGTGTTCAGGCCTCGTTTTCTGAATTCGCTTGCGGTCCTGACGTCTGTTTCGCGAGCCGGCGCTTGTACACGTATTTGCCATTACGGGTGTTCCGTATACGCGTGCGCCGGACTGCGGCCGTCAATGCAGCGAGCGCCCCCGTGTTATGCCCGGCGTGCACCAGGAGGCTGCCAAGCATGGCAAGCATCATGAGGAGTGCATCGATATCCTCACTTATGGACCGGGCGTGTACGACGAACCGGGCCAGATCCGCAGGGGCGATGTCCTCAAGCCGTTCCGGAAGCGTGCCGCGCTCTCCAGCGAACGTGCGGTACGCAGCCCAGGCATCGAGCAAAAGTCCGCTCGCGTATGCATTGCAGCCAATGCTGTCAACAGCAGTCCTTGCCTGTAAATCTATCTGTGATTGCTGCGACATTGAGCCGGTGTCGGTAGGCGACACTGCCTCGGAGCATGCGGGCATCCCGGGCGCTGGCCTGGGGGGAGTGGCACCCGATGCGTCGTCTCTCATGGGCGATGACGTGCTGGACAGTTCGACGGAGACTTGTTTAGCGTGCTGCTTCATGGAAATTCGTTATCCTGTATATATGAATATATGGAAAGATATGTATTTATCGGCCGGTTTGTGTCCTGCTGGTGAGATCGTAGGTCATGTGTTCCATGAACTTTTCGGAACGTTGTCCGGCGCGGTTTCCACCAGTACCACTGCGGGCAGTGCGAGCATCCGCCACAGGCACCCCGTTCGTTGGAAGATCCATGCGGCCGATGGGAAACCCGCTCAGACGCGCATGCTTCAGCTTCGCCTCGCGCCGTGCTGCTGCACGAGGCACCTTCTTTGCAGTACTGCGTCGATGCGCCTCGTCTTTGCGCAGCTTCATGCATCCCTTGAAGCGTTCCGCGACCGGCTGGCAGTAGTAGCCGCAGATCATTGCTGTCCGACTAGGGCCATGCCCGAGCGCCTCGCTTAAGCGGACCAGCGTCTCGTACGGTGCCACGCCGCTATCCAGCAACTCATGCGCTAGGTCAAGGGCGTACGTGTACCTGAGGCTATGGAAAGACAGTTCTCCTGTCATTCCCGCCTGATGCAGCAAACCCTTGAGTCGGTTAAGCGCCGACTCCAGTGTCCTGCCGCGCCCCGCGATGAGTTCATGGTTGTGCGCGACGGCGTAATCCAGCGCGGCTTCGATCGCTTTGAGCGTCTCGGTGCGATGGTTCTTCAGCACTTCCGCCTCGCGGGGGCGCAGGTTCTTGGCACCCCTCATCACGTGAAGTGTGGTTTTGCCGTTGAGCAGCGCATCGCGCCACATGCGCAAATCTTTGGCGCACATGAGGGCTTCCATCCTGCGTAGCCCCAGGAGGCGGGCGAGGGAAATCAGGTGGACAAGCCCTTGGTCGATGCGGGCTGCGCGCTCAAGCAGCGCCTTGACTTCTTCTTGCGACTGGGCGCGGCGTGCGCCCTTGCGAATGCGAAGTGGCAGGCCGAGCTGCCGGTTGCTGCAGGTTCCACTAATGTCGTTCCCAAGCGCCCGGCAGATGACGCGGATTGCGGAAAATTCATTCGCCAGATGCCCGGGTGCCGCGCCTGAAACGATGCGGTGCGCCGCATACAGGTGCACAAGCCATGGCTTGACGTCGTTGAACGATCGCGTCAATGCCTTAAGCTCTCGCGCGAATCTCAGAAACGGCGTCATCAGATGGCGCCGGTTTTCCTGATGTTTGAGGCTGCCACCCAAAAGGGTGTTCGTCTCGGCAATCTGATGCACAGCGTCAGCCAGCATGGCCATGTGAATCCTCCTTGTGTGTTCGCCTAAGCCGAGCGGGTATGCACTAAACCAGCTCCCGGGAAGCGTGGACGTGCCACGCCATATCACTGCAGCCCTTTCAGGCTGTGTATATCCACGCTGGTCATGTGGGAGCGGAACAGCCAGCTGTGATGCTAGGGAGGCGTTGCTGGTTAATGGGGGAGGCAGGCTGGAAGACACACCAAAAAGAGCTGTGTTGAGTTGGAGATCCGGTGTTCTGGATAGAGGGCGGTCTGCTTGCTTTGGGGGTGAGGCCCGAACGTGGCTCTGCCTTACATGCGACCGCTGGCGCGGATTGCATGTGTCAAGGCAGGAAGCCGGTGCGCATGAAGCGCAAACGGGCTATGGATATGCCGGAAGACGGCACAATTGATCAACTTCGGGGGTAGCTGGAGGGACGCCGGCGCCATATATGGCGCGAAGCAGACCGGCCGGTCCTCGAGTGGGGGGCACCTAGGGCAACCCATGAACAGCCACTCGAAATCGACAGGCAATGGCTTGCCTGCGTTGTGGACCGACGCCCGGAGCACAAGGCCCAAGGCGAAACAGCAGTCGCTGTTAATTGAAGATCAGGGACTGAATCATGCCAAGAATGGCGGGAGAGCGATTGCATGGTATCGCATAGATATGGCTGCGCGCAAGCAGGTGAAAATTTATTGTTCATTCCATGTGCTGCGTCGGCGGTGACCGTCGATAAACGATGCGGTCCGTTGAGAGTTGCCGTTTCCATATTCCACAGGACCGTGTGACCAAAGTGTCCTTCAATACCACTGACTATGCCACCTGACCCACCGGCCTTAAATCCCGCTTCGCGCAGGCGCGGCAGCGTGCCGCATTGTCCTTGAACTGGTTGCCGTATCGGCAGATCGGCCGAAAGAACCTCGAACGGCACCGGCAGCAAGAGTGGGGGCGAAGGTTGTCGACCAGTCGGCGCGTGATTTGCGCGCCGAACATGCGGGGATTTTTTTCGCGCAACCTGAAGTACATGCGTTCGCTGGCCGAGTCTTGGCCTGGTGGGGAATTTGTGCAACAGCCTGTTGCACAATTGCCGCGATCTACTACCACGTGAACGCGAACAATGGCGGCGGCAATGCAACCATCTATACGGTGGGCGGCACCTACAACCTGTCGAAGCGGACCTTGCTCGATTTCCAGATTGCGACCGTGCGTAACAGCAGCACGGCCAACTTCGGTCTCGATGCCAACAATGAAGGTCCCGGCGGCTTGAGCGACGGCGTGTACAACGAGAACCCGCTGCAAGGTCACACTCAGACCGGCGCATACGCGGGGATTCAGCACTCGTTCTGACGCCACGTCGCAGGGGCAGCCGGACGGCTGGTTTTTTTCACGTTGCCACGAGAGGCACGTCCTGGCGCCATGCTGCAAAGCATGGCGCCGCTTTTTGACTGCTGCCCGGCCTGGGCGGCGCTTGCCCGGGGGAAGCCACCTGGCAGGCCGGGCTTCCGAACGGCCCGCTGAAGGTCAGGGCGCGTTAAACCCCTGCGGATTCTTCTCCTGCCACCGCCAGTGATCCGCACACATGCGCTCGATCCCGAACTCCGCCTGCCAACCCAGCACCTTCGCCGCCGCTGCCGGGTCCGCATAGCACGAGGCCACATCGCCGGGCCGCCGCGCCACGATCTCGTACGGCACCGGCCGGCCCGACGTCTTTTCGAACGAGCGCACCACATCGAGCACGCTATACCCCTGGCCCGTGCCCAGATTCACCACGAAGCTCGCGTCGTGCCTGACCAGCGCGTCGAGCGCAGCGAGGTGCCCACGCGCGAGATCGACCACGTGGATGTAATCGCGCACACCGGTGCCATCAGGCGTCTCATAGTCGCCACCGAACACGCGCAGCTTCTCGAGCTTGCCCACCGCCACCTGCGCGACATACGGCATCAGGTTGTTCGGAATCCCAGCCGGATCTTCCCCAATCAGCCCGCTCTCATGCGCGCCCACCGGATTGAAGTAGCGCAGCGTCGCAATCCGCCAGCTCGGGTCCGCCACTTCGAGGTCGCGCAGCACCTGCTCGGCGATCAGCTTGGACTGGCCATAGGGATTGGTCGCAGACAAAGGAAACGACTCGTCGATCGGCGAGCTCTTCGGCACGCCATACACGGTCGCGGACGAGCTGAACACAAACTGCTTCACGTTGCGATCGCGCATCACGCCGAGCAGTGCGAGCAGGCTGCCCACATTGTTGTTGTAGTACTCGATCGGCTTCGCGACCGATTCTCCCACGGCCTTCAGCGCCGCAAAGTGGATCGCGCCCGTCACCGGATGCGCATCGAAAATGCGCTGCAGTGCGGCTATGTCGCGTGCGTCGGCTTCGTAGAACGTCACGGTCTTGCCGGTGATCCGTTCGACGCGCTTCAGCGATTCGCGATTGCTGTTCACGAGATTGTCGATCACGACGACGTCGTAGCCGCCGTTCAACAGTTCGACGCACGTGTGCGAGCCGATAAAACCCGCGCCGCCCGTTACCAGAATCGTGCCCTTCGTGGCCATGCTGTGCTCCGTTAAAGTGAAACGCCCGTCAAGTTGCGAACCAGGTCTTTATATTTATCGACGACTACCCGCTCGTCGAATTCCGCCGCGACTTTCTGCCGGCCGCGTTCGCCCATCGCGCGGCGTGCCTCGCCGCTCATCTCGAGCATCTGTGCGAGCCGCCCGGCGAGACTCTCCGCATTGCGGACTTCACACAGCAAACCATTGACGCCATCCGCCACCACTTCCCGGCAGCCGGGCACATCGGTCGCCACAATCGGGCGGCCCATCGCCGAGGCTTCCATCAGCGTGCGCGGCACCCCCTCACGATACGAGGGTAATACGACACAATCCGCCGTGGCGATAAACGGCCGCACGTCGTGCGCCTCGCCCAGATATTCGATCACGCCTTCCTGTTCCCATGCGGCGACTTCTGCGCGCGTGATCGCACTGGGATTATCCACGCCCACCGGCCCGAGCAGGCGGAAGCGCGCCTGTGGATACTGTGCGCGCAAGCGCCGCGCCGCCTCCACATACTCGCCCACGCCCTTGTCCCACAGCAGCCGCCCGATCAGCACAAAGTCGAAATGCGCCTTGTCCGGCAACGGCGTGAAGGCGAACTGCTCGAGGTCGACCCCTTCGCCGTGCAGCAGGCGGGCGCGTTCGGGATGCACGAGCAGCTTCTGGTCGATGAAGGCGGCCTGATCGTCGCGGTTCAGAAACCAGACTTCGCGCGGAAAGCGGAACGCAAAACGGTACAGCTTTTTGGCGACCTGCGCCGCGCGGCTCTGCTGGATGAAGACATAGCCGAGGCCGGTGGTCACCGCCACCGAATCGACGCCCGCGAGCCGCGCCGCGATCGAGCCGTAGATGTTCGGCTTGATCGTATAGTGAAACACGATGTGCGGCCGGATCGTCCGGTAGTGGCGGTACAGCGCCCACAGCGTGCGCAGGTCGTCGCTCGGACTGGTGCCTTTCGACGCCACCGGCAGATCGATGCAGCGGCAACCCATGGCGGCCAGCAGTTCGAAGGTGCGGTCGCGCGGCGCCAGTACCGTCACGTCGACGCCGCGGGCGACAAGCTCGCGGATCAGCCCTTGCCGGTACGTATAGATTGCCCATGCAGTGTTGCAGACGAGTGTAATACGCAAGGACACGTTGGAAACGTTGGGCTTCATGGTTCTTTACGGGGGCTTGACGGGGAACGCCTCGGTGATTCGATTCGTCGTTGGCCGGCTATGTGCCGGCGCGTGGCGCAAGCAGCCTGCGCTTCACGGCCTGCAACGTGCGATACGGCATGACCAGATGCAGCAGATTCTTCGCCAGCCCCAGCCAGTCGTACAGGTTGGCCGCGTTGAAGTAACGCAATTGCAGCCGCAGCGTGGAGCTTACCTGGCGGCGCCGCTTGGTGGCGCTGATGCCGCCTTCGTTCAGTTCGTAGTACAGGCCCAGTTCCGGCAGGTTCGCGCAGTCATAGCGTTCCATCAGACGCAGGAACAGATCGAGGTCTTCGGCGGAACGGTATTCGGCGCGGTAATTGCCGACGGCGCGCACGGCGTCGATGCGCAGCGTCATCGAAGGATGGGCGAGGCAACTGCGATAGAAGCGCAGGCGGCGGATCGCGGCCGGTGCGGCGGGCGGCGTCAGCATGAACAGCGGCTTGCCGTCGCGCGCGACCACCTGGGTCCACATGCCGAGGCCGGCCACCTGCGGGTTCGCTTCCAGATACGCGCGTTGCTTGGCGAGCCGGTGCGGCACGGTGAGATCGCCCGCGTCGATGCGCGCGGCGTAGCGAAAACCGCGTTCGGCAAGCGCGTCGATGCCGGTCTGCAGGGCTTTCTCGATGCCGCTGTTCTGCGGCATGCGCAAAACCTCGATCACGAGGTTGGGCAGCACTGGAGCGACGATCGGCGGCGTGCTGCCGTCGTCGACGATCAGCACGTGGACCGGCGCATCTTCGTCGAACGATGCAAGCGTGCGCTCGACGTCGGCCTGGCCGTTATACGCCGGCATCAGCACCGCGACGTCGCCGAGGGCGTCGCCCGACGCGCGCAGTCGTGTGTCCGCGAGGCTATGCGGCGCGTGCGCGCCCGACGCCGGCGTTTGCGGGCGGTGCGCGGAGGCGGATGAATTCGTCATGGGCGCAGCTTGAAGCGGATGTAATAGAGGTTGACCGAGGCAGCGGCGAGATAACCCACCGCGAGTCCGACCAGCGCGCCATAGGCGCCGAGGCGCGGAATCGCCAGCAGATTGACGACGAATGCCACGGCCAGCGCCAGCAGCCATTTCGCCAGCAGCACGAACTTGGCCTGATATTTCAGCACGATCAGGTTGCCGATCGCCTCGATGCCGGCCGGCACGGAGAGCCACACGGCCCAGCGGAAAATCCCGATGGCGCCTTCGTAGGCCGGGCCGAACACGCGGCGGATGATGAGCCCCGCCAGCAGGTCGAGCACCACCGCGCCGCCGACCATCAGGGCCGCGGTCATCGCCGTCAGCCGCCACATGTTGCGGCGCAGGCGGCCGGGTTCCTGGACACGGTAGACAAAAGCGGGGGCGATGGTCTGCGCGAGCATCAGCGCGAGCGTGATCCAGTTCTCGTTCAATTGCTGGGCGGCCGAATAACGGCCGAGATCGGCAAACGAAATGGCGCGTTCCAGCATCAGGCGGTCGAGTTTCAGGAACAGGTACATACAGATCAGACCGAGCCAGAACACCGTGCCGGCCGTGGCGAAGTGCCTGAAGAGCGAGCGGTCGACGTGCCAGCCGAGCTTGCCGCCGTGGCGGCGGATGTAATACATGAGCAACACGGCGCCGATGGCCGCCGATTCCAGCGCCCACAGCCAACCGAAGCGCGATGGCGCGGTGGCGGCCCGCACCAGCAGGTACACGAGTCCAGCCTTGACGATGGCGGTGCTCATGCTGGTCAGCAATTGCGGCTTGCTGTAAGTCATGCTCTGCAGCCACGAGTTGATCACGCCGACAAACGGCTCGCGGAACAGCATGGTCACCGCGAGCCCGGCCAGCATGGCGCCGACGAGCGGATCGGTGAAGCCGGCGGCGATCCCGATCCAGGTGAGCAGCAGCGCCCCGGCCGAGACCGCGATGCGCAACGCGAAAGCGCTCCCCAGCACGGTGCCCAGTTGCGCCGGCGGCCGGTTGACGATGGTCGGCACGAGGATTTCGGCGCCGCATACCCAGGTAATGGGCGAGAGCACCAGCAGCAGCGTATTGGCGTATTGCCACTTGCCGAAGATATCCGGGCCGAAGTAGCGCGCCAGCATGCCGCTGATGAGGATCGCGACGGCGATCTGCGTGAGCCGTTCCAGCCCGAGCCAGACAATATTCGCAAACGCCCGCGTGACGTCGGGATTGGCGAAGCGCTCGGAGAAGCGTTTGAGCGTCAGCATCCAGCGCCTGTCCGCATAGCCGGATTCGACGCGGCTGACGGTGCGAGTGCCCACCTGGCCGTGCGAAGCGGCAACTTTACAAGAGGAGGGCGTCTAAGCATTAGAATAGTCGTCTATAAGGCGTGTCAGAAAAGCGCAATTATAAGTTGGAACCGGAACGCTTCCGGCAAGGGCGCAGCGCGATGACCAACCACGACCGCCAGGCAACATTGAAGGTGCCGGTCAACTTTTCCAATGCACGCAAGTGAGCCAACCATGATCTCCAAATCCATTTTCAAGGCGTATGACATTCGTGGCGTGATCGGCAAGACGCTCGATGCCGACACGGCCCGTCTGATCGGCCGCGCGTTCGGCAGTGAAGTGCGTGCGCAAGGCGGCGATGCCGTCGTGGTCGCCCGTGACGGCCGCCTCTCGGGCCCCGAGCTGATTGCCGCGCTGGCGGACGGCCTGCGCTCGGCGGGCGTCGACGTGGTCAATGTCGGCATGGTGCCGACGCCGGTCGGTTACTTCGCGGCGAGCGTTCCGCTCAAGCTGGCAGGCGGCGAGCGCCGCGTCGACTCGTGCATCGTCGTGACCGGCAGCCACAATCCGCCGGACTACAACGGCTTCAAGATGGTGCTGCGCGGCGCGGCCATCTACGGCGAGCAGATCCTGGCGCTCCATCAGCGCATCGTCGACGACAACTTCGCGAGCGGCAACGGCAGCTATGCCGACTACGACATCGCCGATGCATACCTCGAGCGCATCGTCAGCGACATCAAGCTGGCTCGTCCGCTGAAGATCGTCGTGGATACCGGCAACGGCGTGGCGGGTGGCCTCGCTCCCAAGCTGTTCAAGAAGCTTGGCTGCGAACTGGTCGAACTGTTCACGGAAATCGACGGCAACTTCCCGAATCACCACCCGGACCCGGCGCACCCGGAAAACCTCCAGGACGTAATTAAGGCGCTGAAAGAAACCGACGCTGAAATCGGTTTCGCGTTCGACGGCGACGGCGATCGTCTGGGCGTGGTCACCAAGGACGGCCAGATCATCTATCCGGACCGCCAGTTGATGCTGTTCGCCGAAGAAGTGCTGTCGCGCAACAAGGGTGCGCAGATCATCTATGACGTGAAGTGCACGCGCAATCTGGCGAAGTGGGTCAAGGACAAGGGCGGCGAACCGCTGATGTGGAAGACCGGCCATTCGCTGGTGAAGGCCAAGCTGCGCGAAACCGGCGCCCCGCTGGCCGGCGAAATGAGCGGCCACGTGTTCTTCAAGGACCGCTGGTATGGCTTCGACGACGGCCTCTACACGGGCGCGCGTCTGCTTGAAATCCTCGCCCGCGTGGACGATCCGAGCGCGCTGCTGAACTCGCTGCCGAATTCGCATTCCACGCCGGAACTGCAATTGAAGCTCGAAGAAGGCGAAAACTTCGAATTGATCGCGCGGCTGCAGAAGAGCGCCCAGTTCACCGGCGCGGATGACGTCGTGAAGATCGACGGCCTGCGCGTCGAGTACCCGGACGGCTTCGGTCTGGCGCGTTCGTCGAACACCACGCCGGTGGTCGTGATGCGTTTCGAGGCGGATAACGACGCGGCGCTTTCGCGCATTCAGGAAGACTTCCGCCGGGTGATTCTGGCCGAGAAGCCGGACGCCAAACTGCCGTTCTAAGCGCTGACCAGGGGCGGCGGCACGCATGGCCGGCCTGCGGGCCGGCAGGCGCGCCGGGCTGGAGCGCCGCCACACGCGGCGCGGTACTTTTGTGCCGCGCCGCGTTTTTTCATGCTTTTTGCACGCGGCAAGCTAAAATTGCCGTCCTTTCAACGCATCTTATGGCCGGATTACCGGCGTGCCACTCTTGAGCCTGCAAAAGATACTGATCGTGCGAGTGTCGTCGCTGGGCGACGTCGTCCACAACATGCCGGTGATCGCGGATATTCGCCGCCGCCATCCCGAAGCGCAGATCGACTGGCTCGTCGAAGAGAGCTTCATGGGGCTCGTGGAGCTGGTGGGCGGCGTGCGCCGGGCCATCCCCGTCTCGCTGCGGCGCTGGCGCAAGCGTCTGCTGTCGGTCGAGAACTGGCGCGAAATCGGCGCCTTCCGTCGGGCGCTTGCCGCCGAAAAATACGACCTGGTGATCGACTGCCAGGGGCTCATCAAGACCGCATGGGTGGCCAGCATGGCGCGCGGGCCGGTGGTCGGACTCGGCAATCGCACCGACGGCGCGGGCTACGAATGGCCGGTGCGCTTCTTCTACGACAAGCGCGTGCCGATCGAGCCGCGCACCCACGTGGTGGAGCGCACGCGCCAACTGGTCGCCGCCGCGCTCGACGACCCGAAACCCGAACCCACCGATGAGATCGATTTCGGCCTCGATACCGGCCGCGCCGCGCTGGCCCTGTCCGAGGCGAATCTGAACCTGCCGGTGCCGTACGTGGTGTTCGTGCATGCCACCTCGCGCGCCGACAAGCAATGGCCGGATGCCGCGTGGGTCGAGTTGGGCCAGTCGCTGGTGCGGCGCGGCGCCTCGATCGTGCTGCCGTGGGGCAGCGATGCGGAACGCGTCACCAGCGAGCGGCTCGCGAGGGAATTCGGGGCAGCCGCGATCGTGCCGCCGCGTCTGTCGCTGCCCGCGGTGGTCGGCCTGATCGACGGTGCTGCCGCGACGGTCGGGGTTGATACAGGTCTAGTGCATATCGCGGCCGCGCTGAAGCGGCCCACGGTCGAGTTGTACAATTTCGCGACCGCCTGGCGCACCGGCGGCTACTGGTCGCCGAATGTGGTCAATCTCGGCACCGCCGGCCAGCCGCCCACGCTGCAGCAGGTGAAGTCCGCGCTGGCCGGTTTCGGGCTGCTATAGCGGCTTGCTTGGCTCCTTGGTTGACCAGCGACCGACAGACCGGCGACTGGCAAACGGCGCGGCCGGGCGACCACGGCCACACGCGGTCAAGACAAGCTGCTGCGGGACGGCAACCGCCCGCGGCCACCTGAATTACGCTCCATCCGCTTTTCAAGGGCGACCATGAACGAAACCCAGATCATCGAAGTTGCAAGCGCTGACTGGCACGGACACAACCTGTCTGTGCCGCGCGAGACGCTGCTGGCCGGCGTCGAACGCGGCAAGGTGCTGTATTTCCCGAATTTGCGTTTTGCGATCGAAGGCGGCGAACAGGCGCTGCTCGACCCGGCGCTGGCCGATCCGAACCGCAAGAACATCAGCCTCGAACCGAACGGCGGCGCGCTGCATGGCGTCGTAGGCGACGCGGTGACGCAATCGGCGGTGCGCGCGCTGATCGCGCGTTATCAGGCCAATGCGCGCTCGCTGGTGGATGGCCTCTTCCCCGAATACGACGGCAAGCTGCGTGTGGCGCCGACCAGCCTGCGGCTGCATCAGGTCGAAACCCGTCAGACCTCGTGGCGCAAGGACGATAGCCGCCTGCACGTCGATGCCTTTCCGTCGCGCCCGAACTACGGCGAGCGCATCCTGCGCGTGTTCACCAACATCAACCCGCACGGCGCACCGCGCGTGTGGCGCGTGGGCGAGCCGTTCGAGGACATGGCCAAACGCTTCCTGCCGCAGATCAAGCCGCAGATGCCCGGTTCCGCGTGGCTGATGAACCTGCTGCACGTGACCAAGTCGCTGCGCAGCGAATACGACCATCTGATGCTGAATCTGCACGACAGCATGAAGGCCGATCTCGAGTATCAGAAAGCGAGCCCGCAGGAGACCATGCCGTTTCCGCCGGGCTGCGTGTGGGTGTGTTTCTCCGATCAGACCTCGCACGCCGTGATGTCCGGCCAGTTCATGATGGAGCAGACCTTCTTCCTGCCGGTCAAGGCGATGGCGCAGCCCGAGTGCGCGCCGCTCGGCATTCTCGAACGCCTCAAGGGCAGGGCGCTGGTTTGAGCGCCGCCAGCCTGGCGGGAGGCCGCGCCGATTTCCCTTTCATTCTGGATTTCATTTTCGACATGAGCGCGGGGCGCGGATGCTAAGGGCAATCTATAACGCGCTCTGGTGGCTCGTGGCGCCGGTCGCTGTGCTGCGTCTGTTGATCCGTTCGCGCAAGGAGCGCGGCTATCGTGAGCATATCGGCGAGCGCTTCGGTTACGCGCGTGGCCGGCTGCCGGAGGACGATGCGCCGCTGATCTGGGTGCATGCGGTATCGGTGGGCGAGACCCGCGCGGCGCAGCCGTTGGTCGAGGCCCTGATGAAAGCGCGGCCCGATGCGCGCATTCTGCTTACCCATATGACACCGAGCGGGCGCGCCACCGGCGAGCAGATTTTCGGCGACCGAGTGTTGCGCAGCTACGTGCCGTACGACATGCCACATGTGGTGCGGCGCTTTCTGCGCGCGTGGCGGCCGTCGCTTGGGCTCGTGATGGAAACCGAAGTGTGGCCGGCGCTGATCGACGAATGCCGGCGCGCCGACGTGCCGTTGGTGCTGACCAATGCGCGGATGTCGGCGCGCTCGTTCAGGCGTGCCGCGAGGTTCGGCAAGGGCACGCGCGAGGTGTTCGGCGGTTTTGCGCGCGTGCTGGCGCAGAGCCCGTCCGATGCGGAGCGCTTGACCGCGCTGGGTGCGCGCAACGTCGCGGTGCTCGGCAATCTGAAGTTCGATATGAGCACGCCGCCGGAACTGGCGGCGCGTGGGCATGCATGGCGCGCGGCGATCGGTGCGCGGCCGGTCTGGGTGGCGGCGAGCACGCGCGAAGGCGAAGAGGAACTGGTGTTGCAGGCGTTTGCGGCGCTGGGCGTCGAGGACGCGTTGCTGATTCTGGTGCCGCGTCATCCGCAGCGCTTTAACGAGGTGGCGGCGCTGGTCGAGAGAACGGGGCTGCGGTATGAGCGTCGGTCGAGCTGGGCGCCTGGGGCGGCGGGCGCGTCGGCGCAGGGCGCCACGCGTGCGTTGCCGGCCAATGTGACCGTGTTGCTCGGCGATTCGATGGGCGAGCTGGGCGCTTACTATGCGGCGTCGGATCTCGCGTTTATCGGCGGGAGTTTGCTGCCGCTCGGTGGGCAGAATCTGATTGAAGCGTGCGCAGTGGGTGTGCCGGTGCTGATCGGGCCGCATGTGTTCAATTTCACCCAGGCCACGGCCGATGCGGTGGCGGCGGGCGCGGCGGTGCAGGTGCAGGACCCGGCGGATCTGGCCCGGGTGCTGCGCGAACTGTTCAGCGACAAGGCGCGGCGCACGGCGATGAGCGGCGCCGCTTCGGCGTTTGCGGCGCGCCATCGCGGAGCGACGGCGCGGACGGTGGATGTGTTGATGGCGTTGTTGCCGGAGTGATTGGCGGCGGCGTTCAGTTTGCCTGGCCGTTTTGTGCGGCGAGTTCTGTGCAGCGAGATCGTATGTTCTGCGAATAACCGGGTATTCGGCACATCAAACCGTCAGCAAGCCCTTCTTCTCGATAAACGCCACCACCTCGGCCAAACCGTCGAGCGCCTTCAGATTGCACATCACGAACGGACGCTCGCCGCGCATCTTCTTCGCGTCCGATGCCATCACGTCGAGATTCGCGCCGACCATCGGCGCGAGGTCCGTCTTGTTGATCACCAGCAGATCCGACTTCGTGATCCCCGGTCCGCCTTTGCGCGGAATCTTCTCGCCACCGGCGACGTCGATCACGTAGATCGTCAGGTCGGACAGCTCCGGGCTGAAGGTTGCCGCCAGGTTGTCGCCGCCCGATTCGATGAACACGATGTCCGCGTCGGGAAAGCGCGTCAGCATGCGGTCGACCGCTTCCAGGTTGATTGAGGCATCCTCACGAATCGCGGTGTGCGGGCAGCCGCCCGTTTCCACGCCCATGATGCGCTCCGCCGGCAACGCGCCCGCCACCGTCAGCAGACGCTGATCCTCTTTTGTGTAGATATCGTTGGTGATTGCGACGAGGTCGTAGCGCTCGCGCATCGCCTTGCAGAGCATTTCGAGCAGCGTGGTCTTGCCGGAGCCGACCGGGCCGCCGACGCCCACGCGCAGCGGCGGCAGTTTCTTGGTGCGGTGAGCGGTGTGATGCTGGGTTGCGTTCATGATCGATCTGTTCTATGAGCGGAAGAGCCGCGAGTATTGCGACTCATGGCGCGCCGACAAAATGCCCAGTTGCGGCGCGAAGGTGTTGATGTCATCGGGCGTGGTGGCGAGCGCGCGTTGCACGGCGGCGTCGATGGGCGCGCGCAGGGCCACGATGATGCGTTGTCCTGCGAGTTGTCCAAGCGGGACGGCTTTCAAAGCGGCCGCGGCCTGGTTTTCGACCCAACTGAACGCATACGCGGCGAGCGCTGCGTCGGCAGAGACTTCGTGGGCGAAGGTGGCGTATGCGAAGGCCGTGGGTTGTGCTAACGGCGTCATGGCGGCGAGTGTGGCGCGGCGTTCAGGGTCGCCCCACTCGAGCGACACGCACAGTTGCCGCAACGACCAGCCCATTTGCTCGGTTTCGCGGCGCAGTTCCGCGGATTCGCGGCTCGCGAGGAATTCGCTGTTGGCGAGGCCGAGTCCTGCCGCATCATGTGCGTGCCAGCGTTCGATCTGATGTGCGAGGAACGGCAGTTCACCGAGTGCCAGTACGTTGGTGAGGCCGCTGGCGATCCAGTCGCGGGCGCTGTCGGCATCAGTGACCAGGTGCGCTTCGATGGCTGCTTCCAGACCCTGCGAATAGCTGAACGCGCCGATCGGCAACGCCGGCGACGCAAGATGCAGCAATGCAGTGAGTTCAGCGATGCGCATGCCGGGAGTGGTCGTGGTCGCAGGAGGCATCGCAGTCGCCGTGGTCGTGATCGGCGCCATGCTCGTGGCGATGGCTGTGCTCATGATCATGTTCATGGCCGTGGGTTTCGTCATGTGCATGACCGGCGCCGTGCTCATGAGCGTGAGCCTCGCCATGTGCATGACCTGTGCCGTGATCGTGAGCGTGCCCATGACTATGACCGTGCTCGTGCCCATGGTCATTCGCATGCCCATGATGCTCACCATAAACCTGCTGCGCGAGCGCATAGTCCTCGGCAAACGTCTCGTCATGCCCGTGCTTATGCCCACCCCCATAAGCCCCGGACTCCGGCTGAAACGGCAACGTCACCTGCTCGACCAGCGCGCCGATCCGCTTGAGCATATCCGCGAGCACCGGATCGTATTCGAGCTTCAGATATTCCGCGCCCACCTCGACCGGCGTGTGCCGGTTGCCAAGGTGGTAAGCCGCCCGCGTAAGCGTCAGCCGGTCCCGCGCGGTAACCATCAGCACGGCTTCGGCCGCCGCGATCACGCGCACCAGCTCGCCGTCCTGCGCCACCAGCACGTCGCCGTCGCGCAGCACCGTGCCGCGCGGCAACACCAGCGCCACCTCTTCGCCGTTATCCAGCGTCGCCGCCAGACGGCTCTTGCGGCGCGCGTCGAAGTCGAGCGTGAGCGTCGGCGCTCGCTTGACCAGCACCGCGGCGAGCTTGACGTTGGGTCCGATCAGTTTATCGATGGTGCGCATGGCTTAGAACAGGAAGTAACGTTGCGCCATCGGCAGCACGGTGGCCGGTTCGCAGGTCAGCAACTGGCCGTCCGCGATCACCTGATAGGTTTCCGGATCGACGCTGATCGCCGGCCGCCACGCGTTGTGGATCATGTCGGCCTTGCTGATGTTGCGGCAGTTCTTCACCGGCACGATGCGCTTGGTCAAGCCGTAGCGCTCGGCGATGCCCGCATCGGCGCCCATCTGCGATACGAAGGTCAGCGAGGTCCGTGCCAACGCACCGCCGCGCGTAGCGAACATATCGCGGTAGTGCACCGGCTGCGGCGTCGGAATGGAGGCGTTCGGATCGCCCATCTGCGCCATCGCGATCATGCCGCCCTTGAGAATCAGCGACGGCTTGATGCCGAAGAACGCCGGCTCCCAGAACACCAGATCGGCCCACTTGCCCGGCTCGATCGAGCCGACTTCATGTGCAATGCCGTGCGTGATGGCCGGATTGATCGTGTACTTGGCGACGTAGCGCTTGGCGCGGAAGTTATCGGCCCGCGCGTTGTCTTCCGGCAGCGCGCCGCGTTGCACCTTCATCTTGTGCGCGGTCTGCCATGTGCGGATGATGACTTCGCCGACGCGGCCCATGGCCTGCGAATCGGAAGAGAGCATCGACAGCGCGCCGAGGTCATGCAGGATATCTTCTGCAGCGATCGTCTCGCGGCGAATCCGCGACTCGGCAAAGGCGATGTCCTCGGCAATCGACGGGTCCAGGTGGTGGCAGACCATCAGCATGTCGAGGTGCTCTTCGAGCGTGTTGACGGTGTATGGCCGGGTCGGATTGGTCGACGACGGCAGCACGTTCGCTTCGCCACAGACCTTGATGATGTCCGGTGCGTGGCCGCCGCCCGCGCCTTCGGTGTGATACGTGTGGATCGTGCGACCCTTGAAAGCGGCTACCGTCGCTTCGACGAAGCCGGCTTCGTTCAGCGTATCGGTATGGATCGCGACCTGGGTGTCGGTGTCGTCGGCGACAGACAGGCAGTTGTCGATCGCTGCGGGCGTGGTGCCCCAGTCCTCATGCAGCTTGAGACCGATGGCGCCCGCGGCGATCTGCTCGGTGGCGGGCTCCGGCAAGCTCACATTGCCCTTGCCGAGAAAGCCGAGATTCATCGGATAGCCGTCGGCGGCCTGCAGCATTCGTTCGAGATGCCACGGTCCAGGCGTACAGGTGGTGGCATTGGTGCCGGTGGCAGGACCGGTGCCGCCGCCGATCATCGTCGTCACGCCGCTTGCGAGCGCTTCGTCGATCTGCTGCGGGCTGATGAAGTGAATGTGCGTATCGATGCCGCCCGCCGTCACGATCAGCCCCTCACCGGCGATCACTTCGGTGGCCGCGCCGATCGGAATCGTCACGCCCGGCTGGATATCCGGATTGCCAGCCTTGCCGATCGCCGCAATGCGGCCGTTCTTGATGCCGATATCGGCCTTGACGATGCCCCAGTGATCGAGGATCACCGCATTCGTGACGACGGTGTCCACCACCTCGGCCGCGACGCGCTGCGACTGGCCCATGCCGTCGCGGATCACCTTGCCGCCGCCGAATTTCACTTCTTCGCCGTAGGTGGTGTAGTCGCGTTCGATTTCGATCAGCAATTCGGTGTCGGCGAGTCGCACGCGATCGCCGGTCGTGGGGCCGAACATTTCCGCGTATGCGCGGCGGCCAATACGTAATGTCATGGTGTGAAGTCCGGAAAGTGGCAGGGCAGGCGCGTGCAGCGCTCGATGCGGGGCGGATGCCGCCGCTCAGAGCGGACCCATGACCTTGCCGTTGAAGCCGTAAACGATGCGCTGGCCCGCCAGTTCGACCAGCTCGACGGTGCGTTCCTGGCCTGGCTCGAAGCGCACGGCGGTGCCTGCCGCGATGTTCAGCCGGAAGCCGCGCGCCGCTTCGCGCTCGAACGACAGCGCCGGATTCACTTCGTAGAAATGGTAGTGCGAGCCGATTTGCACCGGGCGGTCGCCGGTGTTCGACACCGTGACCGTGACCGTCGCGCGGCCCGCGTTGAGTTCGTGCTCGCCGTCATCGGTGAGAAGTTCGCCGGGAATCATCAGGAGCTCCGGGGCGGGGTCAGGGAATCGGATGGTGGACGGTCACGAGTTTCGTGCCGTCGGGGAAGGTGGCTTCTACCTGAATGTCCGGAATCATTTCGGGTACGCCTTCCATCACGTCGTCGCGTGTCAGCAGCGTGGTGCCGTAGTGCATCACTTCGGCAACCGTCTTGCCGTCGCGCGCCGCTTCCATTAGCGCCGCCGAAATGAAGGCGATCGCTTCCGGGTAATTCAGTTTCAGACCGCGTGCGCGACGGCGCTCGGCCAGCAGCGCGGCGGTGAAGATCAGCAGCTTGTCCTTCTCGCGGGGTGTCAGCTTCATCGGATGTCTGGTTGGATTGCGCCTGTCCGTGAGGAACAGGCGCGCAATGCTATCGGAGGGCGGGCGTCGTCGCGCCCGTAAAAGGGGCGCGCGATAAACCGCGACAAGCTTAACGCCAGATCAGTTTACAAAGATATCCGAAACAATTGACGAATCGTTTACAGATGAGCGGGCAAGGGCGCGCCGAACCACTTCTTCGACATCGTGTTGAACGTGCCGTCGGACTTCGCTTGTGCGATGGTGGCGTTGACCTTCTCCATCAAGCGGCTTTCGTTCTTGTTCATGCCGATAAAGCACGGCGAGTCCTTGATGATGAACTTCGGCTCCGGACGGCGCGCCGGATTCTTGGCGTTGATCGCGGCGGCGACGATATTGCCGGCCGCGATCAGTTGCACCTGGCCGGAGAGGAACGCGGCGATGGTGGCGTTGTTGTCTTCGAAGCGCTTGATGGTCGCGTTCGGCGCCATCTGCGTGAGGGCGATTTCTTCGAGCGCGCCGCGCGTGGCGCCGACCGTCATGCCGGTGAGATCGGCGGGGCTGCTCACCTTGACGTCAGGCGGTCCGAATACGCCTTGATAGTAGGGGGCGTAGGCGTTCGAGAAGTCGATCACCTTTTCGCGGTCCGGCGTTTTGCCGAGCGACGAGATCACCAGATCGACCTTGTTGGTCTGCAGATAGGGGATGCGGTTCGCGCTGTTGACCGGCACGAGTTGCAGCTTGACGTTCATCGACTTGGCGAGCAGCGCGGCGGTGTCGATGTCATAGCCTTGCGGTTGCATGTCCGGGCCAACCGAGCCGAACGGCGGATAGTCCTCCGGCACGGCGACTTTCAACACGCCGGCTTTGGTGATGTTGTCGAGCGCATCGGCGTGGGCCGCGGGCGCGGTCAGTGCGAGGACGGGCGAGAGCAGCAGGGCGGCAAGCCAGGCGCGGCGCGCGTGGCGAAAAGGCAATCGGGTCATGTTCGTGAGCGGGTGGTGGGCAAAACAGTCGGCCGTCGTCGGGTGCGGCGGCATCGTGGTGTCTTGCCGAGCAAGCTATGTGCCATGCCGGTGCAGCGGGGATCTACGGGGAGCTTGAGAGCGCTGTGCACTGTGGTGGGGCGCAATCGTGCGCTGGTTTGGTGCTGAGGTCGAGGCGGGTGGTCCAATGGCTGATGGGTGACGGCTAACGGTGCAAGGCGTGAGGCAGAGGCAGAGGCAGAGGTAGAGGCAGAGGCAGAGGCAGAGGCAGAGGCAGAGGCAGAGGCAGAGGCAGAGGCAGAGGCAGAGGCAGAGGCAGAGGCAGAGGCAGAGGCAGAGGCGCTTAGGGTCTGTTACTCCAACGAGCTTGCCGCGTGCTTCGATCGCTTGTCAGGTCGTCCAGATCCGCAGAGGGACCGCATCGACGCCATGCACGACCGGGCGCAACTGCAGCCAGCATTGGGTGAGCGCGCGTTGCAGCGACTCCATCGACCGCGCAACGGCGCGCACCAGCACCACGCCTGGCGTGACGCACGACGCGGCGGCGCGCAAGGTGTCGTCGAAGGGGAGTTGGGTGCTGAGCGTTTCGGCGAGCGCGTCGTCGCAAGCGGGTCCGACGGCCCACAAGGTGCCGTAGGCGGGAAAGCCGGCGAGCCCTTGAGGCGCGTCGCGTAGCGGACCGGCGGCGCTGAGATTGGCGCGTTCGAGCCACAGCAATTGGCCATCCGGCCCGACGATGCGCGAGATGGCGCGCAGCGAGCCGACGGACCAGCGCTCGCCGGCTGCCTGACGGCCGAGCTGGGTGGCATCCCAACCGAGCGCGGTGGCGCCTTCGGCCATCGAGAGCGTGTACTCGAGCGTGGCGTTGGCATGATCGAAGACGATGTTGTTCTGCGGCAGCCAGTCGAGTTTCGCATGAGCGCCGACACGAACATTGACTTGCTGCAGCGCGGCGCGCCCGTTCGACTTGTACCACTTGGTCGCGCCGGGCGTGGTGAGCACGGCGTGCGTCGCGGCATCGAGCGCGACGTCGATATGAAGCTGGTCGCCGCCGGCGATGCCGCCTGGCGGGTGCACGATTACCGCATGACAGATGGCCTGACCTTCGGGATAGAGCGGACGTTGTACACGCAGGGGGCCGTCGTGCAGACGATGGACGAGCGTTGTGCGTGCTCCGTGCTTCGCGAAGCCGAGTTCGAGCCTGGCGCGCCACTGTGCGTGCGCAGCGGACTGCGCAGTAGCGAGCGTGGCATGGTGTTCATGAAGCGACATGCGGTTGTACGTAGTGGGGCTTAGTGGGGCGGTGCCTGACGGCGACTAAACGGGCGCTCTTTGGGTTCGGGTCTGGCGAACCGGGTGTTAGCGACGATCAGCATGGTGCTGAGATGCGGCGAGGATAGCATGCGGCACTCGCATGACGAGGTGGATGTTCCACTCGCGCAGCGCGGGCAGACGAGGTTGGCAGTGTCACGGATTCGCGACCGCAGTGCCTCGAATTTTTGGCGGATGGCACCTTTGTGCGCTACCTGCCGCTGGTCATGTACCGCTCGTCTGCTTCCCCGCCCGCATGGCGATGTTTCATGCCCGGATCACACGGCGATGAGGGCACGGACTCCGTCGGCATCCATGTTGGCGCCTTCGCCTCCGGCGACGATTTCACCGCGGCTCATGACCCAGTAGCGGTCGGCGATGGCTTTGGCGAAGTCGTAATACTGCTCGACGAGCAGCACGGTGAGGCCCATTTCTTCGACGAGTTGGCGCAGTGTCCGGCCGATGTCCTGGATGATGGAGGGTTGAATACCTTCGGTGGGTTCATCGAGGATCAGGAGTTGCGGCTCGCTCATGAGGGCGCGGCCGATGGCGAGCTGTTGCTGCTGCCCACCGGACAGGTCGCCGCCGCGACGGCTGCGCATGTCTTTGAGGACGGGGAAGAGCTCGTAGATACGATCGGGGATTTTGGCGGGGGCTTTTTTGCTGGCGGCGCCGACGAGGAGGTTTTCTTCGACCGTGAGGCGAGGGAAGATATCGCGGCCCTGGGGGACGTAGGCGAGGCCGTTGGCCACGCGGGCATAGGTCGGGAGTTTGGTTAGTGGTGTTCCGCGCCAGGAGATGGCGCCGCTCTTGGTGGGGACTACGCCCATCAGGCAGCGGAGCAAGGTTGTTTTGCCTACGCCGTTGCGGCCCAGTAGCACTGTTAGTTTGCCGTCCGGCACGGTTAACTTCACATCTCGGAGGATGTGGCTGCCGCCGTAGTACTGGTTTAGGTGGTCTACTTCTAGCATTTTGCTCTGTCCTGTTTTTTGTACTTGCCGTATGGGGTTGCCTGCGGCGGCTTGGTTTTGGTTGTTGTTCTTATGGTGTTGGCCTTTCCTTGCTTTCTTATCGGTTTATTAGCGTTGCCCCTGTGCGGGGCGGCACTTACTTTCTTTGCCGCCGCAAAGAAAAGTAGGCAAAAGAAAGCGGGCTCACAACCGCTAGCTCGTAGGTGTCCACCACGTAGACCAGCACGGAATGGTCCGCACGAAGAGCGGCTCTCGCACCACCCCACTTAGTGACAAGGCCGTCATCCGTTCCAGCGTTGCGCTGCGCGCCCCGCCGAAGGGATAACCCCTTCTACATACGCCCCACCTTAACCAACACTATTCACGCCAACCGCCAAATCTCACACGTCGAACGTAAGTGACAATTTGGTGGACCCGACTGCGGCGCACGGAGTGCGAACGCGGGATGGATGAGTCCTTTGTCACTCAGTGGCGTGGTGCGAAGGCAGGTCTTCGTGCGGACCACTCCGCGTTGGCCTAAGTGGCGGACACCTACGAGCTAGCGGTTGTCAGCCCGCTTTCTTTGCTTACTTTCTTTGCGGCGGCAAAGAAAGTAAGTGCCGCCCCGCACAGGGGCAACGCCAATAGACCGATAAGAAAGCAAGGAAAGGCCAAAACCATAAGAACACCAAACAAAAAAGAGCGCCGCAGGCAAAAAAAAACTACCGCCCAAGATAAGACTCAACCACAGCCTCATCCCTCTTGACTTCATCCAGAGTGCCATGGGCAAGAACCCGCCCCTCAGCCATAACGGTAACCTTCCCGACCTCACCAGAAAGAGCAGCCACAAACTCCATATCATGCTCAACAACCATCATGGAACAAGTCCCCCGAAGATGATTAAGAAGTTCAGCGAGCTGCATGGTCTCATCATCGGTCATCCCCGCCGCAGGCTCATCAAGCAAGAGCAAGGCAGGCTGCTGCATCAGCAACATCCCAATCTCGAGCCGCTGCTTCTGCCCATGAGAAAGCTCACCAGCGAGTCGTCGAGCCTCACTCTCCAACCGGATCAAAGCAAGCGTCTCCTCAATCCGCGCCTGAGCCTCGCGATCCAGCCGCGCACGCAAAGAAGGCCACCATCCCTTGTCGGCCTTCATCGCCAGCTCGAGATTCTCCCAAACCGGATGCTGCTCAAACACCGTCGGCTTCTGGAATTTGCGTCCAATCCCCGCGCGCGCAATCGAAGGCTCGTTCATCCGCGTCAGGTCGATCGTCTGCCCCAGAAACACCTTGCCGGAATCGGGCTCCGTCTTTCCGGTAATCACATCCATCATCGTCGTCTTGCCGGCGCCGTTCGGCCCGATGATGCAGCGTAATTCCCCCGCATCGATCGACAGCGTCAGTGCATTCAAGGCCCGGAATCCGTCGAAGCTGACCGTCACGTCCTCGAGATACAGAATCGTCCCGTGCGACACGTCGATCTCGCCGGGAGTCACCACGCGCCCGAACTCGGGTACGCCACTCAACGAGCGTTCAGCAGGCTCTTCAGGCAAAGCCAGATCAGGCACCATCGGGTTTTCGTTCATGTGCGGTCCTTCTTGCGCATCGCGAGGTCGAGCAACCCCATGATCCCGTTCGGCAGCAGCAACGGCACCAGCACAAAGATCAAGCCAAGAAAGAACAGCCAGTATTCAGGGAAATTCGCCGTGAAAAAGCTCTTCGCGCCATTCACCGCAAACGCGCCGATAATCGGCCCGATCAAGGTGCCGCGGCCGCCTACCGCCACCCAGATCGCCATCTCGATCGAGTTGCCCGGCGACATCTCGCCCGGATTGATAATCCCCACCTGCGGCACGTACAGTGCCCCGGCAATCCCGCACAGCACCGCCGATACCGTCCAGATAAACAGTTTGTAGCCGAGCGGGCTGTAGCCGAGGAACATCAGCCGCGTTTCGCCGTCGCGCACGGCCGTCACGACGCGGCCGAGCTTCGAGGTCACAATCGCCCGCGCACCGAGGAACGCCAGCACCAGCACCGCAAACGTAATCAGAAAGAGCGCCGTGCGGGTGCCCGGGTGAGTGATCGGGAAGCCGCCGATCCGCTTGAAATCGGTAAAGCCGTTATTGCCGCCAAAGCCGGTTTCGTTGCGGTAAAACAGCAGCATGGCGGCGAACGTCAGCGCCTGCGTGATGATCGACAGGTACACGCCCTTCACCCGCGAGCGGAACGTGAAGAAGCCGAACACCCATGCCACCAGGGCCGGCACCAGCACCACCAGCAGCAACGCATACCAGAGGTGCTGCGTGCCGGTCCAGTACCACGGCAGCGCGTGCCAGTTGAGGAACACCATGAAGTCGGGCAGATCGCTCTGATAGACGCCGTCGTGGCCGATCGCACGCATCAGGTACATGCCGATCGCGTAGCCGCCCAGCGCAAAGAACAGCGCGTGTCCCAGGCTCAGGATGCCGCAGTAGCCCCACACGAGGTCCAGTGCGAGCGCGCCGATCGCGTAGCACATGAACTTGCCCGTGAGCGTCATCATGTAGGCGGACAGGTGGAACGAACTCGTCTGCGGCAACACCAGCGCCGAGAACGGCACGCCCAGGCCAATTGCGATGATCAGCGCAATCAGCGCAAGCCATGCGGGCCGTGACAGCAATGCCGGCCGCGGCGGCAAGCCGAGCGCGAAGCCGCTCTGCGCCGCGCGTTCGGCGCTTGCCGGCGCACCGGGCGAAGTAACGGGAGCAGGGGAGGTGGCCGATGTCATCTCATGCCTCCGCGCTGCGGCCCTTCAGGGCGAACATGCCTTGCGGCCGCTTCTGGATGAACAGCACGATCAGCACCAGCACCGCGATCTTCGCCAGCACCGCGCCCCAGAAAGGTTCGATCGCCTTGCTGATGAGCCCGAGCCCGAAGCCGCCGATCACGGTGCCCGCCAGTTGGCCGACGCCGCCCAGCACCACTGCCATGAACGAATCGATGATGTAGCTCTGGCCGAGATCCGGCCCGACGTTGCCGATCTGCGAGAGCGCGCAACCGCCCAGTCCGGCGATGCCGGCGCCGAATGCGAAGGCGTACGAATCGACTCGGGCCGTCTTTACGCCCACGCAGGCCGCCATGCGGCGATTCTGCGTGACGGCTCGCACGAAGAGGCCGAGACGCGTTTTCGTGAGCACGGCCCATGCGATGCCGACTACGATCAGCGAAAACGCCAGAATCGCCAGCCGGTTATACGGCAGGATCAGGCTCGGCATCACGGTGACGCCGCCGCTCATCCACGAGGGGTTCTCCACCTGCACGTTTTGCGCACCGAAGATCATGCGCGTGGCCTGGATCAGGATCAGGCTGATGCCAAAGGTCGTCAGCAGCGTTTCCAGCGGCCGGCCGTACAGATGTTTGAGGACGAGCCGCTCCAGCACCATCCCTACCAGCGCCGCCGCGATGAACGAGGCCGGCACGGCGAGCAGCGGGTACCAGTTGAACGCGCCCGGCGCATAGTGCTGGAACAGGTTCTGCACGACATAGGTCGCATATGCGCCGATCATCAGGAATTCACCGTGCGCCATGTTGATGACGCCAATCAGGCCGTACGTGATGGCGAGCCCCAGTGCGGCAAGCAGCAGCACGCTGCCGAGCGACAGCCCGGCGAACAGCGTGCCGGCAATCTGGCTGCGGCGCTGGATCGCATCGAGTTCGTCGATACCGGCCTGGGCGGCAGCACGTACGCGTGCGTCGCTCTCCATGAAGGTGCCGTCCGGTTTCTTCGCGACGAGCGGGCGCAGCAGTTCGTTCATGTCGAGATCGTGGCGCGCGGCGACCAGTTGCACCGCTTCGAGGCGCGTGGCCGGGTCGCTGTTGTGCAGCGCGGTCATCGCCCACAGCGTGTCCAGTTTCTTCTTCAGACCCGGATCGGTTTCCTTCGCGCGCTGTGCGTCGATCAGCGGCTTCATCGAGGGATCGGGATTCTGCAGCAATGCGTTAATCGCAGCACGGCGCGTTTCCAGATCCGGCGAGTCGAGTTGCGAGCCGGACAGGGCGCCCGAGACTTTCGAGCGCAACAGGTTGTTCAGCGTTACCGGCTGTGCATCGGGGGCGCTGACCGTCTTGCCGGTGATGGCGTCCTTGGTGGTGTCGCCGTCCTGGATCAGCACCTCGCCAGAGTCGGTGGTGAGCGCATTGTCTGCGGAGAGCGCCTTGAGTAGCGCCTGGGACGGCGCGTCGTGATTGGCAATCAGCTTGTCGACGGCCGCGGACTTCGCGTCGAAGTCGTCACCGGCGAGCGGGGCGATATCGGCTGGTGTCAGCGCGAAGGCTGCGAGCGGTGCGAGCGCCAACAGCGCCAGTAGTGCGATGGCGAGCGTACCGATGCTGCGCCTTGCTAGCCTCAGAATGGAAAACGCCATGGTGCCCTTTGAAAATTAACTGGCGCGGCGGTGCGGCATCGAACCGTCAAGGATGCCGCACCGTCGAGCCGCTACAGAGGCGGGTGATTCGTCCCGCCGGCCTGGTCGTTGCGGCACAGCGGGACGAATGGGCGCGCGCGGCGCGCCCTGGGTTACATCACATCAGGCGACCCGCGAACGGCGCAGGAAGGCCGGAATCGAGCTGACCACATCCGGCTTGCCCGCGTTGCCGGCGATATACGGGCTCCACGGCTGCGCACGGATGGCCGTCTTGGTCCGCCACACCACGTTGAACTGGCCGTCGGCACGCACTTCGCCGATCATCACCGGCTTGTGCAGGTGGTGATTGCCGTCCATCGTCAACACGAAGCCGGACGGCGCGTTGAAGGTCTGGCCGATCATCGCGACGCGCACCTTGTCGACATCGGTGCTCTTGGCTTTTTCGACCGCCTGCTTCCACATATGGATGCCGACGAAGGTCGCTTCCATCGGGTCGTTGGTGACGCGCTTGTCGCCGCCGGGCAGGTTGTTATCCTTGACCCATTTGGCGAACATCGCCTTGAACTTGGTGTTTTCCGGATTGCGCACCGACATGAAGTAGTTCCATGCGGCGAGGTTGCCCACCAGCGGCTTGGTGTCGATGCCGCGCAGTTCTTCTTCGCCCACCGAGAACGCCACCACCGGCACGTCCGTCGCTTTCAGGCCCTGGTTGCCGAGTTCCTTGTAGAACGGCACGTTCGAGTCGCCGTTGACGGTCGAGATCACGGCGGTCTTGCCGCCTTGCGAGAAAGTCTTGATGTTGGCGACGATGGTCTGATAATCGCTGTGGCCGAACGGCGTGTAGACCTCCTGAATATCGGCATCCTGGACGCCTTTCGACTGCAGGAACGCGCGCAGGATCTTGTTGGTCGTGCGCGGATAGACGTAGTCAGTGCCGAGCAGGAAGAAGCGCTTGGCGCCGCCGCCTTCGGCGCTCATCAGGTACTCGGTGGCCGGAATCGCCTGCTGGTTCGGCGCGGCGCCCGTGTAGAAGACGTTGCGCGACATTTCTTCGCCTTCGTACTGGACCGGATAGAACAGCAGTCCGTTCAGTTCCTCGAACACCGGCAGCACCGACTTGCGCGAGACCGAGGTCCAGCAGCCGAACACTACCGCGCACTTGTCCTGGGTGATGAGCTGGCGAGCCTTTTCGGCGAACAGCGGCCAGTTCGAGGCCGGGTCCACCACCACCGGCTCGATCTGCCGGCCCATGACACCGCCGCTCTTGTTGATTTCCGCAATGGTCATCAACGCGGTGTCTTTTAGTGAGGTCTCCGAAATCGCCATCGTGCCCGACAGCGAATGCAGGATGCCGACCTTGATCGGCCCGCTGCTCGATTGTGCGTTTGCAAACGGACTCTGGCCGGCGAGCGCCAAAGCGCCCGACATTGACCCGAGCTGCAACAGACTGCGACGTTTCATTTGCCTACCCCTTGCCATTGGATGAAGAGTGTTTTATGTGCGTCGATTCCAGCCAGCGAAGGCTGTCCTGCATGGCTTGCGTGACTGCTACTGCAAGGCACATGCCAAGTGGTAAATCCGACTGGGAAGGCGGCATAGCGCGTGCTGTGATGCGGTAGGGATGTTTTGAGCGAATGAGCGGGGAACTGATGTTTGTGCGCGAATCTGGTGCAATGTGTGGCGTTTCGCTTCGTTGCGGTGCGTGCCGCGCTGCGACGAAGCGTGCCTGTCCGCCAGCGGGCGGCCACGGTGCATGACTGCCGCGGCTTTGTGCATGAGCGCTCGGAGGTGTGCGTTGGGGACTTTACCTGGCAGCGGCGTGTGCTGATGCCTCGCAATGGCAGGAGGCCGGTGCCTTGTTGCCGCCCGCCTCCTGTTTGCCCTAGTGTTGCCGCGATACTGCCGCGACTCAGAACGCGACGAACGGTCCGGTTTGAGAACCGGCCTTGGCGTTGTCGAGCACGGTGTAGACGTTGCGGCCGTAGAAGAACGGCAGGCCCCATAAAAACCAGCCGGACAGGGGAACGCCGAGACTATCGGTTGCTGCGTTCGGGCTGTTCCACAGGTTGAGCCCGTTATTGATTCGGAACGACACCGTGGCGGGTGTTGTCGCGCCGCCGGTCGCTTTCAGTGTTGCCGACAAGCTGAGCGCGGCCGATGGTGTGTACCACCCGCCCGTGATCGGAATCGAGGCATCCGGGAAGTAGTACACGTTGGTGCCGCTATCGATGGCGCTGTAACTGATCGTGCTGCCCTTATATATAGTCGTGAACAGGCCGTTCTGATCGAGCGGCAGAATGCTCGCGGTAGATGGCAGCGCGTTGTTCTGCTGGGTGCCAACGCCGAAGATGAGCTGCCCAGTCGCGGTAGCTTGACCGCCAGCCGGTAGCGCGGGCAGGCTGATGATCGTGCCATTGTTGTTCAGCTTTAAGTCCGCGACCGGGTTCATCACTTGCGTCCCGAGAGGCACGCGCGTTGTGGTGCATGAACCCGATGGTCTGCAATAGTAGTAATAAGGCAAAACGGTTTGTGCGGCGGCGGGGAAGTCGCGTATACCTGAGCCGATGCCCACGATGCCGTTCGCACCAAGTGCGGCTACCGTGCCGAGATTGCTGAAGCCGCGCGATGCGCAATCCGAAGGCGTGGCAAACGCACCGTCGCCGATGAGCTGGATTGGCAGATTTCCAGCGGATTCGCCGCCGATCGTCACATCGGCTCGTTTGACCGAGCCCCACATGTAGCCGGACCCGAACATCGCGCATTGAACGACAGGGGCGTTGCCGCTCGGGTCGTCGGTGGCGCCGGTTTGTGCGGGCAACCGTGATGCGAGCGCCGAACCAAGTTTGCTGGCTAGCACGCGTACCCCGACCGAGCCGGTGTCGAGCAACATGTGATCGACAGTCGCGCATTGGCCGCTGCCTTGCATGCCTGGATAGCAAAATGTCGCGGTCACGAACAGATTATTCATGCCGCCCATTGTTCGATCGACGACGATAGGCGCGGTGTTGTTGGTGGCGGGGGTGGGCGTTGGTGTCGGAGCCGGAGTTGGAGTCGGAGCAGGAGCAGGAGCAGGAGCAGGAGCAGGAGCAGGAGTGGGCGTGGGCGTGGGAGTGGGAGTGGGAGTGGGAGTGGGAGTGGGACTCGAACCCGAACCCGGCGAAGCCGTTGCAGGCATGACGCCCTTGTCGTTCGACGTGCCCATATCGCCGTCGCTACCACCACCCCCACCACAGGCCGAAATCATCACACTAGTACCAAGCACTGCGAAGTAAATCGTCTTGTTTAACTTCTTCATGGTCTGGTATTCCAGGAACGTACAGCTTGTTTTATTGCAGATCGTCCACGCTGACGCTTGCCGGAACGAGGTGCGATACATAGGCCTTACCGAAGAAATGTCCAGGCCGGCCGGCAGACTGGATTCCGAGGTCACCGCTGCGCTCGATCATCGGACCCGTGCCATGCGGGCGCCCTTGGCCCGCAGAGACAAAGCGTTGGAAGTAGCTGCCGAGCAGCGCGACCATATCCGGACGCACCGGGCCTTGCCAGGTGACAGCGAACACGACGTTGCTCGGCAACGTGTATTCACGCACGGTGACACGGTCGGCATCGACCGAGGTGTGCACGAAGTAGACCGCTGCGTTCTGCAGCGTCGAGCGCACCGCTTGCGGAGCCGATGAGTACGCGCCTGGCGCTCCGCCCAATGCCGCGTATGAAGCGAGTGGCAACAATGCTGCGATCGCCAGCCCGATCTTTACGAATCTCATCAGATTGCTCCGGAAAAGGTCGGAGCATGGTGCCAGAGGCGTTGCCTAGAATAGCTTGGGAAGTTTCCGTAGCAGTCGAGTGAAACGCCGCTGTGATGGACGTTAACCGCGGAAAGTGCCGAAGGGAAATGGGACGGGCGAAGCAGGATAGATGAACCGAACGACTCAGGCCGCCGGGAAACCCCGCGCGGCCCGTGCACTACAACGACATATCGTCAAACAGGATCAATACGTCGGTACGGCCGGATCGACCTGGCGCGACCACGCATCGATCCCGCCTTGCAGATTGAACACGTTCTGATGTCCGCGCGATTCGAGGAACATCGCGACTTGTGCGCTGCGTGCGCCGTGGTGGCATACACAGACGATCTGCGCGTCGTCGTCGAGTTCTTCGCTGCGTGCCGGAATCTCGCGCATCGGAATCGACACGGCGCCGGCAATCGACGCCGTCTGGATTTCCCACGGCTCGCGCACGTCGAGCAGCACGGGCGCGGGACGCGATTTATCGGCCAGCCATTCGGCCAGAGCGGGAGCGGTGAGGTTTTGCATCAGCGGGACGTCCGGTTCAGGTGACAACAACGAACAGCAGCGAGCGGCAACAATCAACAACAAGCAGTCACGAGCCGCAATCGCCCGGCGTCGAAACGCCGGGGCGAAACCGCAGCGCTCAGAATTTGAAGCGCGGCGGCTGAACCGCGTTGATCAGCGGCTCGACATAGGTTTCAAACACGTCGGCGATGCGATATTGCTTCTCGTCGATACGCGTGATGATTTGCGCCTTCATCACCGGCGCGGTGCCGACAAACGCAGCCAGCCGGCCACCAATCTTCAGATGATCGAGTATCTCTTGCGGCAGAACGGGCAGGCCGCCCGACACGCAGATCACATCGTACGGCGCCGCTGCCGCCCAGCCGCGCGATGCGTCGCCGGTAGCGACTTCCGCATTCAGCACACCATTGGCGGCCAGATTGGCCTTGGCCAGCTCGGCCAATTCGACTTCGATATCCACTGTCAGCACGTGCTGCGCGCGATGCGCGAGCAGCGCCGCCATATAACCCGACCCCGCGCCGATTTCCAGCACGCTTTCGTGCTTCTTCACCGCCAGTTCCTGCAGCACGCGCGCTTCGACGCGCGGCGCCAGCATGTGCTGGCCAGCCGGCAACGGCACTTCGAAGTCGACGAAAGCCAGCTCGCGGTAGACCGCAGGAACGAAATTTTCACGCTTGACGATGGAGAGCAGGTTCAGCACGTCCTGGTCGAGCACTTCCCAGGGGCGGATCTGCTGTTCGATCATGTTGAAACGCGCTTGCTCGATATTCATGGTGGATTCGGCGGTTCGGTTTAGGTGCGGCCCGGTGGGGCTCGGAACAACTGCGGAATTGTACCAAATCGGGGGCACAGCCATGCGCGGCGAACCCGCCGCAGACCGGCAGGCGGGCGACGAGCGCAGGGCGAACGCAAGGGGTAGGCGAGGGCATTCCACGCCGGCCGCCGCGCAACCAGGCTCCGTATTAGTCCCTACGAGACGGTCCTTGCGATTCGGCGTCTCATCGCCCAAAAATGTAATCGATTACATTTTCGGGACCCAAAAACGTGCCCAGACTGCGCCAATCCGGAACCGCAGCGCCTCGAGCCGAACCCGGCCCGGCCGATGGTATTTCCATTGCGGGCGTGGCCGAGCGGGCAGGGGTGTCGGTGGCGACCGTGTCGCGGGTGCTGAACGGCCATGCCAACGTGCGTCCGGCCACGCGCGACAAGGTGCTGGCCGCCGTGGACGCCAGCGGCTACCGCGTCAATGAACTGGCGCGCAATCTGCGCACCGCCGAAAGCCGGCTGCTGCTCACCATGGTGCCGGACGTCGGCAACCCGTTTTACGCGGAGATCGTGCGCGGCATCGATCGTGTCGCCCGTCAGCATGGCTATTTCATGTTGCTATGCGACACCGGCGCCGATCCGGGCCGCGAGCGCAGCTATTTCGACCTGCTGCGGCGCCGCCGCGCGGATGGCGCGATCTGCCTCGACCCGGCCACGGTGCAGCAGGCGCTCGCCGAGGAGTCCGGGGCGCTGCCGTGGGTCGCGTGCTGCGAGTTCGATCCGGCGGTCGGCGTGCCCTATGTCGGCATCGATAACTACCGGGCCGCCGGCGATGCGGTGCGGCATCTGCTGGCGCGCGGACACCGCCGCATCGGCCTGATCAATTCCGACGTCGCCTACCTGTACGCGAAACAGCGCCAGCAAGGCTATCTCGACGCGCTGCGCGATGCCGGCATTGCGCCCAAGGAGCACTGGCGCATGAATCTGAACAGCCTCGACTATGAGGCGGGCGCGTCCGCAGCCGCGTTGCTGATGGCGCAAGGCGACGCGCCAAGCGCAATCTTCGCCGTGTCCGATACGCTGGCGATCGGTGTGATCAATGGCCTGCGCAGCGTCGGCAAGCGGGTCCCGGACGACGTCGCGGTAGTGGGCTTCGACGATATTTCGCTCGCCGCGCAGATCGATCCGCCCCTCACCACCATCGCCCAGCCGATGCGCGAACTTGGCGAAACCGCTGCGCGCCTGTTGCTGCAGCGGCTGGCCAATCCCTTGGCAAACGTCCCCGGCGTGCTGTTGCCATACCGGCTCGTGATTCGCAGGAGTGCGTAAGCGATGAGCCTCGCCGTGCGTTTCGACGACATCCGCAAAGACTTCGGCCCGGTGCGCGTGCTGCACGGCGTGAGCTTCGAACTGACGCCCGGCCGCATCTACGGCCTGCTCGGCGAGAACGGCGCGGGCAAATCCACGCTGATGAAAATTCTCGCCGGCTACGAGGCTGCCACCAGCGGCACGCTGCTGATCGAGGGTACGGCGCGGCAGTTTGCCAGTTCGCGCGAGGCGGAAACGGCCGGCGTCGTGCTGATTCACCAGGAGTTCAACCTCGCGGAGCATCTATCAATTGTGCAGAACATGTATCTGGGCCACGAAAAACGCCGTGGCTGGCTGCTCGACGACGCGGCGATGCGAACCGAAGCAGCGCGCTACCTCGCGCAGGTGGGCTTGACGAAGCCGCCCGACACCAGGGTGCGCGATCTGATCGTCGCCGAAAAGCAGATGGTGGAGATTGCCAAGGCGCTCTCGCGCAACGCGCGGCTCCTGATCATGGACGAGCCGAGCGCCACGCTCACGCCGTCCGAAACCGAGCGCCTGTTTGCGCTGATGACGAGACTGAAGGGCGATGGCGTCACGATCGTCTACATCTCGCACAAGCTCGATGAAGTGGAGCGCATCACCGACGAGGTGATCGTGATGCGCGACGGCCGCTTCGTCGCGCGCGGCGCAACCGCGGGGCTGGCGCGGCAGCAGATGGCCAACCTGATGGTTGGGCGCGACGTGTCCGACATGTTCCCGGACAAGGCGCCGGTGGCTGCCGACGCCACGCTCGCCTTGAAGGTCGAAGGCCTCGTCGTGCCGGATTGGGTCGAGCATTTGAGCTTCGAGGTGCGCGCGGGTGAAGTGCTCGGTTTCGCGGGCCTCGTCGGAGCGGGTCGTACGGAAGCGTTCGAGGCGATCCTCGGCTTGCGTCGCCGCAGTGCCGGGCGCATCGAGATCGGCGGCCGCGCGGTCCAGGTGAAAAGGCCGCGCGATGCCATGCGCCACGGTCTCACGTACCTCAGCGAGGACCGCAAGGGCAAGGCGCTGCACGTCAACCTGAACCTGCAGGACAACCTCACCCTGATGACGCTCGAACGCTACACGCATCCGCTGCTCGATCTGAAGGCGGGGCGGGCGGCCCTGCAGCAGGCGGTCAGCGATTTCGGCATTCGTACCGGCGATCTGTCGAGCCGCGCCCGCATGCTCTCGGGCGGCAACCAGCAGAAGCTCGCGCTCGCCAAGTTCCTGCAGCCCGACCCGAACGTGGTGGTGCTCGACGAACCGACCCGCGGCGTCGATGTCGGCTCGAAGCGCGACATCTATTTCCTGATTCACCGGCTCGCCGCCCAAGGACGCGCGGTGATCGTCATCTCATCCGAACTGATCGAGCTGATCGGCCTGTGCCATCGCGTCGTGGTGATGCGCGCCGGCCGCCTGCAGGCGACGCTCGGTCTCGACCACCTGACCGAAGAGGAGTTGATCGCTCATGCGACCGGCACCCACTGAAGCCGCGCAATCCGGACGCGCGTTGCGTCTCGCGCACCATCTGTACGGGCTGGGGCCGCTCGCGGGCCTCATTGTGCTGTGCATCGCCGGCACGCTGCTCAATCGCGATTTCGCTACCGTCGACAACCTGATGAACGTGCTCACCCGCACTTCGTTTATCGGCATCATCGCGGTCGGCGAGACCTTCGTGATCATCTCCGGGGGCATCGACCTGTCGGTCGGCTCGATGGCCGCGTTGATCGCCGGCAGCATGATCTGGCTGATGAACGGCTTGTCGGCGGGCGTGGCCGGCCACCCGCTCGCGCCGCTGGCGATCATCGCCATCGGCATCGTGCTTGCGCTTGTGCTCGGTGGGCTGTTCGGCTGGGCGCACGGCCTCCTGATCACCAAGGGACGGATCGAACCGTTCATCGTCACGCTGGGCACGCTCGGCATTTTTCGCGCGGTGCTCACGTGGCTCGCAGACGGCGGCGCGCTCACGCTGAACAACTCGCTGACCGATCTCTACGGGCCTGTGTACTACGCGAATCTGCTCGGCGTGCCGGTGCCGATCTGGGTGTTCCTCGTGGTGGCGGCGGGCGGCACGCTGATCCTGAACCGCACGGCATTCGGCCGGCATGTGCAGGCGATCGGTTCGAACGAACAGGTCGCGCGTTATGCGGCGATCCGCGTCGATACGGTGAAGATCGTTACTTACGTACTGCTTGGCATTTGCGTCGGCGTTGCGACCGTGCTGTACGTGCCGCGGCTCGGTTCGGCCACGCCGACGACCGGGATCCTGTGGGAACTGGAGGCGATCGCGGCGGTAGTGGTCGGCGGCACGGCGCTCAAGGGCGGCGAGGGGCGCGTGATCGGCACCGTGATCGGCGCGGTCCTGCTGTCGGTGATCGCAAACATTCTCAATCTGACCAGCATCATCAGCGTGTATCTGAACGCGGCGGTGCAGGGCGCGGTGATCGTCGTCGTGGCGTTTTTGCAGCGCGGGCGACGCTAGGAAGCGGTGGTGGGCAAGTGCAGGGCATGGTGGAACGCGGCGGCAGTAGTCCAAGAATCCGGGGCACCCGAAAGCGCCTCATAAACTGGAGACACAACCATGAAGCAGGTCATTCGAGCGGTCGGCGCCGGCGTGCTGGCGTTGGGGATACTGGGGACGGCGGGCGCGGCGCGCGCCGACGACAAGGTCGTGCTGGGCGTGGCGATACCGACGGCCGATCACGGCTTTACCGGCGGCATCGACTGGTGGGCCAGCAAGGCCAAGGAGGACATGGAGAAGGCGCATCCCGATCTGAAAGTGATCCTCAAGACTTCGGCGAGTGCGCCGGAACAGGCCAACCAGTTGCAGGACATGGTCACGGTCAACAAGATCAATGCGCTCGTGATTTTCCCGCACGAATCGGCCTCGCTGACCCAGCCGGTAGCGCAGGTGAAGAAGAAGGGCATCTATGTGACCGTGGTGGATCGCGGCCTGACCGACACCAGCGCGCAGGATGCCTACGTGGCGGGCGACAACACGGCGTTCGGCAGGCTGGCCGGCGAATACTTCTGCAAAACGCTGAACGGCCAGGGCGATATCGTCGCGCTGCGCGGCATCCCGACCACACTCGATAACGAACGCTATGGCGCGTTCACCAACGCATTGAAGGCGTGCCCTGGCGTGAAGGTGCTCGACGCGAAATACGCCAACTGGAATCGCGACGACGCGTTCAAGGTGATGCAGGATTACCTGACGCGCTTCAAGCATATCGACGCGGTCTGGTCCGCCGACGACGACATGTCGGTGGGTGTGCTCAAGGCCATCGATCAGGCGAAGCGCACGGACATCAAGGAAGTGCTGGGCGGCGCCGGCTCGAAAGAGATGGTGAAGCGCGTGATGGACGGCGACCGGCTCATCAACGCAGACGTCACGTATTCGCCCAAGTTCATCTACGACGCGATCAAGCTGACCGCCGAAGCCCGTCTGAAGGGCCAGGGGTTGCCGCCGACGACGATCGTGCCGTCGGTGCTCGTCACGAAGGACAACGCGAAAGACTACTACTTCCCCGATTCGCCGTTTTGATGCGTGTGCGGCGGGCCGCGCGCCCGGCGGCGCGCGGCACAGGTTTTGAGCAAGGAGCGACACGATGAAAACCATCAAGGGGCCGGCGATCTATCTTGCCCAGTTCCTGGGCGGCAAAGCGCCCTTCGACACGCTGGAGAACCTCGCCGGCTGGGCCGCCAGTCTCGGCTACGAGGGAATTCAGGTTCCGGTCGATGCACGCCTGATCGACCTCGAACAGGCGGCGGCGAGCCAGACGTATTGCGACGAGCTGCTGGGCGTCGTGGCCGACGCCGGTGTTGAGATCACCGAGCTGGCGACGCATCTGCAAGGGCAACTGGTGGCGGTGCATCCAGCCTATGACCTGCTGTTCGACGGCTTCGCGGCGCCGCACGTGCGCGGCAATCCACAGGCGCGCACCGAGTGGGCCGTCGGGCAACTGAAGCTGGCGGCGCAGGCCTCGCGGCGCCTCGGGCTCGACACGCACGTGTCGTTTTCCGGCGCGCTGGCCTGGCCGTATATCTACCCGTGGCCGCAGCGGCCCGCAGGTCTCGTGGAAGCCGCCTTCGATGAACTCGCGCGCCGCTGGACGCCGATTCTCGAGGCGTTCGACGAGGTGGGCGTGGACGTTGCGTACGAGCTGCATCCCGGCGAGGACCTGCACGACGGCGTGACGTTCGAGCGCTTTCTGGAGCGCCTGAGCGGAAGCCGCGGCGAGCGCCGCGCGAACATCCTGTTCGATCCGAGCCACTACGTGCTGCAGCAACTCGATTACCTGGCATTCGTCGATATCTATCACGAACGCATCAAGGCCTTCCACGTCAAGGATGCGGAGTTTCGTCCAACCGGCAGGGCCGGTGTGTACGGCAGCTACAGCGACTGGACCGAGCGTCCGGGCCGCTTCCGCTCGCTCGGCGACGGGCAGATCGACTTCGGCGCGATCTTCTCGAAGATGGCGCAATACGATTATCCAGGCTGGGCAGTGCTCGAGTGGGAATGTGCGTTGAAACATCCGGAAGATGGCGCGCGCGAGGGCGCGGCGTTCATTCGCCGTCACATCATTCGCGTCGCCGAACATGCATTCGACGACTTCGCCGGCAGTGGCGTCGATACGGCGCAACTGAAGCGCGTGCTGGGCCTCTGAGCACGTGGCGCAAAGGAGCTTCTTACATGACACGAAAGTTACGCCTGGGCATGGTCGGCGGCGGACAGGGCGCCTTTATCGGCGCGGTGCATCGGATCGCCGCGCGCCTCGACGATCGCTTCGAACTGGTGGCGGGCGCGTTGTCGTCCGATCCGCAGCGGGCCGCGGCCAGCGCCGCGGAAGCGAGCATTGCCCGCAGCTACGCGGATTGGCGCGAGATGGCGCAAGCGGAAGCCGCGCGTCAGGACGATGGGATAGACGCGGTGGCGATCGTCACGCCCAATCATCTGCACGCGCCGGTCGCCACGGCGTTTCTCGAAGCCGGGATCCACGTGATCTGCGACAAGCCGCTCGCCGTCTCGCTCGCCGAAGGGCAGGCCCTGGCGAAGCTCGCGCGGCAGAAGAATCGGTTGTTCGCGCTCACGCATACCTATTCCGGTTATCCGCTGGTGCGCCATGCGCGCGAACTGGTCGAGGCCGGCGAGCTCGGCGAGGTGCGCGTGGTGCAGGTCGAATATGCGCAGGACTGGCTCGCGGAGCCGATCGAGACGAGCGGCGCCAACAAGCAGGCCGGCTGGCGCACCGATCCGTCGCAGGCCGGCCCGGCAGGCTGTCTCGGCGATATCGGCACGCATGCGTATCACCTGGCCGCGTTTGTGACCGGGATGCAGCCTAAATGGCTGGTGGCCGAACTGCACACCTTCGTGCCGGGCCGCCGCGTCGACGACCACGTGCAGGCGATGCTGCGCTACGAAAACGGCGCACGCGGCATGCTCTGGGCAAGCCAGGTGGCGAGCGGCGCCGAGAACGCATTGCGGCTGCGCGTGTACGGCACGAAAGCGGGTCTCGCCTTCGATCAGGAGAACCCCAACGAGTTGTGGTTCACGCCGCTTGGCGGTCTCGCGCAGCGGCTCACCCGTGGCCGGGTACGAAGCGCGGTCGCCGCCCATGCGACGCGCGTGCCGCCCGGGCACCCCGAAGGCTACCTGGAGGCGTTCGCGCAACTCTATACCGACGCGGCGCTGCAGATCGAGGCGTTGAATGCCGGGCGGCCGCTGCCGCCGCAAAGCCGCCTTCTGACGACCGTCGACGACGGCGTGGCGGGTTTGCACTTCATCGAAGCGGTACTCGCGAGCAGCGCGGCCGCTGGACAACTGCAGGAAGTGCGGGTCGGGTAAGCGTCGGGCCGACGCGGTAAGATGCGGCGGTGCCCCTTTTGACGGACTCACGCATGTCGACTCCTCTCGCGTCCCGCCAGTCCAGCGTCATTCGTAAACAGCGCGTCCTGCTGCTCGGCGGCACGGGCCTCGTCGGCAGCGCATGCCTGCGTTTGCTCGCCCGCGACGACCGCGTCAGCGAGGTTCACCAGTTGGTGCGCCGCGCCTCAGGGGCGGCTGTGACGGGGCTGAACGCGACCAATCGGGTCGTCGAGCATCTGATCGACTACGACTGGCCCGATGCGGATTCGGAGGTGTTCGATGTCGATGCGGTCATCTGCGCGCTCGGCACCACCATCCGCACCGCGGGCTCGCAAGCCGCGTTCCGCAAGGTGGATTACGAGTACCCGCTGCGGATTGCGGGCATCGCGCGCCGCCACGGTGCGTCGCACTTTGCGATTGTCAGCGCAATCGGCGCCGATCCGCATGCCCGGACTTTTTACAGTCGCGTCAAAGGGAATGTGGAGGAAGGGCTGAAGAAACTCGATTATCCGACCCTGACGATCGTGAGGCCGTCGTTCCTGATGGGCGAGCGTATCGAGAGCCGGCCGCTGGAGAGCATCGCGCGGCACCTTGGGGTGTATCTGCCGCTCAAGTGGCGTTCTGTCTCGGTGGAGCGGGTGGCGCGGGCGCTGGTGACCGAGGTGCTCAGCGCCGATACGCGCGGCGTCAATATCATCGAGAACGAGGCGTTGCATCGGGCGCCGCCGTTGTGCCGGTAGGCGCTTGGCCAGCACCCGTTCAAGCTTCGTCGCGACCCTTGCTCTTCCTGATCTGCTCTTCGAACGCGAGATCGAGCTTGCTTGCCTTACGCGGCTTCGGCGGGCCGAAGGCGTCGACGAACTTGACGAAATCGTCGAGCGGCAACGGGTCGGAGACTTTCTTGTCGGCGCCGCCCGATTTGTCGACCAGGTAAAACAGGCCGCCGGACAGGCTGATCGCCGCGAACTGCGGATTGCCGCTGCGGGTTTTCAGCCGCTCGACGGCGTGGATGGCTCGAGTGGTGCGCATGATGAGGACTGCCGGAGGGAAAGACCACTACTGTAACAACAACGTATAGTCCGCGCGTGGTTCGCTGACGAGGCGGGCCGCGAGCTTCGAATGCCGGCTGCGGTCCGCCGCCTTTAGTGACTCAACTTAGTGACTCAACTTACTGGCTCAAATACGTAAACTTCCCATCCTTGATGATCCCCATCACGCTCGCGCGCTGATCGAGCCCGACGTGATCCCTGGCGCTGGTGTTGACCACGCCGTTCGGCACGACGAGTTCATGCGCGTGCTCCAGTTCATCGCGCAGCGCGCTGCGAAACGCCGGCGTGCCCGGTTGCGCGGTCTTCAGCGCTCGCGCCACCGCATCCTGCAGCCGCGGGTAGACGCCGGCCGCATCGCCGGCGAACTGTGTCACCGTACCCGGTCCGTACTTCGCCTCATACGCGTTCACGAACGCGAGCGCTGCCTTCTTCGCCGGATGATCGGCCGGCAAGCTGCGCGCCACCACGACAGGTTGCGTCGGAAACAGCGTGCCTTCGACATCCTTGCCGCCGAGCTTGATGAACTCCGGCGTTGCGATGCCGTGCGTCTGGTAAATCGGGCCTTTGAAGCCACGTTCGATCAACGTGCGTTGCGGCAACACGGTTGGCGTCCCCGCGCCCGCGATCAGGATCGCGTCGGGCTTGGCCGCCATCACCTTCAGCACTTGCCCCGTGACGCTCGCGTCGGTGCGGTTAAAGCGCTCGGTCGCGACCAACTGGATGTGTCGCAGCGCGGCGAACTTCGAAAACTCATTGAGCCAGCTTTCGCCGTAGCCGTCCGCGAAGCCGATGAACCCCACCGTCTTGACGTTGTGGTTCGACATGTAGCGCGTCATCACATCGGCCATGGCGCTATCGGTCTGCGCCATCTTGAAGGCCCAGACGCGCTTGCCTTCCTGTGGCTCGACGACACTCGCCGAGCCGACCAGCGTGATCATCGGCGTCTGGCTTTCCGCAACCGGGTCCAAAGCAGCCATCGCAGCCGGCGTGATATTCGGTCCGACGATCACGTCGACGTGGTCTTCGTTGATCAGCTTATGGATGTTGCGCACGGCCGCGCCCGGGTCCGAACCGTCGTCCAGGACGATGTAGTCCGCCTTCTGGCCGGCGATCGTGTCCGGCCACATCAGCATGGCGTTCTTGCTCGTAATGCCGATCACGGCCGCCGGGCCGGTGCTCGACAGGTCGATGCCGACTTTCAGATCGGCGTGCGCAGCCGTGGCCGCAAGCAGTGCCCCGAGCACGGCCATGCCGCGCAGGGTCTTTTTATACGACGTCATCGGAGGTCTCCGTAGCGGAAAGCGGAAATTGAAGCGGCTCAAAAAACGCGCTGTAAGGGCCTGATCGAACAACCATGACGGCGGAATGAGCTGGCCCCGAGGAATGCGTTTCAAAGCTCGTAGCTTTCGTGTTCGCCCTTGAGGGCCTGTTCGATCAGCTTGCGGTTCATGCTCGGCGAGAGCAGTTCGACGAGCGTATATACATAGCTGCGCAGATACGCCCCCTGCTTGAGCGCGACCCGCGTCACATTACTGCCGAACAGGTGGCCGACCGGCATGGCCCGCAGATGGCGGTCGCGCTCGGCATTGAAGGCGATGTCGGCCATGATGCCCACGCCCAGGCCCAGCTCGACGTAGGTCTTGATCACATCGGCGTCGATCGCTTCGAGCACGATGTCCGGCGACAGCCCGCGCAAGCGGAACGCCTCGTTGATCTTGGTGCGGCCCGCAAATGCGTTGTCATACGTAATCAGCGGATATTGGGTCAGATCGTCGAGCGACAGCAGCTTGCGGTCGAGCAGCGGATGATCTGGCTGCATCACGGCGACGTGGTGCCATTGGAAGCAGGGTAGCGAGACCAGTTCCTTATAGTTAGCGATCGCTTCGGTGGCGATAGCCAGATCCGCCTGGTCGTGGATCACCATTTCGGCCACCTGAGTCGGGCTACCTTGCAAAATCGAAAGGTGAACCTTGGGAAAGCGCTTCTTGAATTCGGCGATGGCGGCCGGAAGCGAGTAGCGGGCCTGGGTGTGGGTGGCCGCGATCACGAGGTTGCCCTGATCCTGCGCAGCATAATCCTTGCCGACGCGTTTCAGGCTCTCGACCTCCTGCAGGATCCTTTCGACCGAGGCGAGGATAATGCGCCCCGGCTCGGTCAGCGAGCGCACGCGTTTGCCGTGCCGCGTGAAGATTTCGACGCCAAGCTCGTCCTCGAGCTCGATGATGGCCTTCGAGACGCCAGGCTGGCTTGTATACAGCGCCTTGGCGGCTTCGGTGAGGTTGAAGTTCTGCCGCACGGCTTCGCGCACGAAGCGGAATTGGTGCAGGTTCATATATAACCTCTGCGCATATCAAAAGAATTTTTTAGTCGTTTGAAATATAAGGCGAGTTTATTACGATTTCCCCATCTTTTTCAATATGGATATCTGTTTTTGTCATTAGCAAATGAGCGGAGGGTCTGAAAGGTTCCGCTCGACCGCAGTGGCAAACACTGGAATCCTTGCGCGGCGCAACCGGAGCGCGGCGTGTAACGCAAACCCTGGGGTCCCCGAATGTACCAATACGATCAGTACGACCAGACCATCGTTGACGAACGCGTTGCGCAGTACCGCGACCAGGTTCGGCGCCGGCTGTCTGGCGAATTGAGCGAAGAGGAGTTCCGTCCGCTGCGCCTGCAGAACGGCCTGTACATGCAGCGTCACGCATACATGCACCGCATTGCGATTCCTTACGGCAACCTGCGCAGCGACCAGATGCGCATGCTGGCCCGGATCGCCCGCGAGCATGACCGCGGCTACGGCCACTTTTCGACGCGCTCGAACATCCAGTACAACTGGATCAAGCTCGAAGAAACGCCGGAAATCCTTGCCAAACTCGCTTCGGTGCAGATGCACGGCATTCAGACCTCGGGCAACTGCATTCGCAACATTACCGCCGATCAGTTCGCCGGCGTGGCGCCGGACGAAGTCGTCGATCCGCGTCCGTGGGCCGAAATCCTGCGTCAATGGTCGACGTTCCACCCCGAATTCGCCTGGCTGCCGCGTAAGTTCAAGATTGCCGTGTCCGGTTCGAAGGAAGACCGCGCTGCCGTGCAGATCCACGATCTGGGTGTGTACCTGAAGAAGAACGAGCAGGGCGAACTGGTGGTCGACATTCTGGCCGGCGGCGGCATGGGCCGCACGCCGCTCATCGGCGCGATCATCCGCCGCGACCTGCCGTGGCAGCATCTGCTGACCTACTGCGAAGCCGTGCTGCGCGTGTATAACCGCTACGGCCGCCGCGACAACATCTATAAGGCGCGCATCAAGATTCTGGTGAAGGCGCTCTCTCCGGAGAAGTTTTCGGCGCAGGTCGAAGAGGAATGGCAGCACCTGAAGGACGGCCCGTCGACGCTGACGCAAGCCGAACTCGAACGTGTTTCGCAATACTTCCAGCCGCCGCAGTATGAAAAGCTGCCGGATACGGATGCCTCGTTCGAAAAGCATCTGCTGGAAAACCGCGGCTTCGCCCGCTGGGTCGAACGCAATGTGCGTCCCCACAAAGTGGCGGGTTATGCTTCGGTGACGCTGTCGTTGAAGCCGACCACGATCGCCCCCGGCGATGCTACGGACGCCCAGATGGAAGCCGTGGCCGACTGGGCCGACAAGTACTCGCTCGGCGAGATTCGCGTCTCGCACGAACAGAACCTGATTCTCGCGAACGTGAAGAAGCGCGATCTGTTCGAACTGTGGGGCGAGGCCAAGGCGCAGGGTTTTGCGACGCCGAATATCGGCCTGCTGACCGATATCATCGCCTGCCCGGGCGGCGATTTCTGCTCGCTGGCAAACGCGAAGTCGATTCCGATTGCGCTGGCGATTCAGGAACGCTTCAACGATCTGGATTACGTGTATGACCTCGGCGACGTGTCGCTGAACATTTCGGGCTGTATCAACGCCTGCGGCCACCACCATGTCGGCAATATCGGCATTCTGGGCGTCGACAAGGACGGCTCGGAGTGGTATCAGGTGACGCTCGGCGGCGAGCAGGGAACCGGCGCAACTGGCGCGCATGTCGGCCGAGTGATCGGCCCGTCGTTCGCGGCGGAAGAGATGCCGGACGTGATGTCGAAGGTGATCGATACGTTTGTCGAGAACCGCATCGAAGGCGAGCGTTTCATCGAAACGTACAACCGGATCGGCATTACCCCGTTCAAGGAACGCGTGTATGCATCGCGTCAACCGGCTCACGCGTAACCGCGACAAAGGATATTGAACAGATGACTTCTATCATCAAGAACCGCGCGATCGTCAACGACGACTGGACAGTCGTGCGTGCAGCGGAAGACGGCGCCTTGCCCGCGGTGGATGCGCTGCCGGCCGGCAAGATCATTGTGCCGCTGGCGCTGTGGCAGGCCGAGCGCGACGCGCTGACGGCTTCGCGCAGCGCCGCTGACATCGCGGTGTGGCTCGCACCGGACAGCGAACCGGCAGATATCGTGGGCGACTTCGACGCGATTGCGCTGATCGCAGTGGACTTCCCGGTGTTCCGCGACGGCCGCGGCTTCAGCATCGCGCGCCTGCTGCGCGAGCGCTACGGCTACAAGGGCGAGATTCGCGCCATCGGCGACGTGCTGCGCGATCAACTGACGTTCATGTTCCGCTGCGGTTTCGACGCCTATGCCGTGCGCGCCGACAAGGACATCCACGACGCGCTGAAGGCGTTCGACGAATTCACCGTGCAGTATCAGGGCGCAGTGGATAACCCGTCGCCGCTGTTCCGCCGCCGTGAAGCGGCTGCGGCTCGCGAGCAGGCCGCGGTATGAACAGCGCTGCCACTCTCCAGCCCGAACTGGTTGCGAAGATCGAGCGCCTGGATGCGCTGCTCGATTCGATCGCGGCCCGTCACGACAAGGTGAAGCTCGCGAGCAGTCTCGCGGCGGAAGACATGCTGCTCACGCACGCGATCCTGTCGCGCGACGTGAAGATCGGCATTTTCTCGTTGAACACTGGCCGCCTGCACGCGGAAACGCTGGGCATGCTCGACCGTGTGCGCGAGCGCTACGGTTACGAGATCGAGCAGTTTCATCCGCAAGCTGCAACGGTCGACGAATACGTCGCCTTGCATGGCCTGAACGCGTTTTACGAAAGCGTCGACCTGCGCAAGCGTTGCTGCGAAATCCGCAAGGTGGAGCCGCTCAACCGCGCGCTGTCCGATGTCAGCGCCTGGGTGACCGGGCAGCGCCGCGAGCAATCGGTGACGCGTGCCGAACTGCACGAGGAAGAGCACGACGCGGCGCGTAATATCGCCAAGTTCAATCCGCTCACGGACTGGACCGAAGCCGATGTGTGGGCCTACCTGACCGCGTTCGACGTGCCGGTCAATCCGCTGCATGCGCGCGGCTATCCGAGTATCGGCTGCGAGCCGTGTACGCGGGCCATCCGGCCCGGCGAGGATAGCCGGGCGGGACGCTGGTGGTGGGAGTCGCGCGATACGAAGGAATGCGGCTTGCACATCACTACGATTCCGATCGCGGTCAGCACCGAAGGCGCCTCGGCCTGAACGCCGAAGCCGATTTCGATTCTCGATAGAATATTTGCGTGACGCGGCAGCCGCCGGCGAAACGAACTCACGAAGGACCCGAACATGAGCACCACGCTCGATTCCACTGTCAACGCACCGCTCACCAACACGGCGAACCGGATGGATCACCTCGACTGGCTCGAAGCTGAATCGATTCACATCCTGCGCGAGCTGGTCGCCGAATGCAGCAAGCCCGCGCTGCTGTTCTCGGGCGGCAAGGACTCGGTCGTCGTGCTGCATCTGGCCTTGAAGGCATTTGGCCTGGGCGCGAACCGCAAGACCGTGCTGCCGTTCCCGTTGGTCCATATCGACACCGGCCATAACTATCAGGAAGTGATCGATTTCCGCGATCGCCGTGCGGAAGAAATCGGCGCGGAACTGGTGATCGGCCACGTTGAAGATTCGATCAAGCGCGGCACCGTGCGCCTGCGCCGCGAGACGGATTCGCGCAATGCGGCGCAAGCGGTCACGCTGCTCGAAACGATCGCCGAGCACGAATTTACCGCGCTGATCGGCGGCGCCCGCCGCGACGAAGAAAAGGCTCGCGCAAAAGAGCGGATCTTCTCGTTTCGCGACGAGTTCGGCCAATGGGATCCGAAGGCGCAGCGCCCGGAACTGTGGAGCCTGTACAACGCGCGTCTGCACAACGGCGAACACCTGCGCGTGTTCCCGATTTCGAACTGGACCGAACTGGACGTCTGGCAGTACATCGCCCGCGAACAGCTCGAACTGCCGTCGATCTACTACGCGCATCAACGCGAGATCGTGCGCCGCAATGGTCTGCTGGTGCCGGTCACGCCGCTGACGCCGATTCGTGAAGGCGAGACCAGCGAGGTGGCGCAGGTGCGTTTCCGCACGGTGGGCGACATCAGTTGCACCTGCCCGGTGGAAAGCGACGCCGACGATCTCGAGAAGATCATCGCCGAAACGGCCGTGACCGAAATCACGGAACGCGGCGCGACGCGGATGGATGATCAGGTCTCCGAAGCCGCGATGGAACAGCGTAAGAAGCAAGGTTATTTCTAAGCACACGAGGGTAGGAACATCATGAGCATTCATCAACCGGAAGACCTCGGCGTGCTGCGTTTCATTACTGCAGGTAGCGTGGATGACGGCAAGAGCACGCTGATCGGGCGTCTGCTGTACGACAGCAAGGCAGTGCTTTCAGACCAGTTGTCGGCACTGTCGCGCGCCAAGAACAAGCGCACCGTGGGCGACGAAATCGACCTCTCGCTGCTGACCGACGGCCTCGAGGCCGAGCGCGAGCAGGGCATCACGATCGACGTGGCCTACCGTTACTTCGCGACCGCGAAGCGCAAGTTCATCATCGCGGATACGCCGGGACACGAACAGTACACGCGCAACATGGTGACGGGCGCATCGACGGCGCACGCAGCGATCATCCTGGTCGATGCGACGCGTGTCACGTTCGAAGACGGCGTGGCGCAACTGCTACCGCAGACCAAGCGCCATAGCGCGATCGTCAAACTGCTTGGCCTGCAGCACGTGATTGTGGCGATCAACAAGATGGACCTGGTCGACTACAGCGAAACGCGTTTCAACGAAATCCGCGATGCGTACGTCGAACTCGCGCGTCAGTTGGGCTTGACCGATGTGCGCTTCGTGCCGGTGTCGGCACTGAAGGGCGACAACATCGTGACGCTGAGCGAACGCATGCCATGGTACGGCGGCGAGCCGCTGCTGGACCTGCTTGAAGCGCTGCCGGTGGAGATTCCGACGGGCCAGGCGCTGCGCTTCCCGGTGCAGTGGGTCGCGCGTCAGGACGGCAGCCAGGCGGACGATTTCCGCGGCTACATGGGCCGTATCGAAGCGGGCGAAGTGAAAGTGGGCGACACGATCGTGGTGCTGCCGGCGAACCGCGAAGCGACGGTGGCGGAAATCATCGCGCCGGTCCCGGGCGGCACGGCCCAGGTGGATCGCGCGTACGCGGGCCAGACGGTGACGATTCGCCTGGCGGAAGACGTGGATGTTTCGCGCGGCGATACGTTCGTGCTGCGCGAGGCCGCGCCGGAACCGGCCAGGAAGCTGGAAGCGGACCTGTGCTGGTTCGACGACACGCCTTTGTCGACGCAACGCAAGTATCTGCTGAAGCAGACCACGAACACGGTGTTTGCCCGTATTGGCGCGATCAAGCAGGTGCTGGATGTACATACGCTGTCGCACGCGACGGACCGCCACGATCTGACGATGAACGACATTGGCCGGGTGGCATTGACGCTGCAAAAGCCGGTGGTGTGCGACGTGTATGATTCGCACCAGGGCACGGGGGCATTCGTGCTGATCGACGAAGCGACGCACCATACGGTGGCGGCGGGGATGATCCGGGCGTTTTCGGCTTGAGGGTTTAGCTTTAGGGCTGAAGGCAGGACCGGCTCAGAGATTGACGCGCGCACTTGGGCCATTGGTTGTGACACGAACCGGACGAATGGGGTTGAGGCAAATGGGTAAGGTGTATCTGATCGGTGCAGGGCCGGGGGCCGCGGATCTCATCACGGTTCGGGGCGCGCGGCTGCTTGGCCTGGCGGATGTGGTGCTGCACGACGCACTGGTCGAGCCGGCGATGCTCGAGTATGCGCCGCATGCGCACAAGATTGCGGTGGGTAAGCGATGCGGTCAGCTATCGACGGCGCAGCAGTTCATCAACAAGCAGATTGTGGATGCGGCGCAGGATCATGCTGTTGTGGTTCGCCTCAAGGGCGGGGATCCGATGTTGTTCGGGCGCGCCGATGAGGAGATGAGGGCGCTTGAGGCTGCTGGGATCGAGTATGAGGTTGTGCCTGGGATTACCGCTGCGCTGGCCAGCGCGGCCTCTTTGCGGCGGTCTTTGACGCTGCGTGGGGTGTCGCGCAGTGTTGCGCTGGCGACTCATAGCCGCGCGGTCGATACAGAGGCGATTCGCGAGCAGGTGAATGCCGATTCGCTGGTGTTTTACATGGGTCGGGATAGTGGGCCTGAGATTGCGCAGCAGCTTATTGATGCTGGGCGTGGTGGCGATACGCCTGTCGCTATTGTTGAGGCTTGCAGCACGGTTCGGGAGAGGATGCTCACGCTTACGCTTTCTGATCTTGCTGGCGGTGAGGCGCAGCAGTGGCTTGATGCTTCGCAGCCTAGTCTTTTGATGATTGGGGATGCTTTTGCTGCGCGGGAAGGGGAGAAGGGTGTTGCTGCTTCTCTGGATGTGGTGCTTAGTGCGGCATAAAGAGGGTGTTGCCTGTCCAGGCGTGGGGTCTTGCTGACGGCTTGTTTGGTTGTTTGCCTGCGGTGTTGGCCTTTCCTTGCTGTGTTATTGGTTTATTAGTGTTGCCCCTGTGCGGGGCGGCACTTACTTTCTTTGCCGCCGCAAAGAAAGTAAGCAAAGAAAGCGGGCTGACAACCGCTAGCCCGTAGATGTCCACCGCTCAAATCAGCACGGAATGGTCCGCACGAAGACCGGCCCTCGCGCCATCCTACCTGGTGACAAAGCACTCATCCGTTCCAGCGTTGCGCTGCGCGCCCCGCCGTCGGGCATAACGCCTTCTGCAAATTCTGTAGATATTCTAACTATTTTGGCTTGCCGGTTTTCTATAATCTGATGCCGCCTGCCGCCTGCCGCCTGCCGCCTGCCGCCTGCCGCCTGCCGCCTGCCGCCTGCCGCCTGCCGCCTGCCGCCTGCCGCCTGTGTTGTGAGCGCTTCTGGTACAACAGCCCCGCTGGCTCCTTTACTGCGAGCCTAGGCAAACCCGCTTTCCCAAGCATACCCATCCGCGACGCACGTAGTGCAGAGTGGGGTGGATGAGCGCTTTGTCACTAGCGGGGGAGATGCGAGGGCAGGTCCTCGTGCGGACCATTCCGTGGTGGCTTGAGTGGCGGACACCTACGGGCTAGCGGTTGTCAGCCCGCTTTCTTTTGCCTACTTTTCTTTGCGGCGGCAAAGAAAAGTAGGTGCCGCCCCGCACAGGGGCAACGCCAATAGACCGATAAGAAAACAAGGAAGGGCCAACGCCGTAGGCAAACCACCAAACAACAAGGTGCCGCAGGCAAAACCCTAAACCTTCACTTGCCGAAGGCAATAAAGAGCAACAGCATCGAGCACAGAATCGTCTTCCCCCACAGCAGTGGAACAAAGAACCTGAACCCCAGGATGCGCATCACGACAAACCTCGAGCACCGCAGGTAAATCCCGCCTAACATGCCCACCTTGCCCAAAAAACACGGGCACGACAGTAACAGCCGAACACCCCAGAGCAACCTGCTCACCCACAGCCGTAGGCAAATCCGGCTCCATCAACTCCAGAAACGCCAACGCAACAGGCCCGGCGGCGCCATGAGCCGCCCGCACCTTGTCAGCCAGCCGTTCAAACGGCTCAGCCCAACGAGGATCCCGCGCCCCATGCCCAAAAAGCACAATCCCATGCAAGGCCATGGCGAAACTCCTAATGCCGGTCGACCCACTTCAACCCAACCAACCCGAGCACCAGATACACCAACCCAGGCGTAGCCGCAGTCAAAGGCGCAGGCCAGGTATTCAACATACCCATGTGCGAGAACAAGGTGTTGAACAACTGGAAACTCATCCCCAGCATGATCCCGCCAAACACCTTCACACCCACCACGCCCGCTCGCGTATGCAGATACGCAAACGGCAACGAAAGTACCAGCATCACCAACACCGCAAACGGATACAGCAGCTTGCGCCACAGCGCAATCTCATACCGTTGCGTGTCCTGATGATTCTGCTGCAAATGCTCGATATAGCGGAACAGGTTGAACATCGACATATTGTCCGGCGACACCAGCAGCACCGAGAGAATCTGCGGCGTCAGTTCCGAGCGCAACGAATACTCCGGCAGTGTCGTCTGGTTCGCGCGGTACACCGGATTCAGCGCGTCCTTCGGCGTGTTCGCCGCCGGCGCCACGTCGAGCAATTGCGTATCGGTCACGTCCTTCAGCAACCAGTGCCCCGGCGGCTGGTACTTGCCGCTCTGCGCAATCCGTACGTTCGACAGGCGGAACTTCGAATCGAATTCGTAGATCCGCACGTCCGTAATCGTCGCATCCGGCAGCAGCTTGCCGACGTTCACGAAGCGCGTCACCTGCTCGCCGTCCGCACGTGCCGTCAGCGTGTCCTTCACCCATACGCCCGACTCGAAGTTGGTCGACACCGCCGAACCCAACGCCTCCAGCCGCACGCGCTCCGACAACTGATCCGTGTACGGTCCGACCACCTCGCCGATGATGTAAGTCAGGATCACCAGCGGAACGCCGATCTTCAGCAGCGAGCGCAGTGCCTGGTTCGTCGCGAGACCCGATACCCGGAAAATCGTGTACTCCGAGTTCGCCGCCATTTGCGCAAATACGTAGATCGCGCTGATCAACGCGGCAACCGGAATGATTTCGTAGAAGCGCGACGGCGTTTGCAGCGCCACCCGCAGCACCGCATATTGGAACTTGTAGTTGCCGTGGCCGACCGAGTTCAGTTCGTTGATCAGGTCGAAGAAGAAGAACAGACCCGAAAACGCAAACAGGACAAAGAGAAACGTAAGGTAGACCTGGCTTGCGAAGTACTTTTCATAGATCCGCATCGGTCAGGCTCCCTGCGACGAACGGCGGAACATCGCCCGCGAAAACAGCGGCCGATTGCGCACGCGCAGCCAGAAAATGAATGCCACGACTCCCGCCACGATCACGTGCAGCCCGATCAGGCCGACCGGGAACGACATCTTGCCCTGCTCGATCCACGACTGTACAACGTTCAACAGGTTCGAATACGTCAGATAAATCAGCACCGCCATCACCAGGTTGATGGTGCGGCTGCGCCGCGGATTCTGGTGAGCGAGCGGTATGGCCAGCAGCATCAGGTTGATCGCAATCAGCGGCAAGCCCGCGCGCCATGCAAACTCGGCGAGGTTGTCGCGGGTCGGGTTGCGGAACAGTTCGAGCGTCGGCGTGCCGGTGGTGCTGGGCGTACTGACGACCGGCTGGCTCTGGATCTTCACGCCGTAGCGTTCGAACTCCATGATGCGGAAATCGGGTTTGCCCGGCTCGCCGTCGTAACGGCGGCCGTTTTCGAGCACCACGAAGCGGTCGCCGTTCTTGCGCGTCTCGGTGTGGCCGGTCTTCGACACGACCACGTTGACCTTGCCGTTTTCGGTGCTGGTCACGAAGACGTTTTCCACGCGCGACTGGTCGGGCGACATCTTTTCGATGAAGAACACCCGGTGGCTCACGGCCGATTCGCGGAACTGGCCCGGCGCCAGCAGCGAAACCTCGTCGCGCTGCTGGAAGCGCGCGCGGATCAGCTTGTTCTGCTGGTTCGACCACGGCCAGCCGACGAACACGAAGAACATGATGAGGATGATGATGGGCGTCGCAAACACGCCGATCGGCTTGATGAAGCGCGTGAGACTCACGCCCGAGGCCAGCCAGACGACCATTTCGGAGTCTCTGTACCAGCGCGTCAGGACGAACAGGATCGACACGAACAGGGTCGCGACCAGCATGATGGCCAGATAGCCGATCACGGTCAGGCCGATCAGGACCAGCACGTCGCGTGGGTCGATCTCCCCGGAGGCGGCGAAGCCGACGATCCGGATCATCATCGTCGTCAGCACGAGCGTCAGGAGAACCATGAACACGGCACCAGCCGTGTACGCGAGTTCGCGCTGGAGAGAGCGTTCAAAGATCATTGTTGATGAAGAGAGTGCGTGCCTTCGGGTGCGTGCGGGTCGATCCCATCAGCCCCCGTGCAGCCGCCGCGGGAAAAATAGCGGATAATTGCGGCTTTCATCCTAAGCCCAGATTTTATCCGAGGACAAGCGCGATGGACTTTAGCATAAAAGCCTGTGATTGGAGCAAAGGCTCGTCAAACGGGTTCCTGACTGGGAAGTCCGACTGCATCGTGATCGGCATTTTCGAGTCGCAAACGCTGTCGGGTGCCGCACTGGAGATCGATGCGGCCACCAAGGGTCTCCTGACCCGTATCATCAAAGCCGGTGACATGGACGGCAAGAGCGGCACCACCCTGTTCCTGCACGAAGTGTCCGGTATCGGTGCTTCGCGCGTCCTGCTGGTTGGCCTCGGCAAGCAGGATGCCTTCAATCAGAAAGCCTACGGCGACGCCGTGCGGGCCGCCTGGCGCGCCATTCTGGCCACCAAGATCGTCCAGGTCACTTTCACGCTGGCCCAACTGCCCATCCTCGAACGCTCGTCCGACTGGGGCGTGCGCACGGCCATCCTCGCGCTGCGCGAGCTGTCGTACAAGTTCACGCAGATGAAGAGCAAGCCGGATACCACCCCGAAGGCGCTCAAGCGCATCGTCTTCAGCGTCAACACGGGCGACGAGAAACTGGCCAAGGTCGCCGCCAAGCAAGGCGGCGCGCTTGCGAACGGCATGGATCTGACGCGCGACCTGGGCAACCTGCCGGGCAACGTCTGCACTCCGGCATACCTTGCCGACACCGCCAGGAAGCTCGCCAAAGACTGGAAGCTGAAGGTCGAAGTGCTGGGCCAGAAGCAGCTCGAAGCGCTGCGCATGGGTTCGTTCCTGTCCGTCACGCGCGGCTCGGTCGAACCGCCCCAGTTCATCGTCCTGCAGTACCAGGGCGGCGCCGCCAAGGCTGCCCCGATCGTGCTGGTCGGCAAGGGCATCACGTTCGACACCGGCGGCATTTCGCTCAAGCCGGGTGAAGGCATGGACGAGATGAAGTACGACATGCTGGGTGCAGGCTCGGTGCTCGGCACGATGCGCGCCGTCGCGGAAATGGGCCTGAAGATCAACCTGGTGGTGATCGTGCCGACCTGCGAGAACATGCCGGCCGGCAACGCCACCAAGCCGGGCGACATCGTCACCAGCATGAAGGGCCTGACGATCGAAGTGCTGAACACCGACGCCGAAGGGCGCCTGATCCTGTGCGACGCGCTGACCTACGCGGAACGCTTCAAGCCGGCAGCGGTGATCGACGTGGCTACCCTGACCGGTGCTTGCGTAATCGCATTGGGCCATCACAACAGCGGCCTGTTCTCGAAAGACGACGCGTTGGCGGGCGAGCTGCTCGACGCTTCGCGCGAAGCGTCCGATCCGGCGTGGCGCATGCCTCTCGACGAGGAATATCACGAGCAGTTGAAGTCGAACTTCGCGGACCTGGCCAACATCGGCGGCCGTCCGGGGGGCAGCATCACGGCGGCGTGCTTCCTGTCGCGCTTTACCGAAGCGTATCCGTGGGCTCACCTCGACATCGCCGGCACGGCATGGAAGAGCGGTACGGCGAAGGGTGCAACGGGGCGTCCGGTGCCGCTCCTGTCGCAGTTCCTGATCGATAGGGCCGCTGACGGTCGCGCTGCACAATGACCCATCGCAGTACCGATGCGCTGATTGATGCGATGAGGTGGAGCCGCCGATGACGAGAATCGATTTTCACTCGAACGTCGGCGATTCGCTGTTGTACGCGTGCCGCCTGGTACGCAAAGCGTACCAGGCCGGCCAGCCCACTATCGTGCTGGCCGAGCCGCCGCGGCTGCGCGCGTTCGACGAGCGCTTGTGGAGCTTTTCGCCACTCGACTTCGTGCCGCACTGCTACGCCGACAGTCCGCTCGCCGCGCAAACGCCGATCGTGCTGGCCGCCAGTCTCGACAACGTGCCGCACTACCAGGTGCTGCTGAATCTGGGCGCCGAGGTGCCGGCGCAGTTCGCGCGCTTCGAACGATTGCTGGAAGTGGTCGGTAACGCACAAGACGAGCTGGCTGCGGGCCGCGAACGCTATCGCTTCTACCGCGATCGCGGCTATGCTCTAAACAACTACAAGCAGGGCGGCTAGCGTCGCCGTGTCCCGGGTTTGACGGCTGCCGGCCGCCGCTGTCCGGGCTGGCCTGTTACATGGGAGGCTGGCGCGTCATCGCCCGATTCATCGACGGAGTCTATTCGTGCCCGATTCGTCCGATACTACTTTCGATACCTCGATTCCGGTCCTGCAAGAGATTCTCGTGCCGGGCAAGCCCGAGCAAGCGCGTGCGCCGCAGGGTCCGGACCAGACTCAAGCCCAGGCTGCGGAGCCGGCGGAAGGGGTAACCGTCCATCCCGTTACGCCTGCCCAGGTGCAGGCGTCCGAACTGCCGGAGCCGCCTGCGGCGGACGAACAGGTCAAGGCGCCGGAGTCAGCGCCGTTCGAACCCGGGTCGGCGTTCCACTTTTCCCGTGCGCAGGCCGTGTCCGCAGCGCCGGGCGCCAATCTCGACGCCGACGTGTTGGCCGAGCGTCTGCGTGGGCGTTTTGCCAGCTACCTGACGGGGGAAGGGCGCGCCGTGATCGAGGCGCGTTGCCGTGATGCGCTGCAGGACCACACCACGTGGCTGGTCAACCAGATTACGCGGGAAGTCGCGCTGGCGCTGGAGACGGAGATGACCGGCTGGGTGCGGGAAGCGGTCGAAGAAGAGCTGGCGCGGCGCTCCAAAGAGCATTGAGCGAGCCCTGAGCGCGCCCTTATTTCAGCGTCAGGATCCAGCCGGCCAAGGTGGCGGCCTGATCGGGCGTGAGTTGGGTGTTTGCGGGCATCGGCACTTGACCCCATACGCCCGTGCTGCCGTCGATGATCTTATGGGCGAGGTAGGCTTCCGCGTCGGCGCGTGAAGCGTATTTGGCGGCGACGTCATGCAACGCTGGCCCCATGAATGGACGGTTCACCGAGTGGCAGCTCATGCAGTTCTGCCGCTGCGCGAGGACGAGGCCCGGCGCCGATTCAGCCCGCGCCGGAACATGGATCGCGAGAGCTGCCGCAAGCGCCAGTGCTGCATACGACATTGTTTTCATACTGGTCTCCGTCGGTGCAGGTGCCCGACTCGTGGTGCAAGCATTATAAAAGGAAAGGGGCGCACGGTTTTCCGTGCGCCCCTTTGTGCTTGCTAAATAGTTTTAGCCCGTCACCGCCCCCCTGTTGGCCGGCAGCGCCAGCGCCGAGTACTTGGCCAGCACGCCACGCGTATAACGCGGCTTCGGTTGCTGCCATGCGGCGCGGCGGCGTTCCAGTTCGGCATCGTCGATGTTCAGTTGCAGCAGCAGCTTATGTGCATCGATGGTGATCGAGTCGCCTTCCTGTACGAGCGCAATCGTGCCGCCCACGAACGCTTCCGGCGCGACGTGACCGACCACCATGCCCCATGTGCCGCCGGAGAAGCGGCCGTCGGTGATCAGGCCGACGGTTTCGCCGAGCCCCTTGCCGATGATCGCCGAAGTCGGCGCGAGCATTTCCGGCATGCCGGGGCCGCCCTTCGGGCCGAGGTAGCGCAGCACCACCACGTCGCCCGCCTTGATCTTGTCGGCCAGAATGGCTTCCAGTGCGCTTTGCTCGTCGTCGAACACGCGGGCCGGCCCGGTAATGACCGGATTCTTCAGGCCGGTGATCTTGGCGACAGCGCCGTCCGTGGCCAGGTTTCCCTTCAGGATCGCGAGGTGGCCCTCCTTGTAGAGCGCCTGTTCGATCGGAAAGATCACCTGCTGGTCGGCGCGCGGCTTGCCTGGCACGTCCTTCAGTTCTTCGGCGATGGTCTTGCCGGTGATGGTGATGCAGTCTCCATGCAGGAGGCCCGCGTCGAGCAGGATCTTCATGACTTGCGGAATGCCGCCGGCCTTGTGCAGATCGGTCGCCACGTACTGGCCCGACGGCTTCAGGTTGCAGATCACCGGCACCTTCTTGCGCATGCGCTCGAAGTCTTCGATGCTCCATTCCACCTCGGCCGCATGCGCGATGGCGAGGAAGTGCAGCACGGCGTTGGTCGAGCCGCCCGTGGCCATGATCACGGCCACCGCGTTTTCGATCGACTTTTTGGTGATGATGTCGCGTGGCTTCAGATCCTTCCTGACCGCTTCGACCAGCACGCGCGCCGATTCGGCCGCCGAAGCCACTTTTTCCTGATCGGGATTGGCCATCGTCGACGAGTACAGCAGCGACATGCCCAGCGCCTCGAACGACGAGCTCATCGTGTTGGCGGTGTACATCCCGCCGCACGAACCCGTCGACGGACACGCGTTCCTTTCGATCCCTTCAAAATCTTCCTGCGACATCCGGCCGGCCGTGAATTCGCCCACTGCTTCGAACGACGAGACGATGGTCAGGTCGGTGCCCTTCCAGTTGCCCGGACGGATCGTGCCGCCATACACGTAGATCCCCGGCACGTTCATGCGCGCGAGGCCGATCATGCCGCCCGGCATGTTCTTGTCGCAGCCGCCGATCACGACTACCCCGTCCATCCACTGGCCCTGCACGCAGGTCTCGATACAGTCGGCGATCACTTCGCGCGACACCAGCGAGTACTTCATGCCCTCGGTGCCCATCGACATGCCGTCGGAGATCGTCGGCGTGCCGAAAATCTGCGGGTTCGCGTCGGCGCCCTTGACGGCGGCGACCGCTGCATCGGCGAGGCGCTGCAGGCCGGCGTTGCACGGCGTGATCGTCGAATGGCCGTTGGCGACGCCGATCATCGGCTTGTCGAAGTCTTCCTTCTGATAGCCGAGGGCGTAATACATCGAACGGTTCGGTGAGCGTGCGACGCCTTGCGTGATGTTCTTCGAACGTCGGTTGTACGGCATGGGGCCTCCGTTGTGTTTTGATCGCGGTGCCGGCGCGGGCCGCTCTGGGCCGGCTCGCCTGTGCTAGCTCCGGCTCAGGTGGATTCCGGCGCCTTCAGTCAGTTCCGGCGCTGTCCTGACCAGTTTAGGCGGTAGCACGTCGCACAAGGATGTCGTTTCTCGGCCTGTGCGTCCAATGTATTATTTTTGACTTATTAGGTCGTAAAATATATCAATCATGCTACCTATCACGCCCGATCTGCGCCAGTTGCGCTATTTCATCGCCGTGGCCGAAGAAAAGCACTTCGGCCATGCCGCCGCCCGTCTGTCGATGACGCAACCGCCGTTGTCACAGGCCATCCGCGCACTCGAGGAGACGCTCGGCGTCGCGCTGTTCGCGCGCACCAAGCGCTCGGTCGAACTGACCCCGGTCGGCGCCGACCTGTTGCCTGAAGTGCGGCGCCTGCTCGCCGGCGCGGAAGCGCTGCGGCCGCTGGCGCAAAGTCTCGCGCGCGGCGAGGCGGGGGTGTTGTCGCTGGCCTTCGTGTCCACCGCGGACTATGGCCTGCTGCCCTTGCTGTTGCGAGACTTCGGCGCCCGTCATCCGCGCGTGCGGCTGCAACTGACCGAGGCCACCAGCGACGTGCAGATCGACGAACTGGTGGCTGGCCGTATCGACGCGGGTCTGGTCATTGCGCCGCTGCCGCCGCGTCATGCGGCGCAATTGTCGTGGTTGCCGATTTCCCGCGAGCCGCTGGTGATTGCGATGTCGTCGGAGCTGGCGGCGCGTGTCGAAGGGCAGGGACACGACGACGGCACGGCGGCCGGCGCCGAGTGGCGCGACGCGCCGGTCAGCTTGCGCGATCTCGCCGACGCACCGCTTGTGATCTTCCCGAGGCGTCTGGCGCCAGGCTTTTATGACATCATTATGGATTGCTACGGCGTGGCCGGCCTCACGCCGCGCATTGTCCAGGAAGCGATCCAGATGCAGACGATCGTGAGTCTTGTCTCGGCGGGCATGGGTGTCGCACTCGTGCCGCAATCGCTGCGTAACCTGCGCCGCACCGGTGTGGTGTACCGGCCGCTGCGCGAATCGGTGCCCGCCATCGAAACGGGGCTCGTCTGGCGCACGGCGCAGGTGAGTCCGGTGCTGGCCGGGTTTATCGACATCGTCCGTGCGCATGCGGCCACCGTCGAGGCGCGCGCAGCAACACCGGTGCGCGGCGGGTGAAAGCTGAGCGGTTTACACTGCGCCTTTTTGCGCGCCTCTGCGAACGCATCGCGCGGCGCGCCGTCCAACGCCAACCCGCTGAGCTTTATCGAAGCCGCTTTTTGAACCTGAACTGCCCATAACAACACGATGCACATTCATCCCAATTTCGACCCGATCGCGATCCACCTGGGGCCGCTCGCCGTACGCTGGTACGGTCTGATGTACCTGGTGGCATTCATCATGGCGATCGTCGTCGGCCGGCTGCGCTTGCGTTTGCCGTACGTTGCGGCGCAAGGCTGGAGCGCCAAGGATATCGACGACATGCTGTTTTACGGCGTGCTCGGCACCATTTTCGGCGGTCGCCTCGGCTACGTGCTGTTCTACAAGGCGGACTACTACTTCGCGCATCCGCTCGACATCTTCAAGGTGTGGGAAGGCGGCATGTCGTTTCACGGCGGTTTCCTCGGCGTCACGCTCGCGATGGTGCTGTTCGCCTGGCAACGCAAGCGCTCGTGGCTGCAGGTCACCGATTTCGTCGCACCGATGGTGCCCACCGGGCTTGCGGCCGGCCGCCTCGGCAACTTCATCAACGGCGAGCTGTGGGGGCGCGTGACGGACCCGAACGCGCCGTGGGCGATGATGTTCCCAGGCGCCTCGAACGACGACGCCATCTGGCTCTCGCGCCATCCGGAACTGGCGGCGAAATGGCATTTGAACGAGATCTTCGCCCAATATCACATGCTGCCGCGTCATCCGTCGGAGCTGTATGAGATTGCGCTGGAAGGCATCACGTTGTTCTTCGTGCTGTGGTTCTTCTCGCGCAAGCCACGTCCGCTCGGCGCCATTTCCGCGGTGTTCCTGATCGGCTACGGCCTCGCGCGCTTTACGGTGGAATTCGCCCGCGAGCCTGACGATTTCCTCGGTCTGCTGGCCATGGGGCTCTCGATGGGGCAGTGGCTGTCGCTGCCGATGATCATCGTCGGCGTGGGCATGCTGGTGTGGGCGTACCGGCGCCGTGGCCGCGAAGCGGTCAAGGCAGTCGGCGCGAACTGATCCGGGCCGCGTCGAGAAAGAAAAGCCACGGCATGCCGTGGCTTTTTTGCGTGGTGCGGGTCACATGGGGAGCTCGAAGCAGGTTGCACACGAGCACCGCTGGCCCCGCAAAGCAGGACTTCCTCGTTACTTCATCTGTACCGAACCCGACACATTCACCGTGACCGTCGAGGTGCCGGCTTCGAGCGGCAGCGGTGCGGCAGCCTTGGCATCGGCTCCCATCGCGCGAGCGCTCATCATCATGGGACGCGGCATTACGCCGTTCTGTCCAACGTTCACTTCACGGATCGAATAGCCGCCATAGCCGAATGCCTGGGCGGCAGCGCCGGCCTGCTTGCGGAACGAGGCGATCGCTTCGCCGGTGAGCTTCTGTTCGGCGGCGCGCTGCGCTTCCGGCGACAGCGAGAACTGCACGCTGCCGACCTGCATGTTCGACGCCATCTCGCCGGCCAGCTTCGAGGCCGCCGCGAAATCATGCGATTCGAGTACCATTTCTGTGCGGCCGCGCCATGCGGAGATCCGGCCATCGCGATCGGTTGACGGATAGATCGCAAACGCACCGGTGCGGGCGGTGACGCCACTTACGCCTTTGGCCTGACGCAGCGCTGCGTCGGCGCGCTGGTTGAGCGTGCTGGTGAGGGCCGACGGATCACTCGCTTCCTGTTCGTAGAACAGCGTGATGTTCACTACGTCTTGCGGAACCTCGGCACTGGCTTGTGCGTTCAGTGACAGCACACCGGCCGGTTCGGCTTGCGTGACACCCTGCGCGTGGGCAGCGGCCGAGGCGAAGGCCAATGGAGTGGCGAGAGCCATGGCGAGTGCGATGGCACATGCGGTTTTTTGCTTCATTATTAGACTCCTTGCTTGAGCAGGTTATGCGCGATGACTGTGTGCGGGCTTCATGCGACGCGATGCTCGACATCGGGATGGGTCGTTCTACCCGATGGCACGCCGCTTGCCAGTCACGATTGTGGCCCGCGCTTGTGACCTATTTAGGCGTACCCACTCCCGCCTTGGTTCCCCAACTTGACAATTGGCTTGCCACGACGCGAGGCTACCCGCCCGGCCGCGAGCGTGGCGTTAGAGCCTGGTCCAGGTGCGCCCGTGCGCGCCGCGCGCAGTCAAACGAGGTGCTTGGTGATGAAGCGCCACTCGGCTTCGGTGACCGGTGTGATCGACAACCGGTTGCCCTTCGCGAGCACGCGCATGTCCGCGAGCTCGGCATGCTCGCGCAGCGCGGCAAGCGGAATCAGCGGGACTTTCTTCTTGAACACGACATCGACGAGCACCCAGCGCGGTGTCTCGGGGGACGATTTCGGATCGTAGTACGGGCTTTTTGCGTCGAACTGCGTGGGGTCGGGGTAGGGCGTCGACGCCACTTCGGCCAGACCGGCGATGCCCGGTTCAGGACAGCTCGAATGATAGAAGAGGACCTTGTCGCCGACCTGCATCATGTCGCGCATGAAATTGCGCGCCTGATAGTTGCGCACGCCCGTCCACGGCAAGATGCGTTGTGGTGCGTTGGCGAGGTGGTCGATGCTTGCTTCGTCCGGTTCGGACTTCATTAGCCAGTAGCGCATGAATCGAATTGAACGTTGAAAAGAAAGAGAAAACGCCGTAAATCAAGGCCTAAAAGTGTAGTCGCAAAAACGCAGACTCCAAAGCATAGACCAAAAGAAAAACGGCACCGGACTCCAGTCCGATGCCGTTTGATAAGGTCCCCGCCTTAGCCGCTAGGCCGGCATCCTGAACCTGAGGTTCAGAATTGGTCGCAGTTAGCAGCACTTCGGGTACATCAGACAGAGTGACGCGCACACCCGTGCTACAAATTTCCGCAACCGTGCACATGGCATTGGTTCAAGGAATATATGACCTTGGCGAACCAGGCAGGGAAGCTAAACTGATTGAATTCAAACGCTTGAAGGTCCCTTGTTGCTGCTTCTGAAACGGGACCGCGTGCTATGCGTGAATTCGAAATTGGCCGTGCAGCTACTTTAAACCTTTTTACTGCATGCTGTACTGTTGAATCACAGTACCTAGCTGTTCGTTCATTTGATGCATTGTACGCCGGATTTCCTCGGCGGGAAATGCTTCTCCGTGCCGCACGCTTGCTTGCAGCTTAAGCAGTTCCGATGCCAGCGACAACGCAGCCATCACCGCGATGCGATCGACGCCGCGCACATTGCTGTGCGCGCGGATCTTCGACATCTCGGCGTCGACGCGTGCCACCGCTTCGAGCAGCGCAGCTTCGGTTTCCGGCGAGCAGGCGAGACGATAGGGCTGGCCGAGAATCGATACTTCGATCTGCTTGGTGGTCATGCGTTTTCTCCGTGGCGGGTAACGGCGTTATCGGCCGCTTCTTCCTGCGGTGCTGCCTCGAGCAGATCGAGCTGGTTGTCCGGCTCGTTGTGCGCGCGTGCGCGCGGCAATTTTTCGAGGATCGCATTCAGGCGCACCTGAGCGTCGTCGATCTTGGCCGACAGGGCGTCGCGCTCGGCTTGCAGCGCATCGCGCTCTTCGCGCATCTGTGCGAGTTCGGCACGGGTAGCCTCGGCCTCGGCGCGCACTTGTGCGAGCTGGGTTTCGAGTGCTTGACGCGCTTCGTTGTGACGCTGGCTGATCGCAATCAGCCTGCCGATATTCTGTGAAAGTGTTTCGAGTTCGGTGAGCATGTGCTGCGTCCTCTAAAGACATGGCATTTTAGCGCGGAATGTCGCAGGTTCCGACAATTGTCTCGTTTCGAGACGTAACAGCATCGCTTTGTGCAGACTTCCGCTGCCGAAACGGCTGCAACGTAGCGCTCAATTGCCCTTCGATCCGTCTGCGAGCGTACGGAAACTGGCGTGCTTGACCTTTCTTGACGTGTTTTTTCGCCGCTCCTAAACTTGCGGCACTTTGGCGCCGGCACGTGTTTTTCCCATCTCGTGTGCGGTTAAGCGGGAAACAGGCGCGAGATCCGCCAGGGCCAGGCTGGGTTGTGCTGCCGCGCAGCGTCAAGCGAGCACGTCGTCATGCGGGCCGGCCTGGACATGCGGCTCAAATGCGAACCCGCGAGTGTGCCACTGCGCGAGACGCGTGGGAAGACGGGGCGTGCGTCGCTGCAACGCAAACCGTATGCCGGTTTCGCCAGAACGAACAGTTACTATCTGGGCAACGGCCTGAATCTCCCCGAACGTTGGAAAGTCACCACCCGCTATGCGGACTCGTTGCGCGCGCTCCCACGTCACGAACTCGTCGTAGGTCCCCGCGAAAATCCAGAATCTGCTGAACACTATGAGTTGTCCTACACCTACAACCTGCCGCCTCGCGGCGCCGGCCTCACGCTGGCCGGGCAGCGGCAATGACGCCAGGCCTGCTGCGCTGAGGCTGCCCGGATGAACCGCCTGTCCGTGCGTCGTCTGCCGCTCATGCACGCGAGGCGCGCCGCGGCGATCTGGTGTGTGCTCGCCGTGCTGGCGCTCGTGGTGCTGATGGCGTCGCTGGCGCTCGGCAGCGTGCCGCTTGCGCCGGCCCGCGTGCTGGCCGCGCTGCTGCCGCTGCCCGCGCACGGCAGCGCAGCCGACCTTGCCGGCGAGATCGTGCGTTCGCTGCGCTTGCCGCGCGCGTTGGCCGGTTTTGCTTGCGGTGCGTTGCTGGCGGTGGCCGGCGCGCTGCTGCAGGTGCTGCTGCGCAATCCGCTGGCCGAGCCCTATGTGCTGGGCGTCTCCGGTGGCGCAGCGAGCTTCGCGCTGTTCGCGATGATGGCCGGTTGCGCATGGTGGCTCGTCGATGCGAGCGCGTTCGCCGGTGCGTTCGTGTCGATCCTGCTGGTCCTCGGTCTGGCGCGCCGCGAGTTGTGGCGCGGCGAGCCGCAGGACACCTCGCCGCGTTTGCTGCTCACGGGTGCGGTGATTGCGGCAGGCTGGGGCGCGCTGATCACCTTGCTGTTGACCCTCGCACCGGATAATCGCTTGCGCGGCATGTTGTTCTGGCTCACCGGCGATCTGAACGGCGGCGGCTTGCCGTGGCTTGCGCTCGCCGCGCTGGTGGCCGTGCTGGCGGCGATTTTGCCCGCCGCGCCACAGCTCAACGTGCTGCTGCGCGGCGATGCCGCAGCGCAGGCGCTGGGCGTCTCCGTGACGCATCTGCGTTTGCGTGTCTATCTGGCCGCCTCGCTGGCGGCCGCGGCGGCCGTGACGACCGGCGGGACGATCGGCTTTGTGGGCCTGGTGGTGCCGCATACCTTGCGGCTCGCGTTTGGCAACGATCAGCGTATGTTGTTGCCGGCCGCTGCGCTCGGCGGCGGCGTGGCGGTGATGGGCGCGGACCTCGTCGCCCGCACGGTGGTTGCGCCCGCGCAATTGCCGGTTGGCGTGATCACGGCTTTGACCGGCGTGCCGCTGTTCCTGTGGATGCTGTTGCGCAGGTCTCGATGACGACACGCCCGCTACCCGGGTCCAACCAGACCCCACCCGCCACACTCAGCGCGCAACACCTGACGCTGCGTGCCGGCGCACGCACGCTGCTCGATCGCTTCACGCACACGTTCTATCCGGGAGAAGTCTGGTGTATCGCGGGGCCGAACGGTGCGGGCAAGACCACCTTGATTTCCGCGCTGGCCGGTTTGTTGCCGCCCGCAGCGGGCCACGTCGAACTGGATGGCGTGCGCGTGGCCGACTGGCCTGCCGCATCGCTTGCGCAACGCCGCGCGCTGATGCCGCAAAGCGCACACGACGCCTTCAGCGCGAGCGTGCTCGATATCGTGCTGCTGAACCGTTTTCCGCATCTCACAGGATGGGGCTGGGAGCGCCCGGCCGATCGTGCCGCTGCACATGCCGCGCTCGACCTGCTCGGCCTGAGCGCGTTTGCCACGCGTGATGTGCTGTCGCTCTCGGGCGGCGAGCGGCAGCGCGTCGCGCTTGCCGCCGCGCTGTGCCAGGAAGCGCCGCTGCTGCTGCTCGATGAACCGCTCGCGCATCTCGACCTGCATCATCAGGTCGACTGCCTCGAGGCGTTGATTGGTTGGGCAGCCGAGCCGAAGCGTACAGTACTGTTTTCGTGCCACGACCTGAACCTCGCACGACGCTTTGCAACGCATGCGCTGCTGCTCGACGGCTCCGGTTCGGCGTTCGCGGGCCCGGTGCGCGAGGTGTTGACGCCGGCGCTGGCGAGCCGCGCCTTCGGCTATCCGCTGATCCTGCTGCAGGATGGCGGCCACGAGGCGCTGATCCCTGCGCCACGGCCTTACGCTGTGCAGGGCGGGGCGGCAGGACCGTCTTCATGAAGCACGTTGCAGATTTTCTCTCTTACTCGAATGCCTATGACTTCGTCACTCGCTTTGCCCGTCGTCGAACCACTCGATCAGACGCTGCGCAACACCCTGCAACATCTGATCGATACGAAAACCAAGCCGCCCGGCAGCCTCGGGAGGCTCGAAACGCTGGCGCGGCAGATGGGCCTGATCCAGCGAACCACGCATCCCACGGTACAGCGTCCGGCCATGATTGTGTTCGCGGGCGACCACGGCATTGCTGAAGAAGGCGTGAGTCCGTATCCGCAGGCCGTGACCGCGCAGATGGTGGAGAATTTTCTGGCAGGCGGGGCGGCTATCAATGCACTGAGCCGCGTCGCCGACATGACGCTCGAAGTGGTCAACGCGGGCATTGCGACGCCGTTGCCGGCTACCGGGGGGCTCGTCGATATTCCGGTTGCGGCGGGCACGCGCAATTTCGCCCATGAACCTGCGATGACGCGCGACCAGGCGCTCGCTGCGATGCGCGCCGGGGCGGAGCGCGTGCGTCGCCACGCGGCGCTCGGCACCAACGTGATCGGCTTTGGCGAAATGGGCATTGCCAATACGTCTGCGGCTGCTTGCCTTATGAGCCGCTTGTGCGGCGTGCCGATCGACGAATGCGTCGGACGCGGCACGGGCCTCGACAACGCCGGGCTCGCGAAGAAACGCAATGTGCTGGCCTCGGCGCTGGCGCATCACGCGCCGAGCGCCGATCCGCTGGTTGCGCTTGCAACCTTCGGCGGCTTCGAAATCGCCATGATGGCAGGCGCCTATCTCGCCGCGGCCGAAGCGCGCATGACGATCCTCGTCGATGGCTTTATCGCTACCTCCGCGCTGCTGGTGGCCGATGCGTTGGCGCCCAACGTGCGCGAATACTGTGTGTTCGCGCACGCCTCGAACGAAGCCGGGCATCGCCGCATGCTCGATCATTTCGGCGCCATGCCGCTGCTCGCGCTCGACATGCGTCTTGGCGAAGGCACCGGGGCTGCGCTGGCGGTGCCCTTGCTGCGCGCTGCGGTGGCGTTCCTCAACGAGATGGCCAGCTTCGAATCGGCCGGAGTTGCGGATCGCGATGCTTAAGCGGCTCACGGGCGTCGCACGCCGATGAATCCGCTCATGGAGTTGCGCTACTTCTTCACGGCGCTCGGCTATTTCACGCGCGTGCCGGTGCCGCGCTGGGTCGGCTATGAGCCGCACTATCTGAACGCGGCCGCGCGCTACTTTCCGCTGGTCGGCGTGCTGGTGGGGGGGCTCGCTGCGCTTGTGTATCTGGCGGCCTTGCATGTGTTCGTGCCGGGCGTGGCGGTGCTGTTGTCGATGGCCGCGACCCTGCTCGTCACCGGTGCGTTTCATGAGGACGGTCTGGCGGATTGCTGCGATGCGTTCGGTGGCGCCTATACGCGCGAGGACGTGCTGCGCATCATGCAGGATTCGCGCATCGGCGCGTTCGGCGCGATTGCGCTGGTTATCGCCTTGGCCCTGAAGTGGCAGACGCTTGCGGTCCTGCCGCCGTTGCGCGCGGCAGGTCTGATGATTGCGGCGCATGCTGCGAGCCGCACCGGTGCGATCAGCTATCTGGCGACGCTCGATTACGTGCGCGCCGAAGGCAAGGCGAAACCGGTCGCGCAACGCCTGAGCGGCGCGGCGTTCGCGCCGGCGGCGCTGTTCGGACTGCCGGCGCTGTTCTGGCCGGACTGGCGTTTCGGCTGTGCGGCGCTCATGCTGCTAGTGGTGCTGCGCTTCGCCATCGGCCGCTATTTCGTCAGACGCATCGGCGGCTATACCGGCGATTGCCTGGGCTTCGCGCAACAGATCTTCGAACTGGCTATCTATCTGTTGGGGCTTGCATGGATCTCGTTCTGATTCGCCATCCGGCGGTCGCGGTCGAAGCGGGCGTCTGTTACGGGCACAGCGATGTCGCGCTCGCCGCGGACCCCGCGGAGTCGGCGGCGGCGCTGGCGATGCGCCTCGCTACCTTGCAGGTGCCGCCGCCGCGCGTGCTGCTGGCGAGTCCGCTGCTGCGCTGTGCCTCGGTCGCCGCGGCGCTGGCGGGAAGCTTCGGTTGCGCTCACAGTCTTGACGACCGTCTGAAGGAAATGGACTTCGGCGCGTGGGAGCAGCAGCGCTGGGATGAGATCGATCGCGCATTGCTCGATGAGTGGGCTGCGAATTTCGACTCCGCCCGCGCGCATGGCGGCGAGAGTGTCGCGCAGTTTGTCGCGCGGGTGCAGGCGTGGCTCGATGCGTTTGCTCAAACGCGTGAATGTTCGCCGGCGTATGTCGTGACGCATGCCGGTGTGATACGGGCGATCGCCGCGCTGGTGCTCGGCGTGCCGGTGGCGCGCTCGACCCAATGGTCGCTCGAGATGGCCGGTGTGGTGTGGCTGCGGCGTGACGATGAGCAGCAACTCTGGTCGCTGGTGCGGTGGAATGCCTGAGCGGCTCGCGCTACCGGTTGAGCTTCACTGCGCTTGAGACGAGCGCGCCGCTCGATGTTTACTGAGCGCCCCCAAAACCTGCCGCTTACGCGTCAGGCCCCCCGAGGGGGTCAATCCCCCAGGGGGACTTCCTGCGGGGCGGGAAACTTGGGGCGGCCCGGCGTTTCCTTGAGAGTACCGGTTGGTCTGCGCGAGCGCGCCACCTCCAGATCCTCGCACAACTGCGCGGCGCCTTGCGCAATTCGCGGTGCGGGACGGTCGATCAGATCGCCGTCGATGGCGAACAGGTTGTTGCGCGCCACGGCCGTAAGGCTTGGCCAGGCACGCCATGCGTCGAGTTTCGCCAGCGGCGCATCGGGTCGGGTGGCGCCCGCCGATGCCGTTACGATCGCTTCCGGGTTGGCCGCAAGTACCGCCTCCGTCGAGACCGTCGGCACCAGCGGTTCGAGTGTCGCAAACACGTTGCGGCCGCCGCATAGCGAGATCACGTCGCTGACCATATGCGTGCCGTTGAGCGTCATCAGCGGTTGATCCCATACCTGATAGAACACGCTGACAGGTGGCCGGCTCGCGTAGCGTGCGCGCAGCCGTGCGATGTCTTCGCGGTATGCGCTCGCTGCGGCATCCGCGGTGTCCGACGTGCCGAGCAGGGTGCCCAGGCGCGTCAGGGTGAGCGCGACGTCATCCAGTTGGTGCGGCTCGCTGAAGAAGAGCGGGATGTGCAACTCGCGCAGGCGTTCGAGTTGCGACTGCGCATTGCCGTGCCGCCAGACCACGATCAGATCGGGTTTGAGCGCGACGATGCGTTCGAGGTCGAGCGCCTTGTTGTCGCCGACGCGCGGCACCTGCTTCGCTGCCGGCGGGTAGTCGCTGTACGACACCGCACCCACCAGCTTTGCACCGCCGCCCGCTGCGTAGATCAGCTCGGTCACGTGCGGCGCAAGGCTGATCACGCGTTGGGCCGGCGCGGCGAGCGAGACGGTGGCGCCGGTGTCGTCGGTTGCGCTGACCGTGGCCTGTGCTGTCGACGCGAAAGCGCAGGCCACGAGCGTGACGCAGACAAGCGAGGCCAAAGACGAGGCGAAGCGTGAGGGGCGAGTCATGTGGCTGGATGGCGCTGGGCGGCGAGTGAGCGATGGATGGCGAATGATGCTTGGGGCGATGGCTTCAGCCTGAGCGTGCAGCATCGACAGCACTCACGCTTTCGCGCAGGGCTTGCTCGAATCGCTGCCATTCCTGCTCGGAGCCCGGCAGTCCGAAACGCACGCTTGCGGAGGCGGCAAACAAACGCGTCCAGATGCCGTGCAATGCCAGTTGATGATGCAACGCGGCGGCGCGCGGATCGTCGGTCCATGCGAAGAGCGGTGTGCTGCGTGTCGAAAAACGTTGCGTTCGCAACAGCCCGGTCAGGCGCGTGCTTTCTGCTCCAAGTTGCGCGCGCATCTGATTTTGCCACGCCAGATCCTTGAAGGCTGCGCTCACTGCGTGCCGGGCGGGACCGCTGACGGTCCACGCGCCGAGTCTTTCGCGCAAGCGGCTGAGCAGCGCGGGCTCGCCCAGCACGAAGCCTGCGCGCACACCGGCGAGGCCGAAGAACTTGCCCGGCGAACGCAGCACGACGAGGCCAGGCCGGTCGGCGTAGCCGGCCAGCGATGCCACAGGCAGCGCATCGGCAAACGCTTCGTCGACCACCAGCGTGCCGCCGCGTGCCAGCAGTTGCGCGTGCCATTGCAGGAGTTTCTCTGCGCTCAGGTGATCGGCCGTCGGGTTGTTCGGATTGACCACGACGGCGTGCGTGAGCTCGTCGGGCAGTACCTCGCAAGTGACGTCGAGCGGCGCGATCCGATGACCGGCCTGCTCGAACGCAGGCGCATATTCGCTATAGGTGAGCGGGGCGATGGCGACCGTCGCGCGCGGCAATAGCGAAGGCAGCAGGCGGATGGCTGCCTGGCTGCCCGCGACCGGCAGTACATGCTGCGTAGCGGGTGCGCCGTAGTAGTCTGCGGCGCAGGCGGCAAAACCGTCGCCCTCATCGGGCAGGCGGCGCCAGGCGTCGGCCGGCACCGGCGGCACCGGATAACCGTGCGGATTGATGCCGGTCGAGAGGTCGAGCCACTGCGGGTACGCAATGCCGTAGCGCTGCGCCGCTTCATGCAGGTTGCCGCCGTGGACGATGGGATTAACCATGGAACGGGACGCTTAACAAGGCCAGCACGATCAGCGCCGCGAGCCACAGGAACACCGTGCGCTCGACCAGTTGCAGCGCCGCGACGATATGCGCGGTGTTGGCGGGCTGTCCGGCGCCGAGCGTGGGACGCGCTTCGAGCGCGCCGTGATACACCGCCGCTCCGCCGAGCAGCACATTCAGGCTGCCGGCGCCGGATGCCATGACCGGTCCTGCATTGGGGCTGTCCCAGCGCGACGCCTGCTCGCGCCAGCAGCGCAACGCGGTGCGCGTATCGCCGAGCAACGCGTAGCTCGCCGCCGTCAGGCGCGCGGGAATCCAGTTGAGCACATCGTCGATGCGCGCGGCGGCCCAGCCGAAGCGCAGATAACGCGGCGTGCGATAACCCCACATGGCATCGAGCGTATTGGCGAGGCGAAACGCCAGCGCTCCCGGACCGCCGGCTACGGCGAACCAGAACAGCGCGCCGAAGATCGCATCGTTGCCGTTTTCCAGCGCCGACTCGACGGCGGCGCGCGAGAGCGCGGCCTCGTCGGCATGGGCCGTTTCGCGCGAGACGATGCGCGCGGTCAAGAGACGCGCCTCGGCGAGATTGCGTTGCGCGAGCGCGCGAGCGATCGGCGCAATGTGATCGTCGAGGCTGCGCGCGCCGAGCGCGAACCACAGCAGCAGGACATGCACCGCGCAGGCCGCGAGGAACGGCAGCACGGCGACGAGCCACGCAGCGATCAACACCGGCGGCAGCACGGCGAGCGCCCAGGCGGCGATACCGAACAGCCGTCCGCGTTGCCCGGTGTTCAGGCGTGCTTCGATCCGCACGGCGAGCTTGCCGAAGCCGACCAGCGGATGGGCCGCGCGCGGTTCGCCGAGCCAGCGGTCGAGAGCGACGCCGGCGGTCGCGAGAGTTGCGATCAGGGGCAAGGACAGCGTCACTAGCGGCTCGCAGGCTTGAGCGCGAGCGGCAGACCCGCGACCATCATCGTCACCTGGGTGCTCAATGCGGCGATGCGCTGATTGAGACGCCCGAGTTCGTCGACGTACAGGCGCGTCGCCGCGCCGAGCGGCACGACGCCCAGGCCGATCTCGTTGCTGACGACGATGATCTTGCCTTGCGCCGAGCCGAGCGCGCCCTCGAACGCGGCGAAGCGTGCGGGATAGTCGTCGCTGGGTGCGGCGCCGTCCGTCGGACATAGCAGGTTGGCGAGCCACAGCGTCAGGCAGTCGATCAGGATGCAGTGGCCGGGCGCGTCGGCTTGCGCGACGGCGCTGGCGAGGTCCACCGAGGCTTCGAGCAACTGCCAGTGCGCGGGCCGTCGCGCGCGATGGTGGGCGATACGGGCGGCGAATTCCTCGTCGCCCGCGCGCTGCGCGGTGGCGATATAGGTGACGGGCCGCGCGCTGCCGCTCGCGAGCTGTTCGGCATGCACGCTCTTGCCTGAGCGCGCGCCGCCGAGAACGAAGGTGAGGTCACGGGGAATCATCGCGTGATTGTACCGGGGCGATGGGATAATGCCGGCTTCCATCAACTGGTTGGGCCTTCTGTTTCGAGACGATGGTAAAGACTTCAAACCTGCCCGACGGCGTGCGCGTGCCCGAGACGATGCGCGTACCGCGCGGCACGCTGATGATCCAGGGGACGACCTCCGATGCCGGCAAGAGCACGCTCGTGGCCGGGCTGTGCCGCCTCGCGCGGCGCGCCGGCGTGCGGGTCGCGCCGTTCAAGCCGCAGAACATGGCGCTCAACAGCGCGGTGACCGTCGACGGCGGCGAGATCGGCCGCGCCCAGGCCTTGCAGGCGGTGGCGGCGGGCATCGCCGCGCACACCGATCTGAACCCGGTGCTGCTCAAGCCGACCAGCGACCGCGGCGCCCAGGTGATCATCCACGGCAAGGCGCGCATGAATCTCGACGCGCGCGCCTATCACGACTACAAGCCGGTGGCCTTCGAAGCCGTGCTGGCGTCGTACGCGCGGCTGCGGGCCGGCTACGACACGATCTTCGTGGAAGGGGCGGGCAGTCCCGCGGAGATCAACCTGCGCGAGCGCGATATTGCCAACATGGGCTTTGCGGAGGCGGTCGACTGCCCGGTCGTGCTGGTCGCGGATATCGATCGCGGCGGCGTATTCGCGCATCTGACCGGGACGCTGGCGTGCCTGTCGGCGAGCGAGCAGGCACGCGTGCGCGGTTTCATCATCAACCGGTTTCGCGGCGATATCGGCCTGCTCAAGCCGGGACTCGACTGGCTCGAAGCGAGGACCGGCAAGCCGGTGCTCGGCGTGGTGCCGTACCTGCACGGCCTCACGCTCGATGCCGAAGACATGTTGCCGCGTGAGCTGCGGGCCGCGCAGGCAGCCGGGGCCGAAGCGCGCACGGCCTTGCGCGTGGTGGTGCCGGTGCTGCCGCATATCAGCAACCACACCGATTTCGACGCGCTGCGTGCCCATCCGCAGGTCGATTTTCATTACGTGCGCAGCGGTACGACGCCGCCCGCCGCCGACCTGATCGTCCTGCCGGGCTCGAAGAACGTGCAGGGCGATCTGGCGTTTCTGCGCGCGCAAGGCTGGGATAAGGTGCTGCAACGTCATCTGCGCTACGGCGGCAAGGTGATCGGCATTTGCGGCGGCATGCAGATGCTCGGGCGAGAAGTGGCCGATCCGCATGGCGTCGAAGGGGCGCCGGGCAGCGTCGCGGGGCTTGGCTGGCTCGATTACTCGACCATCTTGACGCGCGAGAAGACCCTCAAGAACGTGACGGGTTGTCTCGCGCTACCGGGGGCGGCGAACGTGGCCGGCTATGAGATTCACATGGGCGAGACTGAAGGTCCGGCTCTGGCTGCGCCGGCGTTGCGACTGGCCACGCCGGAGGGCGGCGAGCGGCCCGACGGCGCGCTTTCACCCGATGGGCAAATTTTTGCCACCTACGTGCACAGCCTGTTCGACACCCCGGCGGCTTGTGCTGCGCTGCTGGAGTGGGCGGGTTTGAGCGATGCGCAGACGATCGACTATCCGGCGCTGCGTGAAGCTTCACTGGAGCGGCTGGCCGATACCTTGGCTGAGCATCTCGATCTGGAGAAGCTGTTTGCGGCGATCGGTTGATCCGTGAGGAAGCTGGCCGGGGCGGCGATCGATTAATTCCTAACAGGAAATAATCTAAGCCTGAATAGCGGTTTTTCCGACCCTATGGTTCGAATACAGTCCGGTCTATTGACGACGCGCGGGCGTCGTCTCATTCAACTGACAAGGACTCTTGATGAACTCGAACCGTTCGGCCGATCTCGCCGCCACGCTCCTGCGCGTTGCGCTAGGCGTCTTGTATCTCGCGCACAGTCTGCAGAAGATTTTCGTTTTCACGCTGCCGGGCACGGCGCATTTCTTCGAATCGCTGGGTTTGCCAGGTTGGCTCGGTTATCTCACGGCTTTTGTCGAACTGGCCGGTGGGATCGCGCTGCTGCTCGGCGTGCAGGTCCGCTGGGTCGCGCTGGTGCTGCTGCCGTTCATGCTGGGGGCGATGTCGGCTCACCTGCATAACGGCTGGGGCTTCGCTTCGCCGAACGGCGGCTGGGAATATCCGGCTTTCTGGGCGGTGACGCTGGTGGTGCAGTCGCTGCTCGGCGGCGGTGTGGGTGCGTTGAGCGGGGCGAAGGCGCCGCGGGCGGTGGCGGCTTGAGAGAAGCGGGTAACTAACGCTTGATGGAAAGAATCCCCGGCGGACTCATAATCCGTCGGTCGAGTATTAGAATCACTCGCGCCCCACCAATAAATTCAATCACTTAGCCCGGTCATTGCGACCGGGCTTTTTGCTTGTGCGCCCAGCATGGACATACTCTTGTGGGTGCAAGTCTGTAGCGTCGCGCACGATTTGGCATCGTTTAGCCCCGGGTTTGCCACCTCTCACCGGCACGCCTCTCGCGCCTTAATTGTCCCGGCTCACTATCGACTCGATCCCTACGGTGTCCCATCCTCCGCGTCGCATCGCTTCAGCCAGCATCCCTAATGTCAGCGGGACCAGAGCCGACCGGCTAAACCGCTTTGAGAACAGTCCCAAGAACGACGAAAGTAGATCTTGGCCTTCCGGCCCGAAGTAACGCCTGTACGGAAAATCCTGCGCTTGCACGTGGAACGTTTCCGCCCACTTGTCGATGAATTCGACTGCGTCGAGTCCCGTCAGGCCCAGATCCTCCTCTAGACGAGACGCGGGCTGCAGATTCAGTCGTCCGCCCAGTAGCGGGCGACCGAGTTCAGCACGCGCAAACGCTTCGAGACGCTCCCAAGTGTCGTCTTTCATTGGAGTACCTGATCAGCCGGTTTCACCATGCGGTTATACGCCACTACCGTATTGCGCATGATCTGGATCGCATCTATCGCCAAAAAGACCTCACCAACAACCGGAATGGCTCGGCCCACGAATGCACCCAGGTTGCGCGTGAAAGCGATGCGGACTCCCTTGAGTCCGACCTTCGTAATAGTCGGCAGACGCACGGCCACCTTGAAAGGTAGCAGCTTGCGAGCGGTGAGTGACGCGACGGACGTGCCTTCGGTTGCCCTTGCGACCTTGCCTGCGACGGGGATATCGGCTTGACCAAGCAACACGGCGGCGGCAGCTCCCAAGTCATCTAGCCCTAGCTGCTTCCGGGTTTCGTCCAGCGCTACATAAGCGAATAGGTCGGCAGGTTTGAGGTTTCGATGTATGCCGTAGCTGTATCGGTTACCGCTCATTGTTATCTCCAATAATAGGCCAGACGTCGCGTCATGAAAGTCAATCAGTACTGCGACTTGCGCAGCAACCGCCAGATCAGATAGCCGGTAACATGTAGCGCGAACACATTGGAAAAACCGACGATCAGGTAGTAGTAGTCGGTTAGCAGTTCGACATCGTCATCGTGCGTCATCCCGGCGACCTTGGTAACGGCTAATCCCACCCACTCCGGATAGTCGGGGAAATAGTCGAGGCGGCGGCTCCAGATCATGATGTACAGAAATGTGGCCACGATCAGCCACAGAACCCACAGGCACACCTTCGCGACTGACCTCATTAATAGGCACCGACCGGAATGGGGCCGGAGTCTGCCACACAGGCGTATGCACGCTTATTGACGTGATGACGTAACCCAGAAAATGCCGGAAAGGCCCGGAATCCCATCTTGAATTCGCTCATCGGCTTGTCATTCAAATGGAATGAGCATTCCAGCATGTCTTCTCCTTGTTTAACGTGTTGGAGGGCTCATGCTGACGAGGCGCCATGTTCGTGTCCATGGGATTTCGCCCATTTTGCCAGCTCGTGGCTGGTCAGGCCGTCGCATATGTCGAAGACCTGTCATTCGAAAGGGGGATACCAACACGAGACCCGAGGGAGGATTGCACAGGATTGCAAAATTTTGACGCGCGTCAATGATGTTCGGCGTTTTGGAGGCGGCCCTGCCAATGCACAGCGCTTTCATACGGGCGACGGCTGAAAGGCTTCGGGACACGGCCAACCGATAGAACAGGTTGCCCGCTGCTGTGTTACTTCAACAACTGCGCTTGTTCTCGTTGTACCCATGCGCTGGTTGCTTCGAGATACTTGCGTGCCGTGTCGATGGCGTCTGTCACGTCGCGCTCGCTGGCTGAGAAGAATCCTTGGTATTTCCGATTGCGCCACTCTCGCAGCGCATCCGCCTCGTCGACCAGCGTACTGGGCAGCTTCATCACAGCCGCAGCGGCCTCTAGTGCGACCGCGTGATGTCCGGGGCGCGAGGTAACACGTACGGCCTGACTCGTCAGGACAGCAAGGGCGCAGAAAAATACAGCGTCGTACGCAGCGTCCATACGGGTGCTCTCGCTGTTGGGTTGACGGTTCGCGTCCTCGTACTTGCGGACGGCCTCCTTGAGCCATCCTTGGAACTGTGCCTTGTTGACCGTTTTCTGCCTTTCGAGAGGCGTGTTCGGCGTATCCAGCCAATGATCAAGTTCCGGCATCCAGATCTCCTATCAACGAGATGCGCGGTTGAGCCATCACCTCAGCAGCGAACCCGTCGCCCTGCGCAAGCAATTGCCTGAACTGCTCGGGCGGGAACACGGACGCATTGAAGTCCTTGCCGTACTTGCGGGCCAGCGGCTTGAGCCGCGCGTTGGTTTTGAGTTCCGACACATCACCGAGGACAAGAACGTCGATGTCGCTGCCGGCTTTTTCCCCATGGCGGGCGAACGAACCAAAGATAACGGCCGAACGCACACCGTCTATCTCGGCAAGGACATCGCGCAGATCCGCCACGAGATCGCTGCTTTGCCGGAACAGCGTGACCAGCGGAGCCAGCGCGGGATCGGGGGATGCCTGAAAATTCGTAGCGGTGACAACGCCTCGCCTGACGAGACCCGCTTCTTCCCAGCGTTTCAGCCAGCGGTGCGTGTTGCCGCGGTCGGTGTGAGCGGCTGCTGCGAGCTCGCGCGAACTGAACTCCTGGTCCGCGTGCTCGAACAGTTGTCGGAGTGCCTTGAGCCGCTCCGTTCCGCCGAACAACTCGGCAAACATTTTTTCGTTCATCTGGGCAAACCTCCAGATCGGTGTCTAACTAACCGGATCCTGTAGAGAAACGATAGCTGCTGTTTATTGTACAGCGAGTGCTGTGTAATAAACAGCAGGATCTCTGGCAGAACCGGGTTGCTGTGCTTTACACAGCAATCGCTGTGCAATCGACAGCGCTTCCCTCCCCAACCCTCACACCAGCACCATCTGCGTACACCGGAACAGCGCGATCGTCTTGCCGTTCGGGTCGAACACCGTGGCGTCCCATACCTGCGTCGTCCGCCCCAGATGCACGCCTTTCGCGACCGCGCGGATCGTGCCTTCGACGCAGGTGCCGAGGAAGTTGCTCTTCAGTTCGATCGTGGTGAAACTGCGCGCCGTTTCCGGCAGATGCGCCAGACACGCGTAGCCGCACGCCGTATCGGCCAGCCCAATCACGCTCGCCGCATGCAGAAAGCCGTTAGGCGCGAGCAACTCGCCCCGCACGGTCATTTCCGCCGTCAGCGAGCCCTGTTCCAGCGCGCTCACCCGCACTCCCAGCCAGTCGGGCAGGGTGCCCCGCTGACGCTCCTGAAGGCTCTCGATCGTGCAATTCGCGCGCAGCTTGCTCATGGTATTTCGTTCCTTTTTGTAAGAATGCCGTCCTAAATCGCCCTTCGGGGCTTCGACCCGGCTGGATTTGTCGATATTATCAACGGCTGGATCGACGCAGTCGACGCAACCTCAGACTAGACGCGGCAAACCGGCTGGCGGCGCCAGCCATCTTCCCGGGAGTATTCATGACGGTAATCGTGGTGGCCAATCCGAAGGGCGGCGTGGGTAAGAGCACGCTATCGACCAATCTGGCCGGCTATTTCGCGGCGGCAGGCGAGTGGGTCGCACTGGCGGATCTGGACAAGCAGCATTCGGCCCACGCGTGGCTCGAACTGCGGCCCGCCACGCTGCCGCCGATTGAAGTCTGGGAAATCGATCAGGAAGCGCCCGCGAAGCCGCCCAAGGGGCTGGAGCACGCTGTAATCGATACGCCGGCGGGTTTGCACGGCAACCGGCTCGGTATTGCACTGGATCTGGCGGACAAGGTGATCGTGCCGCTTCAGCCGTCGCTGTTCGATATTCTCGCTACCCAGGAGTTTCTCGAGCGGCTTGCCAAAGAAAAGGCAGTGCGCAAGGGGACGATCGAAATCGGCGTGGTGGGCATGCGGGTCGATGCCCGCACGCGCTCGGCCGAGCAACTGCACCGCTTTGTCGAGGGCTTGCAGCTGCCCGTGCTGGGCTTTCTGCGCGATACGCAGAACTACGTGCAGCTAGCGGCGCATGGCCTGACGCTGTGGGATGTGGCGAAGAGCCGGGTCGAAAAGGATCTGGAACAGTGGCAGCCCATCGTCGATTGGCTCGAGCGTAAGCCGAAGGCTTGAGCGGGCCGGCGGCAGCGGCGGGCGCTGCCCCTGACCCTCACGTGCAGCGGCGCTTGGCCCCGCTGCAGGCGCACCGCAGGTCTGGCCGGCGCGCCGTGCTTCAGGTCCAGCTCTGGGTGGGCACGTGGTCGCGGCTGCCCTTGATCTTGTTGTTGTCGTCGACGAACACCAGGTCCGGCTTCCAGCCGGCTTTCAGTTCCGTCTCTTCCACCATCGCAAACGTCGCGATGATCACCAGGTCGCCCAGTTGCGCGCGCCGCGCCGCCGAGCCGTTCAGCGAGATCATGCCGCTGCCGCGCTCACCCTTGATCGCGTAGGTCGAGAAACGCTCGCCGTTGTTGATGTTCCAGATGTCGATGCGTTCGTTCTCGACGATATTCGCGGCTTCCAGCAGATCCTCGTCGATTGCGCACGAGCCTTCGTAGTGCAGCTCGCAGTGCGTGACGGCGACGCGATGAATCTTCGATTTCAGCATGTGGCGTTGCATGACCGTTCCCTATGAGCCCTTTGCGGGTGTTTGGGCGCGCGCCTGATCGATCAGGCGCGTCAGATTTCGAGGTTGTCGATCAGGCGCGTGGCGCCCAGCTTGGCCGCGGCGAGCACCACCAGCGGCGCTTCGGTGTCCTGCGCGGTGGGCGGCAGGAGGTTCGAGCGCTTGCGCACGGCGATGTAGTCGGGCTGCCAGCCGCGGGCGGCGAGCGCGGCCATCGCCTCGCGCTCGATGGCCGCGAAATCGCGGTTGCCGGCCAGCACCGCGTCGCGCACCCGGTTCAACTCGGCTGCGAGCTTCGGCGCTTCGGCGCGCTCGGCCGCCTGCAGATAGCGATTGCGCGAGCTGAGCGCAAGGCCGTCGGTGTCGCGCACGGTTTCAGCGGCGATGATTTCTGTCGGCAGCGCGAACTGCTGGCACATCTGGCGCACGATCATCAACTGCTGGTAATCCTTCTTGCCGAACACCGCGACGCGCGGCTGCACGCACGACATCAGCTTCATCACCACGGTACACACGCCCTGGAAAAATCCCGGGCGGAACTCGCCCTCGAGAATGTCGCCCAGATCGTGCGGCGGATGCACGCGGTATTCCTGCGGCTCCGGGTACAGGTCGCGCTCGGTCGGCGCGAACAGCACGTAGACGTTCTCTTTTTGCAGCTTCTCGATATCGGCTTCGAGCGTGCGCGGATATTTGTCGAAATCCTCATTCGGCCCGAATTGCAGCCGGTTGACGAAAATGCTCGCCACCACCGGGTCGCCGTGCTGGCGCGCGAGGCGCATCAATGACAGATGGCCCTCGTGCAGATTGCCCATCGTCGGGACGAACGCAGTGCGGTTTTGGCCGCGCAACTGGTCGCGCAATTCGTGGATCGAGCTGATGACTTTCATGATCGGACGGTGTTTTCCTCGCGCGGCGCAGGGCCTCGCAGGCACGGAAATGGTGCATCTCGCTCCATTTGGCCTGTCAGGCTCCCGTTCCGGTGATGACTGGTTCGGAGCGCGGGATTGTAGTGGATTTGTGACGCGGGCGCACCGAAACGAGGCGTGCCTCTAGAGTGCGCTCAAGCCGGCCGCTCAGGCTGGCAAATAGGCGAGCCGCACGTAGATCGGTGCGAACGGTTCGGCCTGGGTGATCTCGATCAGCGATTCGCGCGACAGCTCCAGCATCGCAATGAAGTTCACCACCACGACCGGCACGCCGCGCGAGACGTCGAACAGCTCACTGAACTCCATGAAGCGCGCGTTCTGCAAGCGGCGCAGGATCACACTCATATGCTCGCGCACCGACAGCTCTTCACGCGAAATCCGGTGGTGCTGCACGAGCTTGGCGCGCTTGATCACGTCCGCCCAGGCGGCGCGCAGGTCTTCGCTGTTCACGTCCGGGAAACGCGGCGTGATGCTTTGCTCGATATAGACGTCGGCGCGCAGGAAGTCGCGGCCCAGTTGCGGCAAGTGGTCGATGCGCTGCGCGGCGAGCTTCATCTGCTCGTATTCGAGCAGGCGCCGCACGAGTTCGGCACGCGGGTCTTCAGCCTCTTCGCCGGTGTCCGCCTTCTTGACCGGCAGCAGCATGCGCGACTTGATCTCGATCAGCATGGCCGCCATCAGCAGATATTCGGAGGCGAGTTCGAGATTGGTGTGCCGCAACTGCTCGACATAGCCGAGGTACTGGGCGGTGACATCCGCCATGGGGATGTCGAGCACGTTGAAGTTCTGCTTGCGGATCAGGTACAGCAGCAGATCCAGCGGGCCTTCGAACGTTTCGAGGAAGACTTCGAGCGCGTCCGGCGGGATGTACAGGTCGGTCGGCAGCTTGAAGAGCGGCTCGCCGTACAGGCGCGCGAAAGCGATACCGTCGACGGTATCCGGCGTCGAATCGGTCGCGGGCGCGGCGAGCGCAGCGTCGGGCTGCGCCTTGGCGGCGCGGGCCTCGTCGGCGGTGCTCACGCTTAGAAGTTCTGGTAGTACTGGTAGGCGGTCTGTTGCACGCGCGAGGCTTGCTGCTCGGCGCGCTCTTCGAGATCGATCGGCTGCTTGTCCCACAGCAGCGAACGGCCACGGCGCTGCTCCGCCTCGAGGTTGGGCTTCTGTTGCTTCAGCTGATTCAGGAACTGCGTGATGTCCGATTGATACATGGCTCAACGTCCGTGATAGAGAAGTGGCGGCGGCCGCGGAGGCTGTCGCGCGTGTCGAGCGCAATTTTACCGCAAGCGTTGCCCGCGGGCGAAAAACGCGCGGAACATCGGCGCGCCGCTCGACTCCAAGGCGTGCTCGCCGCCAAGTGATGGCTGAAGGGCAGGTTCCGGACTAAGTGGCCAGTCACCGGCAAGTCCGCGCCGGCGCAGGCGCGCAGGGCGTCAGTGGAGCCCCGGGCGTCAATTTCGAGATCGTCGCGGGGCGGCTTCGATGTGGTCAAATAGCGAGCTTGCCGGCCCCTGCAGCGGCTGGCAAGCCGAATCATTCATCAACAACGGCCGCGGAGGTCCTGTTTGGCGGGTTGTGCGATCGAACCGTCGCGTGTGCGGCATGGCAAACCGGGGGTGCGGCAGGGGCGGCTTGCGCGCAGCGCGCCTGGTGCGGCGCGGCTGCTACGTGCATGGCTCGCGTTCGGCCTCGTCTGGCTGGCGTTTGCCGGGGGGCAAGCGCGCGCGGCCTACAAGGTCGATATCGAGGCCGCGCCGCGCGCCGTGCGCAAGCTCCTCGAGGAGCACCTCGACATCGCGCGCTTCGCCAAGCGCGACGATATCAGCGACGACCAGTTCGGCTTTCTCGTCACCGCCACCCCGCAGCAGGTGCGCGACCTGACCGCCACGGCGGGCTATTTCTCGCCGGTCGTGCGCACCGACGTACGCACCGTCGACGGCAAGAAACGCGTCACCGTGAGCGTCGATCCCGGCCCGCAAACCACTATTTCGACCATTGACCTGTCGTTCAAGGGGCCGGTGCTGACCGAAGATCCGGGGCAGCAAAACGCCACCCGCTTCGCCTTTTCGCTGCATCAAGGCGACCCGTTCTCGCAAGGAGGTTGGGACGACGCCAAGAACGCCGCGCTCAAGGCGCTGCAGGCGCGCCGCTACGTGGCCGCGAAGATCGCTCGTGCCGAGGCGCGCATCGATCCGCGCACCCACGAGGCGAAGCTCTCGGTCACGTTCGATAGCGGGCCGACCTTCACGATGGGCAAGCTCGAAGTGTCCGGCACCCGGCGCTATCCCGAGCAGATCGTCGACAACGTGAACCCGATTTCGGTCGGCGCGATCTACGACGTGCAGCGCGTCGCCGAATTGCAGCGCCAGTTGCAGAACACGCCGTACTACGCGAGCGTCGCCATCGACGTCGCCAACGACCCGGCCAAGCCTGTCGAGACGCCCGTGCGGGTGAAGGTCAGCGAGTATCCGTACAACAGCATCCGCGGCGGGGTGGGTTATGCGACCGACACCGGTCCGCAGTTGCAGGGCAAGTACACGTATCTGGACACCTTCGGCGCGGCCTGGCCGTTCTCGGTGGGCGGGCGGATCGACCAGATCGAGCAGTTCGGCCAGATCCAGCTCTCGATGCCGCCGTGGCGGCGCGCCTGGACCAACAGCGTGCTGGCGTCCTATACGACCACCGACGTGTCGGACACGCGCATCTACAGTATCCGCTCGGGGGTGCAGACCACCCGCACCTCGCAGTATCTCGACTACGGGTATTCGCTCCTCTACTACCAGGACCGGCTCGACCAGAATGCCGTCGGGCCGAGCACCAGCCGCGCGCTGGTGCCCGCCTGGTCGTGGACCCGCCGCAATACCGACGACCCGCTGTTCCCGCGCTCCGGCAACCTGGTGCACGTCGAGGCGGGCTTCGCGGTCAAGGGCGTGGCCACGGATCAGACCTTCGGCCGCGCCTACGCGCGCGGCCAGCAGTACCTTCCAATCGGCAAGGAAGATCTGCTGCTGTTCCGCGCCGAACTGGGCGGCGTATTCACGGCGGGCAGTTCGAGCGGCATCCCGGCCTCGCTGCTGTTCCGCGCGGGCGGTTCGAACTCGGTGCGCGGTTACAGCTACCAGAGCATCGGTAACAGCGTCGACGGTTCGGTGTTGCCGACCAAGTACCTGATGACCGGCACGACCGAATACCAGCACTGGTTCAACCACGACTGGGGCGGCGCGGTGTTCTTCGATATCGGCACCGCCACCGACACGTGGCACGAGAAAGTGTTTTACCCGGGCGTGGGCTTCGGCGCGCGCTGGCGCAGCCCGGTCGGCCCGGTGAACGTCGACCTCGCGTACGGGATTCGCAACAGGAGCGTGCGGCCTTACCTGACGCTGGGCATCGCCTTCTGATCTTTTGACTTGACTGGTTTGATTCGCATGGTTCGCGTATGACGACGGATGCTTCCGCCAACCCGCCTTCGCAGACGCCCGCTGACGCTACGCCGGGTGGCCCTGACACGCCTCCTCCCGCGCGCCGCGGGCGGCGGCTGTGGAAGGCGCTGGCGTGGGCCATGGGCGTTCCGGTGCTGCTCGTCGCCCTCGCGGCCGGGCTGCTGTACGGCGCGGTGGCGACCGAGCGCGGCACGGCCTACGCGTGGCAGGGCGCCGTCAAGCTGCTGGGCGGCCGGCTCTCCGGCAAGCTGGAAGGCGGCGCGCTGGCGACCGGCGTGCGCCTGCGCCAGCTCGAATGGCGCAGTTTCGACGGCAGCGGCACCGACATCAAGATCGATACGATTGACGGACGCTGGGCGCTGACGAACCGGCCGTGGCGTTTTGCGATCGACTACCTGCATATCGGCGTGATCGACGCGCGCATCGGCACGTCAGGGGCGGCAAGCAGCGCTCCGGTGAGCCTGCCGCAGGATCTGCGCCTGCCGATGCAACTGGAGGTGCGCGATCTGCAGGTCGGCACGCTGCTGCTGCATGAAGGCGCATCGACCACGGAGTTTTCGCACTTCCTGTTCCACGGCCGCAGCGATGGGGTGCATCACGAGGCCGCGATCGAGCGTCTCGACACGCCGTTCGGCGCGCTGACGGCTGCGGCCCGGCTCGACGGCGTGCAGCCGTTTGCGCTGACCGGTGACGTGGGCTATGCCGGCAAGGTCAACGAGGAGCCGGTGCAAGTGGGCGGCCATTTGAGCGGCACGCTCGAAACGCTGGTCGCCGAGCTCGATGCGAGCGGCATGAAGCTTGCCGGTCACGCGCGCATCGAGGCGACGCCGTTTGCGGATGTGCCGCTGCAACGCGCCACGTTGTCGTTCGATCATGTGAATCCGCAGGCGTTTGCGCCGGGGGCGCCGCTCGCCGATCTGGCGGTGCGGGCGGAGTTGCAGCCGGTGGTGGGTGGGGCTGCGCCGGAGGTTGGGGCGCCGGGCGCTGCGAGTGCAGGTGGTGTAGCCGGAGCCTCTGGCGCTGGCGCAGCTAATCGTGCGAGTGGCTCCGCTGCTGCGGCTAGTGGCGCGATCTCGATGACGGCTAGCGCCACGGCACCTGGCACCACAGCAGCTAGCAGCACGGCGGCAGCCGCTCGCGGCGCGTTGCCGGCCACCCATGACGCCGCCTCCGCTGCCGCAAAACCCACTAGTGGCTTCGCCGTCGCAGGTCAGGTGTCGATCGTCAACGCCAGGCCCGGCGCGATCGACGAGAACCTGCTGCCGCTCATCGACGCACACGCCGACGTCCGGCTCGATGCCCACGCGCAGAGCATCTCGAACCTGAACCTGCGGCTCGTCAAGAACGCCACGGTGACGGGCGCGGGCTCGCTGTCCGGCAAGCACGGCCAGCTCGATCTGCAGGTGGCCGGGCTCGACCTGAACGCGCTGCAAGCGAGCGTGCGGCCCACGCAGCTCGCCGGGCCCATCGGAATTCGCCTGAACGACGACGTGCAGAGCATCACGCTTGATCTGGCCGATCCGAAAGCGGCCCTGCGCGCGCAGGGCAAGGTGATCTTCGACCCGGCGCGCATGAGCTTCAACGACGTGAAGATCACCTCGGGCCGCGGCCGCATCGACCTGTCCGGCGCGATCAAGCACGACGCGAATTCCACCTACAACCTCAAGGCGCAACTAACTGATTTCGATCCGCTCGGACTCACCTCGCAGATGCCCTCGCGGGTTGCCGCCGGCGCGCCGGGAAGCGCAGCTAAAAACGCTGCGGCGAATGCCAAGGCCCATGTCGCGGCCAAGGCGGCCGCGCAACGGGCAGCCCCCGCCACCACCGCCGCGCCCAAGATCGAAGCGCGTGTGAACGGCACGCTGAACGCGACCGGCGTACTTGGCCCGACCTTCACGACCAAGGCCGATTTCAAGCTCGGCGAAAGCGTCTACGACGGCTTGCCGTTGACGGGCGGCGGCACGATCCAACTGGCCGGCTCGCGGATTCTGCCGAGCCGGGCGAATCTCTCGGTGGCGGGCAACCAGGTCGATCTGCAGGGCAGCTTCGGCGCTCCGGGCGACCGGCTGCGCTTTCGCGTCGACGCGCCGGAACTCGAGCGGCTCGGCTTCGGGCTGGCGGGCGCGATGGCGGCCGATGGCGACGTGACCGGATCGTTCGCGCACCCGAACGTCGTGCTGAACTACAAGGCCGATAGCGTCGTATTCGGCGCGAACCGCCTCGGCCATGCGGAAGGGCACGCCGAGCTGCGCGACGGCGCCAACGGCGCGATGGTCTTCACGACCGACGCCCGCGACCTGAGCGCCGCAGGCGTCGAACTGGCGACGCTGAGCGCGCGCCTGAACGGCACGCGCGCCAAGCATACGTTCGAAGCGCAGGCTACCGGCAAGGTTTATCAGCGTCCGCTCGACGTCACGCTCGCGGCCAACGGACACCTCGCCGACACCCGCGAAGGCACACGCTGGGACGGCACGCTCACGCAATTGCAGAATCGCGGCACGCCCGCGCTCAATCTCGAAACGCCGCTCACCGTGAGCGCCGCGCCGAACCACCTCACGCTTGGCGCCACGCGGCTTACCCTCGAAGGCGCCGTGCTCGACCTGAAGTCGTTCGCACTGGATCACGGGCGCATCCAGTCGACCGGATCGCTGACCGATATTTCGCTCTCGCGCCTGTTCGCGCTGCGTCAGGAGATCACCGGCGAGCCGCCTCCGGTCAAGACCGATCTGGTGTTCGACGGCGACTGGGATTTCGCGCTCGGCAACACGGCGAGCGGCCACATCCAGCTCAAGCGCCGCGGCGGCGACGTGACGGTTGAGATCGGCAACGGCGGTGCGTCGCTCGGCATTACGGACCTGGCGGCGCGCGCCGACTTCAGCGCCGGCAACCGTCTGAACGCCACGGTGCGTGCGCAGGCGAGCCGGATCGGTGTGCTCGAGGCCGATGCCCACACCGCGCTGGCGATGACCGACGGCGTGCTCGGCGTCAGCGACGAGGCGCCGCTCACCGGCAATGTGAACGCCAACGTGCCGTCGCTGAAAACGACGGGCGGCCTGTTCGGCCCCAGCTATGTGCTTGACGGACACCTCGCGCTGAAACTTGAGTTGGGCGGCACGGTCGCGAGGCCGAACCTGTCGGGCTCGCTACTGGGCGACGGCCTGTCCGCCACCATGGTCGACCAGGGCGTGCAGTTGAAGGACGGCGTGATCCATATCGCGCTGTCGCAGAATCTGGTCGACTTCCAGCAGGTCGAATTCCACGGCGGCAACGGCACGCTGCGCGCCACCGGCCGGGTGCGCCTCGACAGCGCGGAGCCCGATCTGACGGCGAGCATCGTGGCCGACAAGCTCGAACTGTTCGCTTCGCCGGACCGCAAGCTGTCGCTGTCCGGCAGCGCCACCGTGGCCAACGGCGGACACCTCGGCGGGATGGATATCAACGGCAAGTTCACGGTCGATCACGCGCTCTTCGACATGCCGGAACAGGCCGCGCCGAAGCTCGGCGACGACGTGGTGATCGTGCGCCCCGACGGCACCGTCCCAGGCGAGACGGTGCCGGGCGTGCCGGCCAGCGACAAGCCGGTGGGCCGCTTCGCGCCGCACGCCAGCATCGACATCAATCTCGGCAAGGATTTCCGTTTCCGCGGCCAGGGCGCGGACCTTGGGCTGACCGGCACGGTGACCGCCTTGAGCGCGCCGGAAATGCCGCTGCGCGCGGTCGGCAATGTGCGCGTGACCGAAGGTTCGACCTATACGGCATTCGGTCGCAAGCTCGGCATCGAAAACGGTTTCTTCACCTTCAACGGACCGGTGGCGAATCCGGGCATCAACATTCTCGCGATGCGCCGCAACCAGCAGGTCGAGGCCGGCGTGCAGGTGACCGGCACGGTGGATGCACCGGTCGCCAAGCTCGTCTCGGAGCCGAATGTGGCGGACAACGAGAAACTCTCCTGGCTGCTGTTCGGTCATGGCACCGATCAGGGCAATAACCTTGGACAGCAAAGCACCATGACGACCGCCCTCGCGTTGCTCGGCAATGCGGGCGGCAAGCGGATTGCCCAGACCTTCGGTCTCGATGAATTCTCGATCGGCACCAGCGATGTCGGGCTGACCGATCCGCAAGTGGTGATGGTGTCGAAGGCGCTGAGCCAGTGGCTGGTGCTCGGTTACGAGCAGGGGCTGCAGTCGGCGAGCAATGCCTTCAAGGCCACGGTCAACCTGACGCGCTACTGGTCGGTGGTCGCTTACGGCGGCACCTTCCAGGGGGGGGCGCTGCTGTACACACGGCGCTTCGACCGGTGGCCGTGGAGTCGGACGCGGGAGTAGCGGAAGAACTAGCCCCATTGCACCAATAAGCAAAAAGCACGTCGACGACGTGCTTTTTGCATTTCCGGTGACGCGGCGAACGCGGCGGCTTTACTTGACTCGCATGCCCGGCTTCGCGCCGCTGTGCGGTTCGAGGACGTAGAGGCCCGGTTCGGCCTTCTCGTCGCTTGCCGATGCCGCCAGTACCATCCCTTCGGACAGGCCGAACTTCATCTTGCGCGGCGCGAGGTTGGCCACCATCACCGTCAGCTTGCCGATCAGTTGCTCCGGCTGATAGGCCGACTTGATGCCGGAGAAGACGTTACGGGTCTTTTCCTCGCCGACGTCGAGCGTCAGTTGCAACAGCTTGTCCGAGCCGTCTACCGCGCGACAGTCGACGATCCTGGCGATGCGCAGGTCGATCTTGGCGAAGTCGTTGATCGAGATGATGCCGGACGCGTCGTCATCGTCTCCAGCGCCGGCTTTCGCTGCCGGAGCCGCCGCCTTTGCCTTGGCGCTGGTTTTCGCCGCGGCGGGCGCAGCCGCTTCAGTCGCTTGCAGCGAAGCTTGCAGCGAATCGCGGTTGGCCGCCAGCAGCGCTTCGATCTGCTTCGGATCGACGCGCGTCATCAGATGCTTGTACGCGTTGATCGGACGCTCCGGACTCAGCGGTGCAGTGGCGTCGGCCCACTTGAGCGGCTCGATGCCGAGGAACGCTTCGACGGCTTCGGCGAGCTTCGGCAGCACCGGCTTGAGCGCGAGCGACAGCAGGCGGAACGCTTCGATGCTGACGCTGCAGGTTTCATGCAGCGCGACTGTATTGGCCGGGTCTTTCGCCTGATCCCACGGCTTGGCAGTGTCGACATAGGCGTTGACCGCGTCGGCCAGTTCCATGGTCTGGCGCAGCGCGCGGTTGTACTCGCGCGCCTCGTAGTTGGCGGCGATCTGCGGGATCGCCGCGCGCAGCGTGCCGAGCAGCGAATGGTGCATCGCGGTGTCCTGGATGCGGCCGTCGAAACGCTTGATCAGGAAGCCCGCCGCGCGGCTCGCGATATTCACGTACTTGCCGACCAGATCGCTGTTCACGCGCGCCTGGAAGTCATCGAGGCTCAGGTCGAGGTCCTCCATCGTGCTGTTCAGCTTGGCGGCGAAGTAATAGCGCAGCCATTCCGGATTGAGACCCGTGTCGATCACGCTTTGCGCGGTGATGAAGGTGCCGCGCGATTTCGACATCTTCGCGCCGTCCACCGTCAGGAAGCCGTGCGCGAACACGTTGGTCGGCGTGCGATGGCCCGAGAACTCGAGCATCGCCGGCCAGAACAGCGTGTGGAAGTACAGGATGTCTTTGCCGATGAAGTGGTACTGCTCAGCCGTCGAGCCTTTGCTGACCCACGCGTTGAAATCGATACCGCGCTTTTCGGCGAGGTTCTTGAAGCTCGCGTAGTAGCCGACCGGCGCATCGAGCCACACGTAGAAGTACTTGCCGGGCGCGCCGGGAATCTCGAAGCCGAAGTACGGTGCGTCGCGCGAAATGTCCCAGTCGGCGAGTCTCGACTCGCCGGCGTCGCCGAGCCATTCGCGCATCTTGTTGGTCGCTTCCGGCTGCGCCAGGCCACCCACCCAGCCGCGCAGGAAATTCTCGCAGCGCGGGTCGGACAGGCGGAAGAAATAGTGCGTCGAGGTCTTGCGGATCGGCGTGGCGCCGGACACGACCGAATACGGATTGAGCAATTCCGTCGGTTGGTAAGTCGCGCCGCACACTTCGCAGTTGTCGCCGTACTGGTCTTTCGCGCCGCACTTCGGACACTCGCCCTTGATGAAGCGGTCCGGCAGGAACATTTCCTTGACCGGGTCGTACGCCTGTTCGATATCGCGCGCCTCGATCAGGCCCGCTTCCTTGAGCGCCGTGTAGACGGATTCGCTCAGCACGCGGTTCTCTTCCGAGTCGGTTGAATAATAATTGTCGAAGGAAATGCCGAAGCTGTCGAAATCGCGCTTGTGTTCTTGCCAGACGCGGTCGATCAACTGCTTCGGCGTGATGCCTTCCTTTTCCGCCCGCAGCATGATCGGCGTGCCGTGCGTGTCGTCGGCGCCGACGTAGTAGACCTCGTGCCCGTGCATTCGCAGTGTCCGGACCCAGATGTCCGTCTGGATATATTCGACCAGATGGCCAATATGGATTTGCCCGTTCGCATACGGAAGGGCCGACGTGACGAGAATCTGGCGACGGCCGGACGGCGCGCCTGCGGGGAGACCGGTTGCGGGTGCTGACATAGGGAGTGTGAGGACTTGCGGAAAGACGAAACTACGATTCTAGCAGGGCGGCGGGGGAGCGGCCGTGGCGGCGCTGGCTTTGGTGCGCGGAGCCGGCACCAAAAAAAACCGGGGCTATGGGCCCCGGAGCAACAACGACAAGAGGAGAATGGTGCCGCGGCGGCAAAGCCAACCACGTACCGTAAAGAGAGACAGCGGATTTTCCCGAGAGTTCGAAATTTTTTTCGAGCCGGCTACGGGGTGCTTCCGCCGCCCTTCAGACGGGGGAAGTCGCGGCGCCGTGACTTCCTGCTCGCCGCGCTCCCATCACCTGATTGCCCAGCGTGCCAGCTGTTACCCCGCGTGTTGCGCGGTGGCGCGCAGGAAGATTTCCACGCGGCGGTTCGCAGCGCGGCCGGCTTCCGTGTTGTTGTCCGCAACCGGATTGTTCTGACCCATGCCTTGTGCAGACAGGCGCTGCGGATTGATGCCGCGCTGGCCCAGGTAGCCGGTCACGCTTTGCGCGCGGTTCACCGACAGCGTCTGGTTGTAATCCGCCGTACCGGTGCTGTCCGTGTAACCGACCACTTGCGCGATCACCTCAGGATTCTGCTGGAGCGTCTGCGCCAGTTGATCCAGCACCGGTGCGAACGACGACTTGATGGCGTAGCTGTTCGTGTCGAACGTCACCGAGCTCGGGATGTTCAGCTTGAGCGAGCCGTCCGGCTGTTCGGTGATCTGCGTGCCGGTGCCCTTGGTGGCGCCGGTCAGCTTGTTGTGAATCGCCTGCCAGTTGTAGCCGGTGATGCCGCCGACCAGCGCGCCCGCACCCGCACCGATTGCCGCGCCCTTGCCGCCGCCGAAGATTGCGCCGATTGCCGCGCCCGTGCCCGCACCGACGCCCGTACCGACAGCCGTATTGGTGCCCTGCTGGGTGGCGCAGCCTGCCAGCAACGAACCGGCTACGGCGAACACTGCTAGGCGAGTCATGACTTTTGCGTTCATTTTGATTCCTCTTGATTATCGAAGCGGGCCGCTCCAGGCGGAGCGACCCAATCGGGTCGACCGGAAACGGAAACCGCGCAGAAACGACGCGAAAACGTTACCGGACTGCGCTGCCTTCCGTGCAATCATCTTGCATGGGATCGGAGTAAGTGCTGAAGCACTCGCTCCGGATCTACACAGTGAAGAAGGGTCTTCCGGCAAGGCCTGACGCCAGCCACTACAATAATGACTGAAGTACGCAGCGATGCGACCCTCTGGCGTGCTGCTGCCGAAGGTTGCCCGGCAAGGCCAAATTTCGCAATGCCGCATAACAATTTTTTTCAATTTCCGGCTGGCGGCCGAAGATTTCGATTCCGCCGCGCCGCAAGTGTTCCCCAACGGAGTTTCAATGAGCATTGATCGGGCTTTGGTCGACGCCGCCCTTGCGTCCGTCGCTGACCCTAACACGGGGCGCCCGTTCGCGGCGGCCAAGAACTTCCGGAACGTCGTTGTCGATGGTGCCACGGTTAGCGTCGAGGTGGTACTCGGCTATCCGGCCAAACGCCAGTTTGAAGCGATCCGCACGCTGGTCGGCGACGCGCTGCGCGCGGTGCCGGGCGTGGCCGAGGCGCACGTGCAGGTGTCGCAGCAGGTGGCGGCGCATACCGTGCAGCGCGGCGTCAAGCTGCTGCCGAACGTGAAGAACATCATCGCAGTGGCTTCGGGCAAAGGCGGGGTCGGCAAGAGCACCACCGCCGTGAACCTGGCGCTGGCGCTGGCCAGCGAAGGCGCCTCGGTCGGGATTCTGGACGCCGATATCTACGGTCCGTCATTGCCGATGATGCTGGGCATCGTCGGGCGTCCCGAGTCGGTGGACGGCCAGTCGATGAATCCGATGCGCGGCCACGGCATGCAGGCCAATTCGATCGGCTTTCTGATCGAGCAGGACAACCCGATGGTCTGGCGCGGCCCGATGGCGACTTCCGCGCTCGAACAACTGCTGCGCCAGACCAACTGGGAAGACCTCGATTACCTGATCGTCGACATGCCGCCGGGCACCGGCGACATCCAGCTCACGTTGTCGCAACGTGTGCCGGTGACGGGCGCGGTGATCGTGACGACGCCGCAGGACATCGCGTTGCTCGACGCGAAGAAGGGTCTCAAGATGTTCGAGAAGGTCGGTATTCCGATCCTCGGGATCGTCGAGAACATGGGCATCCATATCTGCTCGAACTGCGGCCACGAAGAGCATATTTTCGGCGCCGGCGGCGGCGAGCGGATGGCTAGCGAATACGGCGTCGAAGTGCTCGGCAGCCTGCCGCTCGACATCGCCATTCGCGAGCAGGCCGACTCCGGCCGGCCTACCGTGGTGGCCGATCCGGATAGCCGGATTGCAGAGATTTATCGCTCGATCGCACGCAAGGTGGCGATCCATATCGCCGAGCGGGCCCGCGACATGACCTCGAAGTTTCCCAATATCGTCGTGCAGAACACCTGAGCCTTCCTGCACAAGGCTGCTGACGGGCGGCGGAAGGCGTCGGAGGGGCCTCCGCTCGCGGTATCATGTCGACTTCATCAGGTTCGGCTCGGCGACCGCAGGGGCGGCCGGCGGTCGACAAGAGGATCGCATGGGAAAACGAATTGACGGACAGGCGGTGCATGCGTTCATCGTCCTGGCTGCCAGCAGCGTGCTGTTATGCGGCTGCACTGCATTCCTGAGACCACAGGAAAAACGCGCCGATGCACAACTACTGCCCACAGTAGGGAATCAGGCGCGGGGTCTGGTCACGTTCATCGAGCGCTCGGACGGCGTGCAGGTGAGCTACAACCTGACCGGCTTGCCGCCCGATAGCGACCATGCACTGCAAGTGCACGAGCGCGGCGACTGCAATGCGGCGGACGGCTCCAGCGCCGGTCCGGTGTTCGCGCCGGCGGCTGAGCGGTTGAAGATGGGCACGCGGGTCGAGGGCGACCTCGGCAATATTCATGCGGATTCGACCGGCGTTGCCACCGGTTTCATCGTGGCCCCGGACGTCTCGCTCGACGGCATCCGCTCGGTGCTGCAGCGCGCAGTCGTGCTGCATCGCGACGCCTCCGATCCTTACGCCTGGCCGCAGCACGGCGCAGGCGCGCCGCTCGCATGCGGTGTGATTCGCCAGTAATGCCGCTTGCTGCTTTGATGTCGGTCCACGCGGCCGCGGCGGCCGCCGTCGTGACGATTCGCAGCGCATGCGGCGCAAGCCGCGCCGCAGTAAGGTGCGGTGACTTCCCGCCGAACCTCCGTTCCAGACTGGTTGCACGGTTTCCGGCAACATGCCGGACGCATCGCAACCGCACCCTGTCAGCCCTTATTTGCCGCAGTTGCGGCAGCGGCGCGCTGATCGCGTAAAATAAGCGCCTTTCTTCCGGCAGCACGGCCCCACGGGCCCTGGCTGGTCTTCACTCCGACTTGACGCGGCGAGCAACGTACACATATGACCATCAAATCCGACAAGTGGATCCGGCGCATGGCCGAATCGCATCAGATGATCGAGCCGTTCGTGCCCGATCAGGTGCGTCTTTCCGAGGACGGCCGGAAGATCGTCAGCTATGGCACGTCGAGCTACGGCTACGACATCCGCTGCGCCGACGAATTCAAGATCTTCACGAACATCAATTCGACGATTGTCGATCCCAAGAACTTTGACGAGAAGTCGTTTGTCGATTTCAAGGGCGATGTCTGCATCATCCCGCCGAACTCGTTCGCTTTGGCCCGTACGGTGGAGTATTTCCGCATCCCGCGCAGCGTCCTGACGGTGTGCCTCGGCAAGTCCACCTATGCCCGTTGCGGGATTATCGTCAACGTCACCCCGTTCGAACCGGAATGGGAAGGGCACGTGACGCTCGAATTCTCAAATACGACACCTTTGCCTGCGAAAATCTACGCGAACGAAGGCGTCGCCCAGGTGCTGTTTTTCGAAAGCGACGAAATTTGTGAAACGTCGTACGCGGATCGCGGCGGCAAATATCAAGGTCAGCATGGCGTGACGTTGCCCAAAACGTAACGCCGGCAGCGCACCGACCCACCAGCTATACGGGTGACCGCTGCTCTTTACAGAAGACAGCGGTCGTTCTTTTTGGAGAATCGCCCATGAAGTTTCGTTTCCCCGTCGTCATCATCGACGAAGATTTCCGTTCCGAGAATATCTCGGGTTCCGGCATCCGGGCGCTCGCCGAAGCAATCGAGAAAGAAGGCGCGGAAGTGCTCGGGCTGACGAGCTATGGCGACCTGACCTCCTTCGCGCAGCAGTCGAGCCGTGCGTCGTGCTTCATCCTGTCGATCGACGACGATGAACTGCTGCCGTACGTCGACAATGTCGTGGTCGAGGGCGACACGCCCGAGCTGGCCGCCGCGATCGTCGCACTGCGCGCGTTCGTCACCGAAGTGCGCCGCCGCAACGCCGACATTCCGATCTTCCTGTACGGCGAGACGCGCACCTCGCGTCACCTGCCCAACGACATCCTGCGCGAACTGCACGGCTTCATCCACATGTTCGAGGACACGCCGGAGTTCGTCGCGCGCCATATCATCCGCGAGACCAAGGTTTACCTCGATTCGCTCGCGCCGCCGTTCTTCAAGGAGCTGGTGCAGTACGCGGACGAAGGCTCCTATTCATGGCACTGCCCGGGGCACTCGGGCGGCGTGGCGTTCCTGAAGAGCCCGCTTGGCCAGATGTTCCATCAGTTCTTCGGCGAGAACATGTTGCGTGCCGACGTCTGTAACGCCGTCGACGAACTCGGCCAACTGCTCGACCACACCGGTCCGGTGGCCGCCTCCGAGCGCAACGCCGCGCGCATTTTCAGTGCCGACCATGTGTTCTTCGTGACCAACGGCACCTCGACCTCGAACAAGATCGTCTGGCACGGCACCGTCGCGCCGGGCGACATCGTGCTGGTGGACCGCAATTGCCACAAGTCGATCCTGCACGCCATCACGATGACCGGCGCGATCCCGGTGTTCCTCACGCCGACGCGCAACAACTTCGGCATCATCGGCCCGATTCCGCGCAGCGAGTTCGAGCCGGAGAACATCCGCAAGAAGATCGAGGCGAATCCGTTTGCCCGTGAAGCCTTGGCGAAGAACCCGAACCTCAAGCCGCGCATCCTGACCATCACGCAGAGCACCTACGACGGCGTGATCTACAACGTCGAGATGATCAAGGATATGCTCGGCGACTGGCTCGATACGCTGCACTTCGACGAAGCCTGGCTGCCGCACGCCGAGTTCCACGAGTTCTATCAGGACATGCACGCGATCGGCGCGGGCCGTCCGCGCATCGGCGCGCTGGTGTTCGCCACGCATTCGACGCACAAGCTGCTGGCCGGCATCTCGCAGGCTTCGCAGATCGTCGTGCAGGATTCGAAAAACAGCCGCTTCGACAAGCACCGCTTCAATGAAGCGTATCTGATGCACACCTCGACGAGCCCGCAGTACGCGATCATCGCCTCGTGCGACGTGGCTGCGGCGATGATGGAAGCGCCGGGCGGCACCGCGCTGGTGGAGGAGTCGATCGCCGAGGCGCTCGATTTCCGCCGCGCGATGCGCAAGGTCGACGACGAATACGGCGACGACTGGTTCTTCAAGGTGTGGGGTCCGGAGGAGTTCGCGGAAGAGGGCATCGGCTCGCGCGAAGACTGGATGCTGCGTCCGAACGACGCGTGGCACGGCTTCGGCCCGCTTGCCGACGGTTTCAACATGCTGGACCCGATCAAGGCGACCATCGTCACGCCGGGTCTCGACATGGACGGCGGCTTCGGCGAGTCCGGCATTCCGGCGGCGATCGTCACGAAGTACCTGGCCGAGCACGGCATCATCGTCGAGAAGACCGGTCTGTATTCGTTCTTCATCATGTTCACGATCGGCATCACCAAGGGTCGCTGGAACTCGATGGTGACCGAGCTGCAGCAGTTCAAGGACGACTACGACAACAACCAGCCGCTGTGGCGCGTGCTGCCGGAGTTTGTTTCGCATCATCCGATGTACGAGCGCGTCGGCCTGCGCGACCTGTGCGAGCAGATCCACAGCGTCTACCGTGCCAACGATATTGCACGGCTGACCACCGAGATGTACCTGTCGAGCATGGAGCCGGCGATGAAGCCGTCCGACGCGTTTGCCAAGCTGGCGCACCGCGAGATCGACCGGGTGCCGATCGACGAACTCGAAGGCCGCGTCACGTCGATTCTGCTCACACCGTATCCGCCGGGCATTCCGCTGCTGATCCCGGGCGAGCGCTTCAACAAGACGATCGTCAACTACCTGCGCTTTGCGCGCGAGTTCAACGAGCGCTTCCCGGGCTTTTACACCGACATCCACGGTCTGGTGGGCGAGACGATCAACGGCCGCATCGAGTACTTCGTCGATTGCGTGCGCGGCTGAAGATGGGGCGATTGCAAGGGCTTCCCGGCGCAGTCAGGACGCTGAGCGCGGCGGCGCTGCTGGCGCTGGCGTTGACGTTGACGAGCGGCGCCCACGCCGAAGTGGCCGCGGCGGATCCGATCGACGCGGCGATGCGCGCGTGTCTTGCGCGCAGCGACATGTCGTCGACGGCGGGCCAGTTGCAGTGCATGGAGACGGCCCGCTTCGGCTGGCAGGCCGCCGTGAACACCGCGTGGCAGCAGCTTCTGGCGAAGCTGCCGCCCTCGCGGCGCAAGGCGTGGGAAGAGAGCCAGACACGCTGGCAGGCGTCGCGCGATGCGCAGGCGCCGCTGCTCGACGCGGTCTTCGCGACGACGCACGGCGCCATGTACCAGATGGCCGAAGCGGACATGCAACTGCAGCCGGTGCGTGATCGCGCGCTGGCTTTGCGCAGCGCGGCCGCCGCGGCATCCACGGGCGCAGCCGGACTGGTTCGCCCGCGTGCGTGTTCGGCAGATGCGCTGTGCGAGCACGCGACCTTCGACATGAACCGTTATTACCACCGGCTGCAGACGAAGATGCCGGCGCGGGCCCGCCCGACGCTGGTGCAGGCGCAGCGGGCGTGGAACGCCTATCTGGCGGCGGCGATGCCGGTCACCGACGAGCGCGGCAGGGTGGACATCATCGGCGCGCGGGTGGCGACGCTCAAGCGCTTGTCGGAGACGGTCGGCAACGATTGAACGGAGCCGCGCGCAACGGCGCTTGCAAGCGCCGCCGTGCGGTTTAACCCGGATTTGCTTAGGGCTCCTTTTGGGTTCACCGCGCGGCGCGGGTATCAGTTGACCATGAACTGCTCTTGTTCCGGGCCGGGGATAGCGAGGGCGGGTTCGCCGAGCAGGTCGCGCACGGCGTCCTCGATATAGACGGACATCATGGTGAGGGCGAGGTCGTTGTCGTCGGTGCCGAACGGATCTTCGAGCTGCGAGGCGATGGCCTCGTGGGCCATGAAGGCGTACGCGACGAAGACGGCGAAGACGGGCGTAAAGATGCCGATACTCTCGACGAGCCCGAACGGCAGCGCCGCGCAGAAGAAATAGACGGTGCGGTGAATCATCACCGAGTAGGCAAACGGCAGCGGCGTGGAACCGATACGCTCGCATCCGCCGATCACATCCGACAATGAATCCAGGTTGCGATCGAAGGCCAGCACGGCCATCGGGTCGAGTGCGCCTGCGCGCGCCTGGCGCTGCACCCATTCGCCGAGCGCGAGCATGAGGGTGGTGGGGCGATAGCGCGACGCCATGACACGCTCGAACAGCGGCGCAGGCAGACGGGCGGCCAGGTCTTCGCGGGGATCGGTTTTGCGGAGTTGATGGCGCAGCGCATGGGGGAGGGCGCTGAGCAACTGCACGAATTCTTTGACTTCGCCGGTGCTCAGGGACTCGCGGGGCAGGGTGAGGGCCTGACGGGTCATGGAGCGAGCGTCGTTGAGGAGTTGCCCCCAGAGTTTGCGGGCTTCCCACCAGCGATCGTAGCTGGCGTTGTTGCGAAAGCCTAGGAAGACGGCGAGCGCGATACCGACCAGGGAGAAGGGGGTGGTGCTCAGGCTGATGGTGATCTTGAGGACGTGCTCGTGGATGGCCACGGCGACAATCGAGATGCAGAAGATCAGGAACAGGCGCGGCAGCAGCCGCGGAAGGACCGAGCCGCGCCAGGCTAGCAGCATGCGGAACCAGTGGAGGTGGGGGCGGATGATCATTGCTAGGGGGTTTGTTTTGACCTTCGGTCGGTGGCGGTATTATCGCTCCTGGTGTTGGGGTTTTGCCTGTGGTGCTTTGTGGGCTTGTTTGCCTACGGCGTTGGCCTTTCCTTGTTTTCTTATCGGTCTATTTGCGTCGCCCCTGTGCGGGGCGGCACTTACTTTCTTTGCCGCCGCAAAGAAAGTAAGCAAAGAAAGCGGGCTGACAACCGCTAGCCTGTAGGTGTCCACCACTCAGACCACCGCGAAGTGGTCCGCACGAGGAGCTGCTCTCGCGCCGCCCGCGTTAGTGACAAAGCGCTCATCCGTTCCAGCGTCGCGCTGCGCGCCCCGCCGTCGGGCATAACGCCTTCTGCAAATTCTGTAGATATTCTAACTATTTTGGCTTGCCAGCTTTCTATAATCTGATGCCGCCTGCCATTCAAGCACCCTCGGTGTTGCACATGACCGAACTCATTGTTGCGAACCTAGGAAAACCGGCTTTCCCAAGCATACGTATCTGCGACGACGTTTGGAGAAGGAGTTCCGCCCCTCGGCGGTGCGCGCAGCGCGACGCTGGAACGGATGACGGCCTTGTCACTAACGGGGGAGATGCGAGGGCAGGTCCTCGTGCGGACCATTCCGTGGTGGCCTGAGTGGTGGACACCTATAGGCTAGCGGTTGTCAGCCCGCTTTCTTTTGCCTACTTTTCTTTGCGGCGGCAAAGAAAAGTAGGTGCCGCCCCGCACAGGGGCAACGCCAATAGACCGATAACAAAGCAAGGAAAGGCCAACGCCATAAGAACACCACCAAACAACAAGCCGCCGCAGGCAAAAAAACCGTTACTCCAAAGCCAGCCGCGCAGCGGCCACAGCATCCCGTACTTGCTCCGGCGCAGTCCCCCCCGGATGATTCCGGCTAGCCACAGACCCTTCGAGCGTCAAATACTCAAACACATCGTCCCCAATCAGATGCGCCACATTAGGCAACTCCCCACGCATCTCATCGAGAGAAAGATCAGCCAGATCGCAATTGCGATCAACACAAACCCGCACAGCATGTGCCACCGCCTCATGCGCATCGCGGAACGGCAAACCGCGCTTGACCAGATAATCCGCTAGGTCCGTCGCAGTCGAAAACCCCTGCAACGCCGCAGCCCGCATAGCCTGCGGCTTAACCGTAATCCCCGCCACCATCTCGGCAAAAATCCGCAGCGTATCCGCCACCGTATCCACGGTGTCGAACAGCGGTTCCTTGTCTTCCTGGTTGTCCTTGTTATACGCCAGCGGCTGACCCTTCATCAACGTCAACAATGCCATCAAGTGGCCATTCACGCGCCCTGTCTTGCCGCGCGCCAGTTCCGGCACGTCCGGGTTCTTCTTCTGCGGCATGATCGACGAGCCCGTGCAGAAGCGGTCCGCCAGATCGATAAAGCCCACTCGCGGGCTCATCCACAGCACCAGCTCTTCCGAGAAACGCGACACGTGCGTCATCACCAATGCCGACGCCGCCGTAAACTCAATCGCGAAGTCGCGATCCGACACGGCGTCCAGCGAGTTCGCGCAAATCCCGTCGAAGCCCAGCGTCTTCGCCACCGCATGACGGTCGATCGGGTAGCTCGTGCCGGCCAACGCCGCCGCGCCCAGCGGCAGGCGGTTCACGCGCGTGCGGCAGTCGCGCATGCGCTCGGTGTCGCGTGTGAACATCTCCACGTAGGCAAGCAGGTGGTGGCCGAATGTCACCGGCTGCGCGACCTGCAAATGCGTGAAGCCAGGCATGATCGTTTCAGCGTTCTGCTCCGCCAGGTCGATGAGCGCAGTGCGCAAATCCTTCAGCAAACCGCCGATCCGGTCGATTTCGCCGCGCAGCCACAAGCGGATATCCGTCGCGACCTGATCGTTGCGCGAGCGGCCGGTGTGCAGGCGCTTGCCCGCGTCGCCGATCAGCGCCGTCAGGCGTGCTTCGATGTTCAGGTGCACGTCTTCCAGATCGAGCTGCCATTCGAACTCGCCTTGCTCGATCTCGCCCTTGATCTGCGCCATGCCGCGCTGGATGGCCGCCAGGTCGTCGGCGCCGATGATCTTCTGCGCGGCCAGCATGGCGGCGTGCGCCAGCGAACCCTCGATATCGACGAGCGCCAGTCGCTTGTCGAAGAAAACCGACGACGTGTAGCGTTTGACGAGCTCCGACATCGGCTCCGAGAAGCGAGCCGACCAGGCTTCGCCTTTTTTGTGCAGTTGGGACGTCATGGTGTTGGGCAGTTGAGCAGTGAGGAGGCTGAATGCATTCGCCAGCGGTGCCGCGGGCGCCGCCGAAGCGTGCAAAGAACAAGATTTTAACACCGGCTGGAGGCGTTAAAGACGCGGCTAGCCAAGCGCTGGACATGCGCAGGCACTTCGGAAGATGGGTTGGGCTAGCAGCCATCACTCGCGTTGCTGCCGGCGGCTCCCGATTCTCGCGTGCTGCGTCTGCCTGAAGCGCCATGGATGCTTCGGGGCGCCTCAATTGCCCGCGAAGGCTTATTGGCAGAAGGGGCCGAAGGAGCCGCATGCGCGCGTTCTGCCAGCGGCGCTCACTCCCGCACCAGCACCACCAGTTTCAGATCTTCGCGATGCGCCGGTTTGAACGTGATCTGGTCGTAAACCACCCGGCCATCGCGCGGATGGTTGAATTCACGGCGGCCGCCTTCGCGTTCGCCCACGTCCTGCGACGCCCAGAAGCGTGCAAAGGCGTCGCTCGTGCTCGTCAGCGTATCGATCAGGCCGCGCGTCGGTGCGTCGCTCAGGTGCCGGATCGAGTCCGCGCGAAACTCGGCGGCGAGCCGTCGCGCCCGGGTCTCCCAGTCCACGATCAGTTCGCGCGCCGATGGCTCGGTGAACGTGAAGCGCAGCAGATTGCGGTCGTGCGTGCCGTCCAGCCAGCCCACAAACAGGTCGGCCGCGCGCGCGTTCCAGGCCAGCGCGTTCCACTGCCGGTCCAGCACGTAGGCCGGTGCGTTGACCAGTTGCACCGTCTCGAGCAGCGTCGCGGGGGCGTCGGCGGCGGCCGGGTCCGGCTCGGCCGGGTCGCGCTGGGCCGCCAGTTCGAACAGATATGCGCGTTCGGCGCGCGACAGTTGCAGCGCGACGGCGATCCGCGCGAGCGCATCGGCGGACGCCGAGACGGGCCGTCCTTGCTCGATCCACGTGTACCAGGTGGGGCTGACCCCGCACAGTTGCGCGACTTCCTCGCGGCGCAGGCCCGGCGTGCGCCGGCGCGGGCCGGGCGGCAGGCCGACCGCCTGCGGTGAAAGCCGTTCGCGGTGGGCGCGGATGAAATCGCCCAGGGCGTGGGCGGGCGTCGCATCGAGCGGGGGCGCGGACGAATCGGCGGAGGGCGGCGTACTCATCGTGTCGGCAAGAGGGGTGTTGGAGATACCAGAATAATTGCTTAACTTGTACTGGTACAAACAGGGCTCTATTGTAGCGGCTGGAACGGCGCATGCGCGCCGCGATGTGGTCCCGATGCACCGTTCCATCCTCATCACCGCGAGTAAGGGAGCCTTCCATGAAGCATCACGATCAGGTCGCCGACGCCTTCGGCTCGACTGCTGCGTCTTATCTGACTAGTCATGTGCACGCCACCGGCGCCGATCTGCAAACGCTGGCGGCGTCCATTGCGGCGACGACCGGAGCCACGGTGCTCGACATGGGATGCGGCGCCGGGCACGCGAGCTTTGCCGCCGCCCGGCACGCGCACGCCGTGGTGGCTTACGACATCGCCCCGCAGATGCTGGCCACCGTCGCCGCAGCCGCCAAAGAGCGGGGTCTCGACAACATCCGCACCCAGCAGGGAGCAGCGGAAGTTCTGCCGTTCGACGACGCGTCGTTCGACTGGGTGATCAGCCGGATGAGCGCGCATCACTGGCACGACGTGCCGCAGGCGCTTGCCGAAGTGCGTCGCGTGCTGAAGCCGGGCGGCCGGGTGCTGTTCATCGACATTGCGGGCATCGATCATCCGCTGCTCGACACGCATATCCAGGCCGTGGAAGTGCTGCGCGATGCGTCGCATATCCGCGACTACCGCGCGGACGAATGGCTGGACTATTTCGCGGCGGCGGGGTTCGAGGCGACGATTCGCGAGCGTTGGCGCCTGCCGATCGAGTTCGCCTCGTGGGTGGCGCGCATGCGTACGCCGGAGCCGCGCGTGGTGGCGATCCGCTCGCTGTGGACGAGCGCGCCGGACGAGGTGCGTCAGTATTTCGATGTGCAGGAGGACGGCTCGTTCAAGCTCGATGCGCTGATGATCGAGGCGAGCTGAGGCGGCGCACACCGTCGCCGGATGGCGCCGGCAAAAGCGCTCACGCAAAAAACAAAGCGCCCCGTATTGCTGTGCAGTACGGGGCGCTTTAGTTATCTGCCTGGCCATCGGGCGACGCCGGCGAGCGTAGCATCCGCTACCGGCGTCGGACCCGGTTCAACCTGCCTCAACCGGTATTGCGCAGCCCCGCCGCAATCCCGTTGATGGTCAGGTGAATCCCGCGCCGCAAGCGTGCGTTGGTATCGCCGGCGCGGTGGCGTTTGAGCAACTCCACCTGCAGGTGATTGAGCGGATCGAGATACGGGAAGCGGTTCTTGATCGAGCGCGCCAGCAGCGGATTGTCCGCGAGCCGTTCGCTCTTGCCCGTGATCTCGGAGAGCACCTTGGAGGTGCGCTCCCATTCCGCAACGATGCGCTCGAACACGTGCTTGCGCAGCTTCTTGTCGGTCACGAGCGCCGCGTAGCGCGAGGCGACGGCAAGATCGGTCTTCGCCAGCACCATGTCCATGTTCGACAGCAGGTTGGAGAAAAACGGCCAGGTCTTGTGCATCTTCTTGAGCAGTGCAAGGCGTCGTGCCCGTTCGGCATCGGACGGAGCGCTGTCCAGATGCGCGGCCACTGCGCTGCCGAAGCCATACCAGCCGGTCAGCAACAGGCGGCACTGGCCCCACGAGAAGCCCCAGGGAATGGCCCGCAGGTCCTCGATCTTGCGCTGCTTCGGATCTTGCAGCTTGCGCGAGGCCGGACGGCTGCCGATGTTCAGCTCGGCGATCTCCGAAATCGGCGTCGACTCGAAGAAATACTCCTTGAAGCCCGGCGTTTCGTAGACCAGCGCGCGGTACGAGGCCATCGCTGTGTCGGACAATTGCTGCATCGTTTCCTCGAAGGCCGGCAACTGCGCGGGCATATGGCTTTGCGGCAGCAGCGAGGCTTCGAGCGTGGCGGCGACCACGGTCTCGAGGTTGCGCCGGCCGATTTCCGGATTACCGAACTTGCTGGCGATCACTTCGCCCTGTTCGGTCAGACGAATCTGTCCGTCCACGGTGCCCGGCGGTTGCGACAGGATGGCCTGATAGGTCGGGCCGCCGCCGCGTCCCACTGTGCCGCCGCGGCCGTGGAACAGGCGCAGCGTCACGCCGCGTTCGTTGAACAGCGACACCAGCGCGAGTTCGGCGCGATACAGTTCCCAGTTCGAGGTCAGGAAGCCGCCGTCCTTGTTGCTGTCCGAATAGCCGAGCATGACTTCCTGCTCGCCGCCTTGATGCTCGATCAGCGAATCGACGCCCGGCAGCGCGATCAGGTCGCGCATGATGTGCGGTGCGTTGCGCAAGTCGGGAATCGTCTCGAACAGCGGAATGACCATCAGGCCGGCCTTGGCTGGTTCGTGTGCGTCGCCGAGGCGGCCATGCAGCAGGCCGGTTTCCTTTTGCAGCAGCATTACTTCCACCAGATCGCTGACGGTTTCCGTGTGCGAGATGATGTAGTTGCGCACGGCGCGCGCGCCGAATTTCTCGCGCGTCACGCGAGCGGCTTCGAGCACGCCGAGTTCGCTTTTCACCAGATCCGAATACTCGAGATACGGCGAGCGCAGCAGGCGCGGCTGCGCGAGTTCGGCCAGCAGCACCTGAAGCTTGTCGGCTTCGGACAAGCCGGCGTAGTCCGCTTCGACGCCGGCGCGCTTGAGCAATTCGGCGATCACCGCTTCGTGGATGTCCGAGCTTTGCCGTAAGTCGATGCTGGCAAGATGGAAGCCGAACACTTCGGCGGCGCGCGCGAGCGGTGACAGACGCGGGCTCGCCAGCGAGGCGCCGTGGTGCTCGGCAAGCGAATCGATCAGCACGTGCAGGTCGCGCGCGAACGCATCGGCGTCCGTGTAGGGTTGCGCCCGGACCGGCGCCGCGCCGCGGCCGGCGCTGCGCAACGGCACCGCGCCTTCGCCCAGGCGCACCCGCGCACTCGCGGCGAGGCGCGTGTAGATGCCGATCAGCGCGCGGCGGTACGGCTCGTCGACGCGGTGCGGCGACTGGTCCGGCGAGGCGGCCGCCAGCTCCTTCAGCGCGTCGCTCGCGCCCGTCAGCAGGTTCGACACCGACAGCTCGGCGCCGAGCGTATGCACCTGCTCCAGGTAGTGTTCGAAGATCACCGCGGCCTGGCGCGTGATGGCCTCTTCGAGCGTGGCGGCCGTGACGTTCGGATTGCCGTCGCGGTCGCCGCCGATCCAGCTTCCCATCTGGAAGAACGCCGGCAGGCGCGCGCTGAGGCCGTGCTCGGCGAGCGCGGCTTCGATGTCGGCATACATGGCCGGGATTTCTTCGAGGAACGTGGCGCGGTAGTACGACAGCGCGTTTTCGATTTCATCGGCCACCGTCAGGCGGGCGTCGCGCAGCATCCGCGTTTGCCACAGCGAGGTGACGCGGGCGCGCAGCATCGCCTCGTTGTGGGCGCGCTCGCGCTCGGTGAGCGGCTGGTCGCGTTCGGCAAGCAGGCGCGCGATGTCGTGCTGCGCATCCAGAATGCTCTTGCGCTGCACTTCGGTGGGGTGGGCCGTCAGCACGGGGACGATCAGCGCGTCGTTGAAGAACTGCTGTAAGACCGGCGTGGCGGCTGCGTTGGCATCCATCAGCCGTTCGAGCGCATGGGCGATCGTGCCGGCCTGCGAGGTCGAACCGGCCAGCGCGTGAATCCGGTGGCGGCGGTTGCGATGGCGGTCCTCGGCAATGTTCGCCAGGTGCGAAAAATAGCTGAACGCCCGCACGACGCTCACGGTCTGCTCGGGGCTCAACGAGCGCAGCTTCTTGTCGAGCGTCTGCGCGGCGCTGCTGTCGTCTTCACGGCGAAAGCGCACGGCCGTTTGCCGGATCGTCTCGACCACGTCGAACACGGCGTCGCCTTCCTGCTCGCGCACCACGTCGCCGAGCAGGCGTCCCAGATAGCGGATGTCCTGGAAGAGCGGCTGGTCCTTGTCCTCACGCGTGCGGCTGCCGGCTTTCGGCGCTGCCGCGTCTTTCGGCACTTCGTGCAGGATCGTGGCGGCCGTGCCGTTGCTGGCCGGCTTGCCGGCGCCGGCTTTGCTTTTCGAGGACTTGCCGGTTTTCACCCCGCCTGCCGCGCCGGCGGCTTTATCGGCCTTCTCAGGCTTGGCGGCCTTGACCGTTTTGACGGCTTGCGCGGCCTTGGCGGGGCGCTCGGCGTTGCGTTTGGAGAGGGCGCTGGACGTGGCCGGTGCGGTAGGAGCGACTACGGGCGCACCCGCAGAACCGTTGAGCGATGCAGTGTTGCGGCGGGCAGGGCGCGCCGATCCGGAAGACGTCACGATGGGTTTCCTCAGGGAAGCCAGGGTCTATTGAGAGATGGACTGCTATTACACGAACTACGCATGAACTGCGGGAACTGCAGAAACTTCGGCTACTGCGAGAGCGGCAACAAACAAGAGCGGCAACAAACGCTGCAGGAAGCACGCGGGAGAGGAGTGGGCCTTGGTGCTATCCACGGGGCACCGCATCGCATCATCCCGCATGATGCCGTGCGGCGCGCGAACGATCGTACGCGAACGGCGGCATAGCGAGTGCCCGAGGCTTGCGATGTACCCGCAGCGGGCCCGTCTCCTCCAACAGTGGCGCGCCGCCACGGCCATCGGGCCGCTAAAGCGAGGCAGGGGCGCGTGCTAACATTGTTCGTTATTACCTCCCGTCATCCAGTGACCTTGCAATGAATTCCGAGACGCTTTCGGCGCCACCGCCCTCTACCCTGGTCATCGCTTCGCGGGAAAGCCGTCTCGCGATGTGGCAGGCCGAGCACGTGCGGTGTGCGCTGCACAAATTATATCCATCTTGCGACGTAAAAATCCTCGGGATAACGACACGTGGCGATCAAATTCTCGATCGCACCTTGTCGAAGGTCGGCGGCAAGGGCCTGTTCGTGAAGGAACTGGAGAACGCGCTGGCCGACGGCCGTGCCGACCTGGCCGTTCATTCGCTCAAAGACGTGCCGATGGAGCTGCCGCCGGGCTTCGAGCTGTCCACCATCATGGAGCGCGAGGACCCGCGCGACGCCTTCGTCTCGAACGCCTACGATTCCCTCGCGGCGTTGCCTGCGGGCAGCGTGGTCGGCACCTCCAGCCTGCGCCGCGAGGCGATGCTGCGCACGCGCTATCCGCAACTCGTGGTGCAGCCGTTGCGCGGCAACCTCGATACGCGTCTCGCCAAGCTCGACCGCGGCGACTATGCGGCGATCATTCTGGCCGCTGCGGGTCTGAAGCGCCTCGGTCTAGGCGAGCGCATCCGTGCCTTGCTCGACCCTGAAGACAGCTTACCGGCCGCCGGGCAGGGCGCGCTTGGCATCGAGATTCGCGCGGGGCGGCCTGAACTCGCGGCATGGCTCGCGCCGCTGCATCACGAGCACACCGCTGCGGCGGTCGAGGCCGAGCGGATGGTCTCGCGCGCGCTCGGCGGCAGTTGCGAAGTGCCGCTTGCGGCGTATGCCACGTGGCACGACGGCGCACTGCATCTGCGCGGCATGGTCGCGACACCCGACGGCCAGAAGGTGCTGAGCGCCCAGGCGTCGGCGCCGGCGCCCACTGTCGAGCGCGCACTGCAGTTGGGCCGCGAGGTAGCGCACGCGCTCGAAAGCCAGGGCGCGCTTGATATCGTCCGCGCGCTCAGCGCCGCGAGCGGTAGCGGTCCGGCGACCGGCGCGTGATGGTCCAGCAGCCCGGCGTCAACTCATCCCCCAGCTCGCCCGGCAAGGCGCGGTATACGGTTGTGATCACGCGTCCCGCGGGGCAGTCGGCCCCGCTCGCGGCGCAACTGGCGGCCGCAGGCATTGCCGCGCTTGAGTTTCCGCTGATCGATATCGCGCCCGCCGAGGACGCGGGACCGTTGCACGCGGCGCTTGGCGCGCTCGAACGTTACGCGCTGGTGGTGTTCGTCTCGCCCAACGCAATCGATTACGCGTTCGGCCAGTTCGGCGCGATCTGGCCGCATGCGCTGCCGGTCGGCGTGGTCGGGCCGGGCAGCGTCGCCGCGCTGGCGCGTCACGGCGTCGAAGCGCCGGCGTATCGCGTGATCAGCCCGTCGGCCGCGGCGGACGACGAGGCGGCGCGTTTCGACTCCGAAGGCCTTTTCGCGGCGATCGACAGCGCGCTCGAGGTCGCCTCGCTCGACGGCAAGCGCGTGCTGATCGTGCGCGGCGACGGCGGCCGCGAGTGGCTGGCCGAGCGTCTGCGCGAAGCGGGCGTCGAAGTGGAAACCGTGGCGGCCTACCGACGCCTCGTGCCGGAGCCGTCGATCGGCGCCTGGACCCGCGTGCACGAACTGCTGGCGGGCGAGCCGCACGCGTGGCTGGTCACCAGCTCCGAGGGCATGCGCAATCTCGACGAACTCGCGCGCGAGCATCTGAACGCCGGCGAAATCGCGCAACTGAAGCGCGCCACCCTCGTCACGCCGCACCCACGCATCGCGCAGACCGCGCGGGGACTGGGTTTTGATAGCATTACGGTGTCCGGTGCGGGCGATGAGCGCATTGCCCATACCTTGCTTCAAGCCGTACCTCCCGTTGTTCAACCGGTACCGACCAACCCGGCTCACTCACGCATGACAGAATCGAACGCTTCCACGAACGCTTCACCCCAGCCGGCTGTAACCGCCGCGTTGCCGCCCAATCCCCCCTTCACGCCCTACGAAGCGCAACAGCGCCGCAGCGCGAGCGGACCGCTGCTGTGGTTGGTCGTCGTGATCGTCGCCTGTGCCGCCACGGCCGGCGGCATTGCGCTCAATCGCAAGGTGATCCGGCTCGACCAGCAGTTGACGCAACGTCAGCAGGCCAACGATGCGCAAACCGCCGAACTGCGCGTGAAGACCGATCAGGCGGTGGCGACCGTGCATGACATCGATTCGCAGATGTCGCAACTCGAAGGCAAGCTGACCGATGCGCAGCAGGCCGAGCAGGCACTGCAGCAACAGTATGCGGACCTCGCGCGCAATCGCGACGACTGGACCCTTGCCGAAGTGGGGCAGATGCTTTCGAGCGCGAGCCAGCAGTTGCAACTGACCGGCAACACGCAACTCGCGCTGTTCGCGCTGCAAAGCGCCGACACGCGCCTCGCGGCGTCCGACGGCGCGCAGGTGCTGGCGGTGCGCAAGGCGATTGCGCAGGACATCGACAAGCTGAAGTCCGCGCCGTCGACCGATCTCACGGGACTCGCGATCAAGCTCGACAATGCGATCGATCAGGTCGACTCGTTGCCGCTCGACGGCGAAGCGCTGATTGCTCACACCGTGCCGCACGCCACGCCGCCCGCCGATACCGCGAAGGTCGCGGCGGCCACCGGCGAGCCGCGCTGGAAGGTCTGGTGGCAGGAGTTCTCGGCCGGCATCGGCCAGCAATTGACGAGTCTCGTGCAAGTGCGCCGCATCGACAACGCCGATGCGATGCTGGTGACGCCGGATCAGGGCTACTTCGTGCGCGAGAATCTCAAGCTGCGCCTGCTGTCGGCGCGTCTTGCGCTGCTTTCGCGTAACCAGACCACGCTGAAGTCCGACCTGCACGCCGCCGACGCGGCGCTCGCGCGCTACTTTGACAACGCGTCCAAACGCACGCAAACCGTGCGCGAACTCGTCAAGGAAGTGGATACCGGTTCGGCGGCGGTGGAAGTGCCGAACCTGAATACGAGCCTGCAGGCCGTCAATCAATACCGGAGCCGGGGTTAATCATGGCGATCCGGGGACTCCTGTGGCTGGCGTTGCTGTTTGTCATTGCGGTGGCATTGGCGACGGTGGGGCGCTTCGATACGGGGCAGGTGCTGCTGGTCTATCCGCCGTACCGGGTGGACGTGTCGTTGAACCTGTTCGTGGTTGGGCTGGTGGTGCTGTTCATCGTCGTGTACGCGTTGTTGCGCATCGTGCGCAACATCTGGCGCATGCCGCAGCGGGTGGCCGCTTACCGGGCCCGCTCGCGGGTCGCGAAGGCGCATGCGGCGCTGCGCGATGCGATCGGCAATCTGTATGCCGGACGTTTCTCGCGCGCTGAAAAAGCGGCGCGCGACGCGCTCGCCAACGGCGACAACAAGGGCGCGGCAGGCCTCGTCGCGGCCACGGCGGCGCACCGCATGCATGAGTACGCGCGGCGCGACGAGTGGCTCGCGCAGATCGACGAGCCGGACTGGCAGGACGCGCGCCTGATGGCGACCGCCGACATGCGTGCGGACGGCCGCGATGCCGACGGTGCGCTGGCCGCGCTGACCGAGATGCAGTCGCAAGGCGGGCGGCGGATTCATGCGCAGCAGATCATGTTGCGCGCGCAGCAGCAGTTGAAGAACTGGAGCGAAGTGCTCAAGCTCGTCAAGACGCTCGAAAAGCGCGAGGCGCTGCACCCGGCCGTGGCCGTGCGTCTGCGCCAGCTTGCGGCTGAGAACCTGCTGCGCGACCGGCGTCACAACGCCGATGCACTGCTGGAATTGTGGCATTCGCTCACCCCCACCGAGCGGCATTCGCCGCGCCTCGCCGACCTCGCCGCTGAATTGCTGGTGGCGCTCGGCCGTCCGCAGGACGCGCGCAAGATCGTCGAGGAAGCGCTGGCGCAGAACTGGGACGCGCGCCTGTTGCGCCGCTACCCGGACACCGCCGGCGGCGATGCGTTGCCGCTGATCCAGAAGGCCGAAGCGTGGCAGAAGGAGCGTCCGGACGACGCCGATCTGATGTTCACGCTGGGCCGTCTGTGCCTGCATCAGCAACTGTGGGGCAAGGCGCAGTCGTTCCTCGAGACCGCGCTCAAGCTGGCCGACAACGAGACGCTGAAGATCCGCTCGCACCGCGCGCTCGCGCGCCTGCACGAGCAGCTTGGCGACACCGAGAAGGCGAGCCAGCACTATCGGGAAAGCGCGCTGGCGATGAATATCGTCTGAGCGGCGGGCGTCTACTTGTTGACGAGTTTTGCCGGCACGGTGAGCGCAAGCAGTCCACCCAGCAGCATGAACGCCGCCAGCATATACATGCCGGAATCGTTCGCCGCGGTGGCCTGCTTGAGCCAGCCCACCGCATAGGGGCTCAGAAAGCCGGCCAGATTGCCGATCGAATTGATCATCGCAATCCCTGCCGCCGCGCCGGTGCCGGCGAGAAACGCGGTGGGCAGGCTCCAGAACAGCGGCAGCGTGGTCAGGATGCCCATGGTGGCGAGCGTGAGGGACGCCATCGCCAGCAGCGTGTTATGCGCCCACACCACTGAGAGCACGAGGCCGATCGCCCCCGCCAGCGCGGGCAGCGCGATATGCCAGCGCCGTTCGCGCTTGCGGTCCGCGCTGCGCGACATCAGCACCATTCCCACCACCGCCGCGGCAAACGGAATCGCCGACAGCAGCCCGATCATGAATGCATCGGTCACGCCGGTTGCCTTGATGATGGTCGGCAGCCAGAAGCTCACGCCATACAGTCCCATCACGAACGAGAAATAGATCAGGCTCATCAGCCAGACGCGCGGGCTCGCGAACACCTCGCGGATCGGCAGGTCGTGCTTGGCGGCGTCTTCGGTGGAGATATTGCGTTCCAGCAGTTGCCGTTCTTCCGGCGTGAGCCAGGTGGCCTTGGCGATGCGGTCGTCGAGCACGATGAACACCAGAATGCCCACCACGACGGACGGAATGCCTTCGAGCAGGAAGAGCCACTGCCAGCCGTGCCAGCCGTTGACGCCGTTGAAGGTCTTCAGGATGTAGCCTGAGACCGGTCCGCCGATCACGCCGGACAGCGCAATGGCGGTCATGAACCAGGTGGTCATGCGGCCGCGCCGGTGGGCCGGATACCAGTAGGTCAGATACAGGATGATGCCCGGAAAGAAGCCCGCTTCGGCGAGCCCCAGCAGAAAGCGCATCACGTAGAACATGGTGGGCGTGGTGACGAACATCGTCAGCATCGAGATCACGCCCCACGACACCATGATCCGCGCGATCCACACCCGCGCGCCGACCTTGTGCAGGATCACATTGCTGGGGATTTCGAAGATGAAGTAGCCAAGAAAGAAGATGCCTGCCCCGAAGCCGTAGACCGCATCGCTGAGGTTCAGATCCGTGGTCATCTGCAGCTTGGCGAAGCCGACGTTCACGCGGTCGAGGTAAGCCACCACGTAGCACAGCATCAGCAGCGGCGTGAGCCGCCACGCGACCTTGCGGTAGGTCGCCTCCTCGAAGGTGGAAGGCGGCGCGCCCGCGCCGGGATGGTGAAGCGGATTCGCAGGACTGGCCATGATGGTGTCTCCTCGTTTTGTTGTGAAATCAGATGCCGCCGGGTGAAGCCAATGCGCATTCCAGTCGCCTACACGCAGCGCCCGCCGTCTACTTCCAGGCACACGCCGGTGATGAATTCCGCTTCGTCCGAGGCCAGATAGAGGCAGGCGTTGGCGATGTCCTGCGGAGTCGAGAGGCGGCCGAGCGGAATCCCGGCGAGAAAGCGCTGGCGGTTTTCCGGCGTGTCTTCAACGCCCATGAACTCGGATAGCAAGCCGGTTTCGCCCATCACGGGGTTCACGCAGTTGACGCGAATGCGCTCCGGTCCCAGCTCGGCCGCGAGCGCCTTGCTGGCGATGATCACCGCGCCCTTGCTGCCGTTGTACCAGACGAGGCCGGGCCTGGGGCGCACGCCCGCCGTCGAGGCGATGTTGATGAACACGCCGCCGCCTTGCTCGCGGAAGTACGGCACGAAGGCCTGCACGCTCCAGTAGAGGCTTTTCACGTTGACTGCATAGACGCGGTCGAACTCGGCCTCCGTTACGTCGAGCACGGGCTTGTTGCGATGCGTGGTGCCGGCGTTGTTGACGACCACCTGGACGCTGCCGAAGTCTTCGAGTGCGGCCTCGCGCAAGCGGGTCCAGTCGTCGCTGCGGGTGACGTCGCCGGCCACCGCGATGGCCTTGCCGCCCGCCAGCGCGATTTCGCTGGCGACGCGCTCGGCCGCCGGCCCGTTCAGATCGTTCACCACGACGTTGGCGCCTTCGCGCGCGTAGGTCTTGGCAATGCCCTCGCCGAAGCCCGAGCCGCCACCCGTGACGATGGCCGTTTTACCTGTCAAGCGCATGATGTCTCCGTTGTTTATCTTGCCCCGCGTTAGCCGTGCCGGATCGCGACCGTCTTCAGCACCGTAAATCCGTACAACGCCTCGAAGCCCTTTTCGCGCCCGTGGCCCGAATGCTTGACGCCGCCGAACGGCAATTCCACGCCGCCGCCCGCACCGTAATTGTTGATGAACACCTGGCCCGAGCGCACCCGGCGCGCGAGACGCAACTGGCGCGCGCCGTCGCGTGTCCAGATGCCGGCGACCAGCCCGTATGGCGTGCCGTTCGCGAGGGCAACGGCTTCGTCCTCGTCGGCAAAGGCCATCGCCGCGAGCACGGGGCCGAACACTTCTTCATGCGCGAGGCGGTGGCCTGGCGGCACGTCGCGCAGCAGCGCCGGAGCCTGATAGAAGCCGGTTTCGGGCGCTTCGTGGATCACTTCGCCGTGCGCCGCCATGGGGATGCCGTCGTGATGCGCGTCGGAGAGAAAGTCCCAGACGCGCTGCTGCTGTTTGGCGCTGATGAGCGGCCCGCAGTCGAGATCGGCATGCGACGGCCCGGCGCGCAGCGCATTGAAGGCCGTGGCGAGGCGTTCGAGCAAAGGCTCGTAGACGGCGCGCTCGATCAGCACGCGGCTGCCCGCCGAGCAGGTTTGCCCGGCGTTCTGCACGATTGCCGAGACGAGTACCGGCAACGCCGCATCGAGATCCGCATCGGCGAACACGATCTGTGGCGACTTGCCGCCCAGTTCGAGCGTGACGGGCACGTGATTTTCCGCCGCCATCTGCACGACCAGCTTGCCGGTTTCCGGCGAGCCGGTGAACGAGATGTGGTCGATGCCGGCATGGCGCGCGAGGGCTGCGCCCGCCTCGTGACCGTAGCCGGTGACGACGTTCAGCGCACCGGCCGGCAAGCCGGCCTCGGCGGCGAGTTCGGCCACCCGCAGCACGGACAGGCAGGCGTCCTCGGCCGGCTTGACGACGCACGCGTTGCCCGCCGCGAGCGCCGCACCGACGCTGCGGCCGAAGATCTGCATCGGGTAGTTCCACGGCACGATGTGGCCGGTTACGCCGTGCGGCTCGCGCACGGTGAAGACTGTGTAGCCGGTCTGATAGGGGAGGGTCTCGCCGTGCAGCTTGTCGGCGGCGCCCGCGTAAAATTCGAAATAACGGGCCAGCGCCGCCGCGTCTGCGCGGGCCTGGCGCAGCGGCTTGCCTGTATCGCGTGCTTCGAGTTGCGCGAGCTCTTCATGACGTGCGGCGACCAGCATGGACAGCCGGTACAGGACGCGCCCGCGTTCGGCTGCGCTGGCGGCGCCCCAGGCGCCTTCGAAGGCGTGCCGCGCGGCCTGTACCGCAGCCTCGATATCCGCGGCGGTGCCGCGCGCCAACTGCGTGAACGGCTGTCCGTCGGACGGATCGAGCACGGGAATCGTCTCGCCCCCCGCAGGGGTGGTCCATTCGCTGCCGATGAAGTGTTTCGCTTCTTCCATGCATGCTCCTGGCTGAAAAGGCTTTTGCCGCACCTTCAGGCGCGCCCGCAATCTCGCTTCCGGCCGCGTACTGATACGCGGTTTCGACGACGCGGTTGCAACGATTATCGCGCCGATCGTCACGGCGGTGCCATCGGCCGATTGGCTATAATGGCGTATTCCACACTTCCGGCCGCGGTGCCTTGTCTGATCTGGGTCAGACTCTGCAGCGCGCGCTGTGTTCCGACTTCCATCCTGATCAGAGAGCGCTCATGAGCTTCAATCACGTCCCCGCAGGTAAAGACCTCCCGCACGATTTCAACGTCATCATCGAAATCCCGGCGCAAAGCGATCCGGTGAAGTACGAGGCAGACAAGGAGTTGGGCCTGCTCGTCGTCGACCGTTTCATCGGCACCGGCATGCGCTATCCGGCCAACTACGGCTTCATTCCGCAAACGCTGTCGGGCGACGGCGACCCGGTCGACGTGCTGGTGCTCACGCCGTTCCCGCTGCTGGCCGGCTCGGTCGTGCGTGCGCGTGCGCTCGGCATGCTGCAAATGACGGACGAATCGGGCGTGGATGCCAAGCTGATCGCCGTGCCGCACGACAAGGTCTGCCCGATGACGGCAACGCTGAAGTCGATCGACGACGTGCCCGCGTACCTGAAAGACCAGATCAAGCATTTCTTCGAGCAATATAAGGCGCTCGAAAAGGGCAAGTGGGTGAAGGTCGAAGGCTGGGCAGATATCGACGCCGCCCACAAGGAAATCAGCGAAGGCGTGGCGAACTACAAGAAGTAAAGCAGTAAAGCGGCGCATTCGCGAAGTGAAAGCGTGACTTCACTAAGCCGAATGCCTTGCAGAGGTCGGGAGGCAAGCTGTTCCGGTTTGCCTTCCCATTGCGCCGGCTCTAATCAGGCGCAATTCACGGTGCATACCGCACGTTCAAATCAGGCAATTGTTATTAAGCTGTTCGAGATGCCGGCCATCGCGCGGCGGTGCCTGCACGTAGAATAACCTTAAGTCCTGGCGGCGAGCATACTCGCCTTTCGCTTGTACCTTACGGGTTTTCGCGCCGTGCAAGCGGACTGCCCGCAAACGGGTCGTCACGCCAGTTGACCTTATTGCTCGTCGATTGGGCGGTTGCAGGTTGCTTTGGCGACAATTGGAAATGCTCGATCGATTGTCCCGCGCTCGTCGCCGCTTTCAGCCATTGCGGCATTTCTCCTTCGCCGTTCCAGATATCTCCGGTTGCACTGCGATAGCGTGCCTGCGCCTGTTTTGCCTGATCGGCCGCGAGAGCTGAAGCCAGATCGTCTGCGGTAATACCAAACTCTGCCATGCGGTGGCGGAGGTAGGCGATGATACTGTCTCGCTTCCTTTCGTCCATGGAATATGCGTCCTTCAAATGGTGTTGCCGGCTCCAATGGGAGCACGGTGTGCGGGAAATGCCGCGAATAGGGTGAATAAGCGCGCCTGGCGTTGCCGCCATTTGCTGTTCGTTTGCCGCCCGGTTGTTGTCCGCTTGTAGCCCGATTATTGCTGGATTGTTTCCGTGCGACGTCGTTAAACCCGCGCGCTATACGCTGCGCGACTCTTGCTCTTCTGCTTCTGCGTTTGCCCCCGGTTCAGCCTCTGCCTGCGCAGGCGCCACTTCCGGCATCACCGATGCGAGTGTGCGCGTGCCGGCCGCCAACGCGCGTTTCTCCGGCGCCGACAAGCGCTTCACCCGATACTCGGCGCGCAACGCGCTCGAGCGGTCCGCCAGTTCGAACGACGCCAGTACCTGCAACGGTTTGCGCGAACGCGTGTAACGCGCGCCGGTGCCGTTCAGATGTTTATCGAAGCGCGCCTCTACGTCGACGGCAATGCCGGTATAGACGCTGCCGTCAGCGCATTCGATCAAATAGAGAAACCACGGCATGGGTGCGGCCAATCGATGGGTACATCAGAAAAAAGGGCGGGTTGTGTGCCCATAGCGCGGGGAAACAGGCGCTTCAAATGCAGAGTGTCCCACAGAAAGCGTTCGTCGTGGTTACGGCGTTGCGGCGAAGGGGATGGCGGGTTGCCGCTTCCCCCAACCCCTTCGAGCCATGCCGTTCAGCTCCTGAACGGATTATGGTCGCGCAACTCGTCGACATACGCGTGAATGCTGTTCGTCTCGCTGTCGAGAAAGCGCGCCACCGCATCCGAGAATGCCGGGTGGGCAAGCCAGTGGGTCGAGCGCGTGACGGTGGGCAGGAAGCCGCGTGCCATCTTGTGTTCGCCTTGCGCGCCGCCCTCGAATACCGCGAGCTTCTCTTCGATGCAGAATTCGAGCGGCTGATAGTAAGCGGTCTCGAAGTGCAGGCACGGCACATGTTCGAGCGCGCCCCAATAGCGGCCATATAGCGTGCCGCCCGTCTTTTCGTCGCGCTGATACACCACCAGAGAACTCGCAATCGGCTTGCCGTCGTATTCCGCGATCACGAGCAGCAGGTTCTCCGGCATCGTCGCGCCAAGGGTGCGGAAAAACTCGAGATTCAGATACGGACTCGAAAAGTGCTCGCGGTAGGTCTGCCTGTAGCACTTGGCGAAGAAGCGCCACTCGGCATCGCTCACGTCTTCGCCACGCACACGGCGCATCGTCACGCCCGCTTCACGCACCTTGCGGCGCTCGGCACGGATGTTCTTGCGTTTCTTCTGCTCGAGCGTCGAGAGGAAGTCGTCGAAGTCGCGATAGCCGTCGTTGAGCCAGTGAAACTGCACCCCTTCGCGCTGCATCATGCCGATTTCGGTGAGCGCCTCGGCCTCGTCGGCAGTCGGAAACAGCACGTGCAGCGACGACACGTCCGCCTGTTCCGCAAACGCCATCAGCGTGGCCGCCAGATGGCGCAGCGCATGCGGGTCGGAAGCCAGCAGCCGGTTGCCCTGCACCGGCGTGAACGGCACGGCGCACAGCAGCTTCGGATAATAGGCGAGGCCGTTGCGCTTGTAGGCGTCGGCCCATGCCCAGTCGAACACGTACTCGCCGTACGAGTGCCCCTTCAGATACACGGGCGCGGCGGCCGCGAGCCGTCCCGTGCGCGGGTCGGTCAGCGTGACGAACTGCGGCGCCCAGCCGGTATCGGCCACCGCGGATTGGCTCGCATGCAGCGCGCTCAGGAACTCATGCCGTAGAAACGGCGTGGGTTGGGCCTGCTGGGCGAGCAGGGCGTTCCACTCGGCGGCGTCCACCTCGAAGGGCGAGGCCAGAATGCCCGTGCGATAATCAAAGCGTTGCTGGTTCAATCTGTTTGACTGTTCCTGATCTGAGCGGTGCTCCGCGTCTAGCGGGGCATCGTTCGTTTGTCCGTGTTGGTACGCGTGGCTGCGACTTTGCCTGGATTGGCCGGCCAGGTCGTGCCACCTGGCCGGCATAACCGGCAAGCCGCGCAGCTTGCCCCCGATCCTGCCATGAAGACCCGAATCGCTCTTGCTCAACTGAATGTCACTGTCGGCGACTTCGCCGGCAACGTCGCGAAGATCGTCGCCGCGGCGCGCGCTGCGCACAACGATGGTGCGAAGCTGCTCGTCGCGCCGGAACTCGCGCTCTCCGGCTATCCGCCCGAAGACCTGCTGCTGCGCCCGGCCTTCTATGCCGCCAGCGCCGCTGCGCTCGCCGACCTCGCCGAACAACTGAAGCCGTTTACCGGTCTGCACGTGGTGGTCGGTCATCCGCACCGCGACGCCGCGCACGGCCATGGTAAAGCAAACGCGCCAATCGAGCGCGGCGTGTCGCCAGTCGACACCTTCAACGCCGCTTCCCTGATCGTCGACGGCAAAGTGGTGGGCAATTATCTGAAGCAGGATCTGCCCAACAGCGAGGTGTTCGACGAGAAGCGCTACTTCGCCTCGGACCCGAAACCGTTCGTCTTCGAGCTCGAGGGGGTGAAGTACGGCGTGGTGATCTGCGAAGACGTCTGGCACGCGCCGGCGGCCCAGCAGGCCAAGGCGGCCGGCGCCCAGGTGCTGCTGATTCCGAACGGCTCGCCCTATCATCTGAACAAGGAAGCGGTGCGGGTCGACATCCTGCGGGCGCGGATTCGCGAGACCGGCCTGCCGATGGTCTATGTGAACATGGTCGGCGCGCAGGACGAACTGGTGTTCGACGGCGGCTCATTCGTGCTCGACAGCCACGGCGAACTGGTCGCGAAGATGGCGCAGTTCGAGGAAGGGCATGCGATCGTCGAATTCGACGGTGCGCGCCCTGTGCCCACCACGGTGGCGCCGGAGCAACTACTGGAGGCGCAGGTCTACGCGGCGCTGGTCATGGGCGTGCGCGATTACATCAACAAGAACGGTTTCCCGGGGGCGCTCATCGGCCTGTCGGGCGGCGTGGATTCGGCGCTGGTGCTGGCGGTGGCCTGCGACGCGCTCGGCGCCGAGCGCGTGCGCGCCGTGATGATGCCGTCACGCTACACCGCGGATATCTCCACGACCGACGCCGCCGAGATGGCGCGCCGGGTCGGCGTGCGCTACGACGAGATCGCGATTGCGCCGATGTTCGACGCGTTCCGCGCCTCGCTCGCCGATGAATTCGCCGGCCGCGCGGAAGATGCCACGGAAGAAAACATCCAGGCGCGGATCCGCGGCACGCTGCTGATGGCGCTGTCCAACAAGTTCGGCTCGATCGTGCTGACCACCGGCAACAAGAGCGAGATGGCGGTCGGCTATTGCACGCTGTATGGCGACATGGCGGGCGGCTTCGCCGTGATCAAGGACATCGCCAAGACGCTGGTCTACCGTCTGTGCCATTACCGCAACGCGGCCACCACGTTCCCTAAGCAGGACATCATCCCCGAGCGGATTCTGACCCGCGCGCCTTCGGCCGAGTTGCGCGAGAACCAGACCGACCAGGACAGCCTGCCGCCGTACGACGTGCTCGACGCCATCATGCGCATGTACATGGAAGAGGACCGCTCGCTCGCCGAAATCATCGCCGCAGGCTACGCGGTGGACGACGTCAAGCGCGTGACGCGGCTCATCAAGATCAACGAGTACAAGCGCCGCCAGGCGCCGATCGGCATTCGCGTGACGCACCGCGCTTTTGGCCGCGACTGGCGTTATCCGATTACGTCGCGCTATACCGAGCCGGTCGAGTGAATGCCGGCGGCGGCACAGTAATAAGCGCAGTCCGGTTCAGGCGCGCGCCGGACTATCCGCAAGGCATCCGGCGCGGCGTAGAATCGAAGCTATCTATTTCCTTTCGATTTTTCCGAACTATCCGATCACGAGACGAGGTCCGCCATGAAGCGCATCACTGCAGTCATTAAACCGTTCAAGCTCGACGAAGTCCGCGAAGCGCTGGCAGAGGTCGGCCTGACAGGCCTGACAGTTACCGAAGTCAAAGGCTTCGGGCGCCAGAAGGGGCACACGGAGCTGTATCGTGGCGCCGAATACGTGGTCGACTTCCTGCCGAAAGTGAAGATCGAAGTGGTGGTGGCGAACGATCAGTGCGACCAGGTGATCGATGCGATCATCGGCGCGGCGCGCACCGGCAAGATCGGCGACGGCAAGATCTTCGTGGCGGACGTCGAGCGGGTCATCCGCATTCGCACCGGCGAGGAAAACGAAGCAGCGGTTTGAGGCAGGACAGCCGCCGGGGCGGCCCGGCACGCCTCGCGGCAATTCGCAGCGCGGCACCGGCGTGGCAGCATGCCGATGCCATGTCTCAGGACTGAAGCGTACGGCGGACGCAGATCCGCTTCCGCCAATAAAAAACGGTGCGATACCCTTGCGGACATCGCACCGATACGCGCCTCTCGCAGCAGCGTGAAAATGATTCTTGAGTTCTCTTGCCTACACCGTTCGCTTAGAACGAGTGTTGGATACCTGCATAAACGCCGGTCTGGCTGTGGCCAGCAATCGGGTTCTCGTTGTACGTAACCGAGCTGCCCGAACCGCTGTTGCCGCCATTGCCTGCCGCGTTGGCATCGAGACCGAAGTTAGCCGTCTTGCTGTTACGCACGGTAGCGATCTGGATGTCGAGCAACGTACGCTTGGACAGGTTGTACGAACCGCCGATCGTGTAGATGTTGGCGTTGCCTGCACCGTTGTTCGCGTTGACGTGATACACGGCTGCGATCAGCGCTGCGGCCGGCGTTGCCTGCCACGTCACGCCACCCCATTCCTGGTCGGTCGTGGTCGGCGTGCCGATAGGCACGTTGCGCTCACCCGAAGTACGCGCGCCCTGGTACACAGCCTGAATCTTGAACTGGCCGAGGAACACGTTGACACCGGCGAAGTACTCGCGGCCGTAGCTGAACGGACCGTTCGGGCTACCCGAAGCGACGTCGCCGAGGCTACCCGTGGTCGGGTTGCGGATTTCGTCGTACAGGCCACGCACCTGGAACAGCGAGTTCGTGTAGGTCAACTGCAGACCGTCTTCACGACCCTGTGCCGTCGTGCCGTTGCCGTTCCAGTTCGTTGCATTCGACAGGGCGTACTGGCCGTAGACGTCAAAGCCGTAGAACTTCGGCGACTGGTACGAAACGTTGTTGCTCGATTGCGGCCAGTTGCGGCCACGAACCAGCGATGCCGACGACCAGTTCGACTGACCGAACGGGTCGAAGTCCCACACGCCGTTCGCGATGAACAGTTCACGACCGAGGAGCAGAGTACCGAACTGGTCGTTCGACATACCGACCGTCGCCCAGCGATTGAAGAGGCCGCCGTTGCCCGGGCCCGTGCCGTTCACCGTGCTGAACGAGCCTTCCAACTGGAACAGCACCTTGTTGCCGCCACCGATGTCTTCAACGCCCTTCATACCCCACAGGCTCGTGCCCCAGTCGCCGCTCTCAACGCGGAAGCGCGAGGTGGAGCCCGTGTAATTGGCATTCGGAAGGCCGCTGATGTATTCGATACCCGCATCCAGACGACCGTACAGCGTCACGCTGCTTTGTGCGTGCGCAACTACACCGGCCGACATCAGCGCCGCGGCGAGTAATGCTTTCTTCATCTTCTCCTCCATACCCTGTCAAAAGAAAAACCCAGTACTGCGAATGGTGTCCGGACGCCAGCGGCGCCGAACAGAAATCCGTACCAGGGAGACGGTTGGGGTCGATCGGGTGTGTTGTCATGACGGCGCAGCCTGGGGCTATCTTTGCGTCATGCCGATCCCTCGTCGACCGGATCTCCTCTGCGTTTTGAAGTGAAACTACTTTTAATCAACTTTGTTTTGGTACTTTGGTTACTAATTTATCAAAAATAGCCTGGGCTGGGAGAAGAAATTGGTGTTGGGTCGCGCAGGTGTCTCCAAATTGCAATAGTGATGTGCTCAACATTGTGGTGCGGGGAGCCAAAAACACCATGAAACCCTTATATGACAAGGGAATCACGGATCGGCGGGTACAACGTTAAGGATTGCCACTATTGACGCTGCAAAACAGTGGGAGTAGGGCAAAAAGCGGGACGTTGGCGCGATATTTGGGACGTTTGACGCCGCCAAATGCGATGAGGAAATAGAAAAGGCGCTTTCTGTAAGCGCCTTGTAATATTACATCAACTACAGCCGTTCTCCTAAACGTTATCGAAACGTCATTTGAGGCTGCCGGAGAGGAATTGCTTGAGCCGTTCGCTCTTCGTGTTCCTGAATACTTCGTCCGGATGGCCTTCTTCCTCGACGCGACCCTGGTGCAGGAACATCACATGATTCGACACGTTGCGGGCGAACGCCATCTCGTGGGTGACGACGATCATCGTGCGGCCTTCCTCGGCGAGCGTCTGCATCACTTTCAGCACTTCGCCCACCAGTTCCGGGTCGAGCGCGGAGGTCGGCTCGTCGAACAGCATGACGTCGGGATGCATCGCCAGCGCCCGCGCAATCGCCACGCGCTGCTGCTGGCCGCCCGAGAGGTGCGAGGGATACTGCTTTTCCACCCGCGGCGCGAGGCCAACCTTCTCCAGATACTGGCGGGCGCGCTCTTCCGCCTCGCGGCGCGGCAGGCCGAGCACGTGCACGGGCGCCTCGATGATGTTCTCGAGCACGTTCATGTGCGCCCACAGGTTGAAGTGCTGGAACACCATCGACAGCTTGGTGCGCACGCGCTGCAACTGCTTCGGATCGGAGACCTTCAGCGCGCCGATCTTGTTTTTCTGCGTGCGCACCTCTTCGCCGTCGACGAAGATGCGCCCGGAGTTCGGTTGTTCGAGAAAGTTAATGCAGCGCAGCATCGTGCTCTTGCCCGAACCGGACGAGCCGATCACGCTGATCACGTCGCCGGCGTTCGCGCGCAGCGAGACGCCCTTGAGAACTTCGTTGTCGCCGTATTGTTTGTGCAGTTCGTCGACGAAGAGCTTTTGCTTCCTGGTGTTCATGAATGGAGATCCTTGACGGCTTATTTGCCTTGCGGCCGCAAATAAGCGAGCCAGCGGCGCTCGGCGCGGCGGAACAGCCACACGAGCGTGAAAGATATCGCCAGGTAGAGCAGGGCGGCGAGGCCAAATGCGTTGAACGACTGATAGGTCGCCGAGTTCACGTCACGGGCGATCTTGAGGATGTCCGGCACGGTGGCGGTGAAGGCGACCGTCGTGGCGTGCAGCATCAGGATCACTTCGTTGCTGTAGTACGGCAGCGCACGGCGCAGTGCCGACGGCAGGATGACCCGGCGGTACAGCGTGAACGGCGACATGCCATAGGCGCGCGCGGCTTCGATCTCGCCGTAGGGCGTGGCCTTGATGGCGCCGGCGAAGATCTCCGTGGTGTACGCACAGGTGTTCAGCGTGAAGGCGAGCAGCGTGCAATGCATGCCGTCGCGAAAGAAGGCATTGGTCAGCTCGTGATTGCGGATTACTTCGAGGCTGTAGAGGCCCGTGTAGCAGAGCAGCAACTGCACGTAGAGCGGCGTGCCGCGAAAGATATACGTATACAGCCAGACGAGGCCGGCGAGCCATTTCTTCTTCGAGACCCGCGCGACCGCCAGCGGGATCGACAGGCAGAAGCCCAGGCCGATCGAGACCACCAGCAGCCACAGCGTGATCACGACGCCGGTGAGGCGATAGCCGTCGCTGTAGAGGTAGTTGCGCCAGTATTCCTGAATGATCTCGATCATAGGTCCGCCTTTCGTACGCCGGTCGAGTAGCGTTTTTCGAGGTACATCAGCACGAAGTTCGAAACCGTGGTGATGACGAGGTAGATGGCCCCGGCAAGCAGGGTGAAGAAGAAGAACCGCAGCGTGCCCTTGCCGGCGTCCTGCGAGGCCTTCACGACGTCGGCGAGGCCGATGATCGATACCAGCGCGGTGGCCTTCACCATCACCTGCCAGTTATTGCCGATGCCCGGCAGCGCGAAGCGCATCATCTGCGGGAACATGATGCGGGAAAACACTTGCCAGCCGGTCATGCCGTAGGCTGCACCCGCCTCGAGCTGGCCGCGCGGCACGGCGAGGAAGGCGCCACGGAAGGTCTCGGTGAAGTACGCGCCGTAGATGAAGCCGAGCACGGCGACGCCGGCCACGAACGGGTCGATGTCGATCTGATCCCAGCCGAGCAGGTCGGTCAGGTTGTTCAGAAAGATCTGCAGGCTATAGAACAGCAGCAGCATCAGCACGAGGTCGGGCACGCCGCGCACGAGGGTCGTGTAGAGCGTGCCGACACCGTACGAGACGCGGTTCTTCGACAGTTTGGCCGCCGCGCCGAGCAGGCCCAGCACGAAAGCGAATGCAAGCGACAGCACCGCCAGTTTGACGGTCTGCCAGGTGCCGTTAAGAAGCAACGGGCCGTAGCCTTGAAGGAACATATGAGGTCCTTGAGGATGCGTGAGATGCGCACCGCAAAAGACGCGGCTTGTCTGCACCGCGTGAGGTCTGGATTCCGACTGTCGTACGAAGTGGGCGGCCTTCCGTGGGACGGCCCTCCATCGGGCGGCGGCCCGTCGCGCGGCAGACCCATGCGGATACTGGCCGTCGCTATTCTAGGCGGTCAAAATTCTCGTGCCGGATCCGTTTGGGCGGCCCATACGGCCGAGCCCGTCCGAAAAGCGCGGTATTTTACCCGAACGGGCGAGCCGTGCGAGTCTTGCGGCCAGGTGCGCGGCGATTGCCTGCATTTGTAGAACGATCCGGTGCGCCCGTGCGGGTTGTGCCGGATGCCATGCGCCCATACATTCTGTGCTTCGCAACGCATTGACCGGAAGAACCCTATGATCGAGATCCGCCGCTCCACCGAACGAGGCCATGCCAACCACGGCTGGCTCGACTCTTGGCACAGCTTCTCGTTCGCCGATTACTACGACCCGGAGCACGTCCACTTCGGACCGCTGCGCGTGATCAACGAAGACCGCATCGCGGGCGGCCAGGGCTTCGGCACGCATGGACATCGCGATATGGAGATCGTCACCTACGTGCTGGACGGGGCGCTCGCTCACCGCGACAGCATGGGCAACGGCTCGACCATCCGGCCCGGCGACGTGCAGCGCATGAGCGCCGGCACGGGCGTGATGCACAGCGAGTTCAACGCGTCGCCCGACGAACCGGTGCATCTGCTGCAGATCTGGGTCTTGCCGCAACGCGCGGGCGATCCGCCCGGCTACGAGGAAAAGCGCTTCGACGACGCCGACAAGCGCGGCCGTCTGCGCATCGTCGCGTCGCCGGACGGGCGCGACGGTTCGGTGACGATTCACGCGGACGCGTCGATCTACGCCGCTCTGCTCGACGGCGCGGAACAGGCCGCCTTGCCGCTGGCGGCGGGGCGGAGCGCCTATGTGCACGTGGCGCGCGGTGCGCTGACGGTGAACGGCGAAGCGCTGCAGGCGGGCGATGCCGCGATGATCGCCGATGCCGCCGCCGTGACGCTGGAGAAGGGGCGCGACGCCGAGGTGCTGCTGTTTGATCTTGGCGCATTGAACGGCTGATTGGTTTAGCCGCGTAGGGCACGGCTATGCGCCGTAGCGGGCAGGGCCCGCCGCCAGGCCGTTGCTCCGGCGGCGCAAAATGCGCGGCAACGCAAAAACGCGCAGAAACGAAAAACGCCACGCAAACACATTGCGTGGCGTTTGTGTTTGCGCCCGGTGCATACCTGCCCGGCGGCGTCCGCCGGGCATTCACGAAGCGCTGCCGCTTACTGGTTTGCCGCCGGGGCCGATGCCTCGCCCTTGCCATGTTCCCAGTGCTGGCGCATCTTCTCATGGCGCGCTTCCATCTTCGCCCAATGCTGCTTGAGGGCGGTGCTGACGATGGTCTTCTGCTTGTCGTTCAGGCCGTTGTAGAAGTTGAGCCAGGCCGTCGCGGTCTGCTCGCGCAGTTGGTGGTTCTGGTCTTCCGCCTTCTGATGCATGTCGTGCAGGGCGTTCAGATCGAGGATCGGCTGCTGCTGCATCGCCTTCATCTGGTTGTGCATCTGCTCGTGGGCGGCGCGCATGGCTTCACGATTCTGCTTCATCGTGTCGAGTGCGGCCTGCCATTGCTTTTCCTGGTCCGGGCTCAGGTTCAGTTGGCCGTGCAGCTTGGCCATTTCTTCCTTGAAGTGGTCGTGGTGCCAGCCGCCGGGACCATCGGGTTGAGCGGCGTAGGCTGCACCCAGGCCGATTGCGAGCGATGCAGCGGCGACGGCGACGAAGCGTGACATTTTTGTGGACATGATTGGCTCCTTGTAATGGAATAGCCGACGATGCAAACACGGCAACACAGGACGGGATGCATTCGGTAAGACACAGCGTAACGACCCGCGAGCGGCGCTGTGTTACCTGAGCGCCTGCCGCTATTACGCGACATTACGCGCGCCTTTCGTCGTAACACCCGGTAACCCTTTACGGGGTGGCCGGCCCGGAAACCCCATCTGCTGCGCGTTAAACTTCATCCCATGGCTACTCAAATACTTGTCGTCGACGACGACGTCGAACTCCGCGATCTGCTGCGCGACTATCTGGCCCGTCAGGGCATCGAGGTTTCGGTGCTGCACGACGCCGGCTCGCTCGAGCGGCGGCTCGAGCGCGAGCGCCCGGATCTGATCGTGCTCGACCTGATGATGCCGGGCGTAGACGGCCTGACGGCGCTGCGCAAACTGCGTGCGGCGGGCGACGACATCCCCGTCATCATGCTGACGGCGCGTGCCGACGACGTGGACCGCATCGTCGGTCTCGAACTGGGTGCGGACGACTACCTCGGCAAGCCGTTCAATCCGCGCGAACTGCTGGCGCGCGTGCAGGCGGTGCTGCGCCGCCGCCGCACGCTGCCGTCGGCGGCCGCGCCGGAGCAGCGCGAACCGTTCACGTTCGGCCGCTTCACGCTGGATTTCCAGTCGCGCACGCTGAATCTGGAAGACAAACCGCTGACCTTGTCGGGCAGCGAGTTCGCGCTACTGAAGATCTTTGTCAATCACCCCATGCGTACGCTGACGCGCGAGCGCCTGCTCGAACTGCTGCACGGCCCGGAATACGACGGCACCGACCGCGGTATCGACGTGCAAGTGTGGCGTCTGCGCCGTATCCTCGAAACCGATCCGTCCACTCCGCGCTTCATTCAGACTGTGCGTGGTCGCGGCTACGTGTTCGTGCCGGATGGCGAACAGCATGCGCCGGCCCATTGATTCGCTGTTCGGACGACTGGCGTTGCTGGTCGTCGGGGTCCTGATGCTGTCGCATTTCGCGGGCTATGCGCTGTTTCGCCTCGAACGCAGCCAGTCCCAGAGCCGCTATGCCGTAGAAGAGGCCACCTTCCTCGTCGACGCGGTGCGTCAGCACGTTGCTCATACGCCGGACCAGCCCTTGCCGTCGCGCGTGCGTCTGGTCGATCCGGCTTCGAAAGACGTGCCGCTGGAACGGGCCGACACGAATACGCCAATGAACCGCTTCCTCGACGACGTGCGCGACCGCATGCCGCCAGGCACTCAGGTGCGCGGCGGTGAACCGGGCAAGCCGCCGATGTTGTGGGTGCGCCAGCCGACCGACAGCAACTGGATCGTCGTGCCGGTGCAGCCGCTGCGGCCGCCGCGTTCGGTCGACCGGATGGTGTTGTGGCTCACCATCATCTTCACGTTTGCGGTGATGGCGGCGCTCTTTGCCGCCTGGCAATTGCAGCAGCCGTTGCGCTCGCTGGCCGGCGCGGTGGCGCGCTTCGGCCGTGGCTTGCCGGTGCCGCCGGTGCCCGAGCGCGGGCCGCGCGAATTACGCCAGTTGACCCATGGCTTCAACCAGATGGTCCAGGAAGTGGCGCGCACGGAGAACGATCGCGCGGTGATGCTCGCGGGTGTCGCGCACGACCTGAAGACGCCGCTTGCGCGGTTGCGGCTGCGCGCGGAGATGATGGACGAGGCCAAGGTGCGCGACGGCGTGGTGCGCGACGTGGACTCGATGACGCATATAGTCGAACAGTTTCTGGTGTTCGCGCATGACGGCGCCGACCGCAGCGAACCGGTCGAAGTAGACGCCCAATGCGAGCGCGTGGTGCGCAGCTACCGGGCCGTCGCGGCCGACTCGTCGAACGTGCTGACCGACCTGAAGGCAGGGCAGGGTTTCCTGCTGCCGGCCGCCACGCTCGACAGGATTCTCTCGAACCTGCTCGATAACGCACACGCCTACGGCGCTCCGCCGATCGTCGTGTCGACGGCGCGCACGTCGGCGGGTTACACGCTGTCCGTGCAGGACAACGGTGGCGGCATTGCAGCCCAGGATCTGATCAATGCGAGCCGGCCGTTCGTGCGGCTCGACCCGGCGCGCGGCGGCAACGGCCATAGCGGCCTGGGACTGGCGATTGTCGAACGGCTGGTGAGGCGCGCCGGTGGCGAGTGGGAAATCGGCAATCACGGCGGGCGCGGTCTGCGGGTGCTGATGACGTTCCCTTTCGAGGCCGTGCCGCGGATGACCTCCATCTCGGAAAGCGCCTGGTAATCAAGAGCCTGGTGGCTAAAGCGAGGGCGTTGCCTGGCAGGCGGCACCGTGACGCCGCCGCCCGGCGACGCTCAACAACGCCCGATGACACCCTTAAGGCACCGCGCCGATTGCGTCTTACTCCGCGAACAACGTATTCAAGGCACTGGCCGCTTCGCTATCCACCGTGTTCCAGGTCACGGTTTCGGCCTCGAAAATATAGTGCGTCGTGTACTTCCCCAGGCGCGCGAGGATCTCTTCCTGAATCAGCTCCGGCGCCACTTCCAGCTTCAGATACCACGCCGTCGACGATAAGCGCGTCTGAAAGGCGCCGTATTCGGCAAGCAGATGGTCGAACGCGTCAGCATCCTGATCGCGGCAAACGATGACCAGATTTCCCTTCATGCAAATCTCCCGATAGAGCAGTGGCGACAAGCTTCGTATGAAGGTTGATGATACCTGCTTGGCTGCGCGGCAGTAGGCGCGTCTTCACCACGTCCCTACCAGGTCGTCGCGGCGGTGCGTGCCGGCGGCGCGGTGTCGTCCGGCGGCAGCGCCTCGGTGCGGTCGCGCCCGCCCGACTTGGCGACGTACAGCGCGAGGTCGGCCCGGCTCATGATCCGCTCGGGCAGGTCCTGTGCCGAGAGTTCGGTGATCCCGATCGATACGCTCAGGCTGGCCGACGCGGGCAGCTTGGTCGACGGCCTGGCCTTGAGCCGGGTGCGCAGCCGTTCCACCACGTCGCGTCCCGTCTCGAGTGAGGTGGCCGGCAACAGGATGCCGAACTCCTCGCCGCCCAGCCTGCCGATCGCGTCGCTACTGCGCAGTTCGGTCCGGCAGGTATCGACAAAATGTTCGAGCGCGCGGTCGCCGGCGGCATGGCCGAAGCAGTCGTTGATCTGCTTGAAATGGTCAAGGTCGGCAATCGCCATGCAGAGCGGCTCGCTGCTCGCGTGGGCATGTTCGATCTCGTGGCGCAGCAGGTCAAGGAAGTAGCGGCGCGACAACGCACCCGTCAGCGAATCGTGACGCGCCTCGGCGGACAGCAGCGTATTGGCCGACTGCAACTGCTCGGCAAGGTCGCGGGTGGCGCGATGATGACGCCGTTCGCGCACATAGGAGACGGTGATTACCCACGCGAGCGCCGCGGTGCCGGCAAGCGTCAGAAACACCAGCAGACGGTCGCGCTTATGGTTGCGCAGCAGCTCCGGCCAGGCGGCGAGCGGATCCACCAGATGCGCGGACAGCCCCGAGTTGAGGCCGCTGCGCGATTCGTAGAGAACCGGTTCGGGCTTGTCTGCCACGCCGAACAGTTGCGCGGCGATCTCGGCAGGCACCCACGGCGCTTTCTCGCGCACCCGCTGCATGTCCGCTTCGATCTGCACGTTCGGAAAATCGAGCCGGCGGTAGGTGTTCTTGCGTTCATCGGCGCTCATCTGCCGGACGTGCCCGTTGGCGAGCGCGTGTCCTTCGAGCGCGCTGTTGTGCGCCATGATGATGACGCCGTTCTCGTCGGCGACGAAGGTGCCCGCGTGGGCGACCCAGTGGCGCAAGCGTCCGATGCCGACCTTGGCGATCACCGCCCCGACCAGCACACCGTCGTCGTAGACCGGCGCGGCAATGAAGATGCCCGGTTCGCCGCTGGCCCGGCCTACGCCGTAGGCCTCGCCGAAGGCGCCCAGCAGGGCGTTGGACAAATAGTTGCGCGCGCGCATGTCGACGCCGACGAAATTGCGCGACTGCGTGTTGCTGGACGCAACGCACAGGCCGTTGGCGTTGACGAGCCAGATCGAGTCGAGTCCGGAGAAGCCTTGGGCGTCATGCAGGAAGCCGCTGACGGCGGCCAGTTGCGGTGCCTGGAGCAAGATCGCGCGCAGCATGGGCAGCGGCATGGCGCCGTTCGCCGCATAGTTTTGCGATTGGGCGAGGGCGTGCTCGACGACGTCCATTTCCGCCATCGTGGCGGGAATGGCGCGAGCCATGGAGAGGTCGCTGGCGATCACCTCCGCCATATTGTCGACGATCGAGACGGACATTTGCCGCTGCGTGCGCAGCGCGGCATCGAGCTCTTGCTGAACCATCCGGTCCGCAATGATGCCGGACGCGAGCCAGCACAGGAGCACGACCAGCACTAAGCTGAGCGGTCCGAAGGCCTGGCGCAAGGATTTCCTGTTCATCGACTCTCGGATCCGTCTGACTTTTATATGCAACTGGGTCAATCGTTGCAGCGCGCCGGCGCTGGGTCGTTACCTGGAGGGGCGAGTCATCTACGGCGTTGGCAGACGGGCTGGATCCAGCCCGCTCATACCCGGCCGGCCGCAGCCGGCCGCCTTGTCTCGATTTTAACCGCCAGGTGGCGCAGCGCCATCCGTTATTGAGGAATGCTGGCGTACCACCAGGTAATTAACGGCTACTGGGGGGGCTTTCTGAATGGGATTGCGGGTTTTCCAGCCCGTATCCGACTGATTTGGTCCGAAAGGTTGTGCCTGAAACACAGGTTGTAGTAGTGTCGTGCCGTCAAAAACAAGGAAAGCTGGCCAACCGCCCATGACGGCGTCCGCCATGACAAGGTGGCCGGAGCGGTGCCGCTGGTCCGGGGCGGTTCGCCCGGGGCCCGGTTGTCACCGCTTCAATCTCTCCCCGACGCTCACGACCAACGCGCCTATGCTTGTTGCCATATCTGATTTCCGCTTTCCGGACCGATCTGCCGGCCTGTGCGCCGAGCTTGCCTTGCAACGGGCAGGCGGGATGAGTCCTGTATCTCCGGCGCCGCTCGAGGCGGCCTGTCTTAACGTAGCGCCTGCAACCAGGAAGAGTGCCTGATGGACTTCAGTTTCGATCTGAAACGCACCGCCAATGCTTCCGCCTGGCGGTTGCTGCCGAACGGCTGGGACTTCGTTGCCTTCCCGCTGATCATCTGCGCGCTCGCGTTCACGGCGATCGGCTTTCACCAGACGCTCGCGCCGCTGTCGACGCTGAAGACCCAGGTGATCTCGCTCGACCCGTCGAGCCTGCCTGAGTACGCGCTGCGCACCACGCTGCGCATGCTCGCGGCGATGGTGGCGTCGCTGGCGTTCACGCTGATCTACGGTACGCTCGCCGCCAAGAGCCGCCGCGCGGGCCTCGTGCTGGTGCCGATTCTCGACATCCTGCAGTCGGTGCCGGTGCTCGGCTACATTTCGTTTACGGTCACATTCTTCCTTGCGCTGTTTCCGGGCCGGGTGCTGGGCGCGGAGCTGGCGGCGATCTTCGCGATCTTCACCAGCCAGGCGTGGAACATGACGTTCAGCTTCTACCAGTCGCTGCGCACGGTGCCGCGCGACCTGGACGAAGTCTCGCGCGGTTTCCACCTGACCGGCTGGCAGCGCTTCTGGAAGCTCGAAGTGCCGTTCTCGATGCCGGGCCTGATCTGGAACATGATGATGTCGATGTCGGGCGGCTGGTTCTTCGTGGTGGCCTCGGAGGCGATCACGGTGGGCAACAACACGATCACGCTGCCGGGCATCGGCGCGTATCTGGCCCAGGCGATCTCGGACAAGAATATGCACGCGGTGGGCTGGGTGATCCTGACGATGACGGTCGTGATCCTGGCCTATGACCAGTTTCTGTTCCGTCCGCTGGTGGCGTGGGCCGACAAGTTCCGCATGGAGAACACCAGTTCGGGCGATGCGCCGGAGTCGTGGCTGCTCGACCTGGTGCGCCGCACCCGCCTGATTCACCGCCTGCTGGTGCCGATCGGCTGGATCTTCGCGCACGCCGCGCGGGTGCCGATGCGCTTGCCGTCGTTCGCCCGCATCGGCTTTGCGATGCCGCAGCGTCAGAAATCGTCGCGTGTGGGCGACATCGTCTGGGGTATCCTCGTGATTCTCCTTACGCTGTATGTCGTCTATCGCGTGGTGACCTATGTGCGCACCGGCGTGACGCTCGACGAAGTCGGCCACGTGTTCGTACTCGGCCTGATTACCTTGGTGCGCGTGCTTCTGCTGATCATCATCGCCTCAGTGATCTGGGTGCCGCTCGGCGTGCTGATCGGACTGCGCCCGGCGCTCGCCGAGAAGATCCAGCCGCTCGCGCAGTTCCTCGCCGCGTTCCCGGCCAACCTGCTGTTCCCGGTGTTCGTGATCGTCATCGTGCGCTTCCATCTGAACCCGGATATCTGGCTGTCGCCGCTGATCGTGCTCGGCACCCAGTGGTATATCCTGTTCAATGTTATTGCGGGCGCCAGTTCTTACCCGAATGACTATAAGGAAGCGGCCACCAACTTCGGCATCCGCGGCTGGCAGTGGTGGCGCAAGGCGATGCTGCCGGGCATTTTCCCGTATTACGTGACGGGCGCGATTACCGCCTCGGGCGGCGCGTGGAATGCGAGCATCGTGGCCGAGTTCGTGCAGTGGGGCGATACCAAGGTCCAGGCTCACGGGCTGGGTGCGTATATCGCGCAGACTACCGCCGCGGGCGACTTCCCGAAGATCATTCTCGGCATTGCCGTGATGTCCCTGTTTGTGACTATGTTCAACCGCCTGCTGTGGCGTCCGATGTACGCCTACGCCGAATCCAAGCTTCGGCTCGATTGACAGGAATTTAAAGGCAAACCGCGATGCAAAATCCTAAAGCTGCCGTAACCGCCGCGCCGGTTCAGACACCGCCTGCCCCCCCGCGTCTGGGTGACGAAATTCTGGCCGTCAAGGAAGTGTCCCGAGGCTTCAACAAGACGCAGGGCGAGCTGCTGGTGCTCGACGGTGTGAACCTGTCGCTGCGCGAAGGGGAGATTGTCGGGATGCTGGGCCGCTCGGGCTCGGGCAAGTCGACCTTGTTGCGGATCATCGCCGGGCTGATCAAACCCACCGACGGCCAGGTCTCGTACCTCGGCAAGCCGCTCGACGGTCCGGCCAAAGGTGTGGCGATGGTGTTCCAGACCTTCGCGCTGTTCCCGTGGCTGACCGTGCTGCAGAACGTGGAAGCCGGTCTCGAAGCTCAGGGCGTGGGCGCGCGCGAGCGCCGCGAACGCGCGCTGGCCGCGATCGACCTGATCGGCCTGGACGGCTTCGAAAACGCCTATCCGCGCGAGCTCTCGGGCGGCATGCGCCAGCGCGTGGGCTTTGCCCGTGCACTGGTGGTCGACCCAACGCTGCTCCTGATGGACGAACCGTTCTCCGCGCTCGATGTGCTGACCGCCGAAACGCTGCGTACCGACCTGCTCGATCTGTGGACCCAGGGCCGCATGCCGATCAAGTCGGTGCTGATCGTCACGCACAACATCGAGGAAGCGGTGTTCATGTGCGACCGGATCCTGGTGCTGTCGTCGAACCCGGGCCGCGTGCTCGCCGAGATCAAGGTGCCGTTCAAACATCCGCGCAACCGGCTGGACCCGGAGTTCCGCCGCCTGGTGGACGATATCTACGCGAAGATGACGGCGCGTCAGACCGACGAGGCGGCGAAGAAGGGCCTCGAGCTGGGTAGCTGGCTGCCGCATGTGTCGACCAACCTGATGGCCGGTCTGATCGAGATGCTGGCCGCGGCGCCGTATCACGGCCGTGCCGACATGCCGGAAATCGCCCGCTCGCTGCATCTCGAGGTGGACGATCTGTTCCCGGTGGCCGAAGTGCTGCAGCATCTGGGCTTTGCCGACGTGCGTGAAGGCGACATTTTCCTGACGCCGCCGGCGCGCGTGTTTGCCGAGTTCGGCACGCAGGAACGCAAGATGATGTTCGCCGAGCATCTGCTGCGTCACGTGCCGCTCGCCGCGCGGGTCAAGAAGGTGCTCAACGAGCGCCCGGGACATCGCGCGCCGCGCGTGCGTTTCGAACAGGAACTGGAAGACTTCTTGTCGGACAGCGCCGCGGAAGAGACGCTCGACGCCGTGATCAACTGGGGCCGCTACGGCGAGATCTTCTCGTACAACGACCAGACGGAAATTTTCAGCCTCGAGGACGTCGAGTCCTGAGCGTCACGGTTAGCGGTTGAAGAAGGGGCGGCAAGGTCAAACCTGCCGCCCCTTCTGTTTTATTGCAGGTTGCCCCAGCGTTCGACGGCCGGTTCGGCCGACGCCCACTTCCAGCCTTTGTCCTGCAGGCAGGCGCTGGCGGTGTACCAGTCTGCGTGCGCGTCCGGCTTGTCGCTGTCCGCAACCGAGAACACAAAGTCCTTGCAGATGGCGAGCGCCGATGTGAACGCACGCGTCACCCGCACTTCGCCGTGGCCGTTCTCGATCGGCATGGTGTGCTTGACGCTCCATGGCTTGGACGCGCCTACCGGCATGCTGCCGGCAAGCGCCGCGATCTCGTTCTGCTGGTCGCTGTGCATGCTGCGCATGTAGCGTTTCACGGCCTCGTCGGTGGCCGATTGCACCGCAATGCCGACGCCGATGCCGACCGCCGGATTGGCGGTCACGAGGCCCGAGGCGACCCCGGCCGCGGCGCCGCTCGCCGCGCCGACCGACGAGCAGCCGCTCGTCAGCAGGCTGGCGCCGACGCACAGCGCGCCGGCCAGCACGAGGCGCAGGCTCGAAGGGGAAGCGGGTGTCAGGCGCGGCGTCATTGCAGCGCGCCCCAGCGTTCGGTGGCGGGTTCGGCGGACGCCCATTTCCACGCCGTGCCGTCGCGGCAGATGGAGGCGACATAGAACGCGCTGCTGGCCGGCTTGTCCTTGGTCGCGTCCGCATCTACCGAGAAGACGATCTCCTTGCAGTCGAGCGCGCCTGCGCTGATGGTGCGGCTCACCGTAACCCGGCCGTGCTCGTCGTCTTCGATCGGCACGCTGTGGGTGACGCTCCACGGCGCGACCGCGCCGACGTCGAGCGGCCCGGCCACCTTGGCGATACCGTCCTGGGTGTCGCGGTGGACTATGCGTTGTGAGTACTGCACGCCGGCCTGCGCGGCGGCGACGGCGCCGAGGCCGATGCCGGTTGCGACGGCGGCGTTGCGGGTGACCTTGGCGGCGATCGCGGCGCCCGCGATACCGGCGCCGGCGGTGGCGCTTTCGGAGTAAATCGAGCTGCAGCCGCTCAAGCTGGTTGTGGCCAGAACGGCCACAGCGACGAATGGCGCAACCAGCGCCGCGACGCCCGCACGCGGGGCCCGCTCAGCCCAGCGTGCACTACGGTTTGATTTTTGCATTTCCCTGTCCGTGCTCCTGCCTCTGCCGTGCGCGCCGAGTGGTTGCGGCGCACCGGGCTGATGACGCGCCGCGCGCGGCGCCGCAACATTCTGCAGGATGCGTTTTGCAATTGGGATAGGGAAAATGCAAGCAATTGCAAAAGATGATGCGACCCTCGGCCTTTTCTGGCTTGGCTCGCTATGCCCGGCGGGTGTCAGGGCTCGCTTTCCTCCGCCGCATCGTCGGTGCCGTAGGTGCTGAGCCGGTTGTAGAGCGTCTTCAGGCTCACACCGAGCGCTTTGGCCGCGCGCCGCTTGTCGCCGCCGCAGTACTTGAGCGTGCCGAGGATGATCTGCTTCTGCGCATCGGCAAGCGGCGTGCCGATCCAGACGCTCATCGCATCGCCTTGGGTGACGGCCTTCTTCACGCGCGAGGCGAGATGCGGATGCGGCAGCTCGACGGTCTTTTCGGCGAGAATGAAAGCCCGGTAGATGGCGTTTTTCAGCTCGCGCACATTGCCGGGCCACGACCACGTGCGCAGCGTCTCGATGGATCGTTTGCTGAAGCTCTTGCTGGTGTTTTCCTGCGCGTTCAACGCAGCGAGGAAATGCTGCGCAAGCAGTTCGCGATCGCCGTCGCGCTCGCGCAGCGGCGGCGCACGCAGCGGAAATACCGCAAGCCGGTACATCAGGTCTTCGCGCAGACCGTTTTCCTTCACAGCGACGGCCGGGTCGCGGTTGGTGGCCGCAATCACGCGTACGTCGCCGCTGATCAGTTCGTTGCCGCCAACCCGATAAAACGTGCCGGTCTCCAGCGCGCGCAGCAGCTTGACCTGGCGCACCGGCGCCATTTCAGTGATTTCGTCGAGAAACAGCGTGCCGCCGTTGGCGTGCTCGAAGTAGCCGATGCGCCCCTGCACGGCGCCGGTGAAGCTGCCTTTTTCGTGGCCGAACAGTTCTGCTTCGATCAGTTCGTCGGGAATCGCGCCGCAGTTGACGGCGATAAAGGGCGCCTCCTTGCGCGCGCTCCGATCGTGAATCGTGCGGGCGATCAGCTCCTTGCCCGTGCCGGATTCGCCGATGATGAGAGCGGTCGCATCGGTCGACGCAACCCGTTCGATTTGATCGTATAAATCAAGCATCACGGGGGATGAGCCATACAGCAGGCCGTATGACTTGAGTCCCGCAACGCCGTCCGTCACGCGGGACTTGCCCGCTGCCGCTGCGTTGCCGGAAGCAAGCGCGGGCGAGTCCAGATCGGTCGACGCCATAACCAGGTTGTCCTGTGCAAATGTGTTCGATAGTGCCGCGCAGGCCCGCCAAGAGCGTGGGCCCGCGCATCGATGCAATGGGTCACTATCTCACAAAAATCGATTTAAGCACCTGTCACGCGGCACGGCAATCCGCATCTCGATCACGCGTGCAGCTCCACATACCGCGCTAACGATTGCGTAGCCGCGCTGTCCAAACAGCATGTGTCGCTGCGCTCTTCTCGGGTATGCCGTTTGCGACACCCGGACTTTTGCGAAATGCCGCGCCTATGCGCTATCCGGTGGCGGCTCGCGGGATACGTTACGGAGGATCGACTTATGGCACGGCCCAAGATTGGCATTTTCGGCGCGCTTGTCGCCGTCGGCGGTTTGCTGGCATGGAACTGGGCGCAAAAGCATCGCGCCTCGCAAGCGAATTTGAATCGCGAACTGAGTCGCTGGGAAGGCGAGGGCGGGGCGGTCGTTGCGACCCCCCAGGCGGCGCCGAGCGCAACTGTGGTTCCGTCCGGCGGAGTGTCCGCTACCGCCGCAAATGGAGCGCGCGCCTCGAATGGCCGCGGCGAGGCGTGGCCTTTCCCCCATGGCTGAGAAGCGCTGCGCGGGACAGAAACGTTAAACGGTACGAAGGGGATACGAAGGGCGGAGTTAGCGGAGACGGACCTTACAGGTTGTCTTAATAAAGTTTTATAATAAATATTCACACAACAATACGGGCGTTTCGCCATGTGGGACACGTTAATTGTTGCGGATTTGTGCCAAGTGCGTGCGCCAAGTCCGGATTTTGCTGAAGCATAGAGGGCGGTCGTAAAGTCAGCGTGTCCTCACACCGTTGCACTATCTGCGCGGCGCAACGGTGGCGGCGCGCAAGCGCCCGGCGGTTTCTCCATGCCTTCGCGCATGCCATCCCCACCCAGAACTTTCGCGCTTTCGAGACACGATGCCACACGTATTGATTGTCGATGACGACGCCGGTACCCGCGAGGCGCTTGCTGCCATCATCGCGGAAGATGGCCTTACTACCGCTTCTGCAGGCGATCTGCGCGAAGCGCGCATCCAGTTGGTCCGGCAGATGCCGGACGTCGTCTTTACCGATCTGAAGCTGCCGGACGGCAGCGGCGTCGACCTGTTCGAAGATCTCGATCCGCGCTCGGGCGTCGAAGTCATCGTGATTACCGGCCACGCCACGGTGGAATCGGCCGTGAACGCGCTGAAAATGGGCGCGACCGATTACCTCGTGAAGCCGATCAACATGCAGCGCGTGAAGTCGATTTTGTCGCGCCTGCCGCGCCCCGGCGACCTCAAGGCCGAAATCGGTACGTTGCGCGGCGAACTGCGCCGCATGGGCCGCTTCGGCCTGATGCTCGGCAATTCGCCGGCCATGCAGGAGGTCTACGATCAGATCAGCCGGGTTGCCCCGACGGCCGCCTCGGTGATGCTGGTGGGCGAGTCCGGCACCGGCAAGGAAGTGGCCGCGCAGACCGTGCACCAGTTGAGCCTGCGCCGCAAGCACGCGTTCCTCGCGGTCAACTGCGGCGCTATTTCGCCGAACCTGATCGAGTCGGAGATGTTCGGCCACGAACGCGGCTCGTTCACGGGCGCGGACCGGCAGCACAAGGGTTATTTCGAGCGGGCCAACGGCGGCACGCTGTTCCTCGACGAAATCACCGAAATGCCGGTCGAGTTGCAGGTCAAGCTGCTGCGCGTGCTCGAAACCGGCATGTTCATGCGGGTCGGCACGACGAGAGAAATCGAAACCGACGTGCGCCTGATTGCGGCCACCAATCGCGATCCGGAGCAGGCGGTGCTCGAAGGCAAGCTGCGCCTCGACCTGTATCACCGCCTGAACGTGTTTCCGATCAGCCTGCCGCCGCTGCGCGAGCGCGGCAAGGACGTCGAATTGCTCGCGCAGGCCTTTCTCGACGAACTCAACGAGCGTCACAGCACGCGCAAGCACTTCCCGGCTGCGGTCAAGGAGATGCTGCTGTCGTACCCGTGGCCCGGCAACGTGCGCGAGCTGAAGAACTATGTGCAGCGTGCGCACATCATGTCCGGCTCGGATTCGGACAGCACGGCGACGGTGCCGCTGCAGATCACGCTGTCCAAACCGGCTGCGGGTACGGCGATCACGATTCCGTTCGGCACCTCGCTTGCCGAAGCGGATCGCCAGTTGATCCTCGCCACGCTGGAGCAGTGCGGCGGGGTGAAAACGCGTGCGGCGGAAATCCTCGGCATCAGTCTGAAGACGCTGTACAACCGCCTTGTCGAGTACGGCAACGATGCGAGCCGTGGCGAGGACGGCGACGCTTCCGACGAATCGCGGGCATTGGGCGGCGCCGACGTCTGACGCGCTGCCGGGTGTGTACGCCACGGCACAGGCCTTGCTGCGATCCATACGAACGCATGAAAGGAACGTTTATGCCGCTACATACCCCCGCTCCCGTGCTCGAGGCGCATCGCCCCGAGCCGACCGACCCGCCCAATCCCGGCGAACCCGAGACCGTGCCGGATCCGAGCCGCGAACCGGACGAACCCAGCGCGCCGCCGATCGGCGATCCGCCTGCGCAGCCCGGTGAGGCGCCGCACACGTCGTGTAGCGCGGTTCGCCATATGACCTTTTGAGCGCCCCCAGACCTGTCGCTTACGCGCCAGGCCCCCGAGGATGCAATCCCCCAATCCCCCAAGGGGACTTCCTTCGGGGCGGGGGCCTTCCCGCCGAGGCGGGAAACTTGGGGCGGCCCGGCGCTTCCTTGAGAAACGACTCTACGAAGCGGCGCCGCCGCCATGACGACTCCCGCCCGCCCGATACGCGGCATCGCTGTACTTGTTACAAAGGCGGTGACGCTTTTACCGGCAAATTGACGCTGCGGGCCCTAGACTATGTTGAGACCGCCAACGAGGACGGCTGGCTTCCCCAGGAGGCATCGATCATGAGACACCCGGCATTGCGGCGCTCCGCGCGTCATTCGAAGCGCGACTCGCGCCCCGGCAGCGGAGCGGGGGGCTCGCCATCGGGCGGCCCGCCCGTCGGCCCGGACCCGGCAGGGCAGAACCGCGTCGCCCCCGACGCCCCGCCGGACGGCGAGCACAACCAGGGCGGCGTGCGCCAGGAAGGACTCGAATACCAGCGCGATCTCGGCTCTGAGCAGGACGCCTGAGCGATTTCGCCGACGCCGGACGAAACAGAAAATTCTTGTTCTGCGATGCCTGCGAACGGCAGGTTTATACCTGTCTGTCACATTTGCATACATTTTTCTTCCACCAGATTTGAGATGCGGCACGCGACTTGCATACACCAGGACGGCACGAACAACTGAGTGAGGTGAAGCACCAATGAGCAGATTGATCGTGGTATCGAATCGTGTCGCGCCGACGCAGGAAGGCCGCCCCGCAGCAGGCGGTCTTGCAATCGGCGTACTGGATGCCCTCAAGGAAACCGGCGGCGTATGGTTCGGCTGGAGCGGCGAGACGGTGGCGGAGCCGGCGCAGCCGCTGATCGAAAAGCAGGGCAACGTGACCTACGCGACGGTGGGCCTGACCAAGCGCGACTACGACCAGTACTACCGCGGCTTTTCGAACGCGACGCTATGGCCGACTTTCCACTACCGCAACGATCTGTCGCGCTTCGATCGTCAGGAGTACGCCGGATATCTGCGGGTGAACCAGACGCTCGCGAAGCAATTGAAGGAGATGGTCAAGCCCGACGACATCATCTGGGTGCACGACTATCACCTGCTGCCGTTCGCCAAGTGCCTGCGTGAACTCGGCGTGAAGAATCCGATCGGCTTTTTCCTGCATATCCCGTTTCCGGTGCCGGAAGTGCTGCGCAGCGTGCCGCCGCACGAAGAGCTCGTGAAGGCCATGTGCAGCTACGACGTGGTCGGCTTTCAGACTGAAGCCGACCGGCAGTCGTTTGTCGACTATATCGAGCGCGGGCAACACGGCACGTCGAGCGAAGACGGCATGATGCATGCCTATAACCGCTTCCTGAAAGTCGCGGCCTATCCGATCGGGATCTATCCCGAAGCGATCGCGAGAGCCGCTGAGCAGTTCACCGACCGCAAGCCGGTGCGCAGCCTGCGTGACGGCATGCGGGGCCGCAAGCTGATCATGAGCGTGGACCGCCTCGATTATTCGAAGGGACTGGTCGAGCGCTTCCAGGCGTTCGAGCGTTTGCTGCTCAATGCGCCAGGTTGGCACGGCCGCGTCTCGCTGGTGCAGATCGCACCGCCGACGCGCTCCGACGTGCAGACGTACCAGCGCATTCGTCAGACGCTCGAGGGCGAAGCCGGGCGCATCAACGGCCGCTTTGCGCAGCTCGACTGGACGCCGATCCAGTACCTGAACCGCAAGTACGAGCGTAATCTGCTGATGGCGCTGTTCCGTCAATCGCAGGTGGGTTACGTGACGCCGCTGCGCGACGGCATGAACCTCGTTGCGAAGGAGTACGTTGCATCGCAGGACCCGGCCGATCCGGGCGTGCTGGTGCTGTCGCAGTTTGCCGGCGCGGCCGAGCAGTTGCCGGGCGCCCTGGTGGTGAATCCGTTCGATCTGTCGCAGATGGCCGAGGCGCTCGAGCGTGCGCTTTCGATGCCGCTCGCGGAACGCCAGGCGCGGCACGCGGACATGATGGCGCCGCTGCGCGAGAACAACCTCTCGGTGTGGCGCGATACTTTCCTTGCTGACTTGCGCAATGTGGCGACGGCGTCGTCGGTGGCGGCCAAAGCGGTAAAGCTCGCAGACGTGACAGCGACTTGAAGCGCTGAACGGCGCTTAGTGCGGTGATCGGGGGCTGAGAGAGACGCTGGATCAGGCGTCGAGCGAGGCTCCAGTTCCGGTGGTGCAAAGCCGGTTCTCACTCAGGCTGTCACGTCGAATCCATCAAGCGGCTTGCCGGGTTTGCTCCGGCGCCCAAGCTGACAAAACGCGCTTCACGGCGGCCCTCGGGCCGCCGTTTTCGTCTGCATTCGCCTCGCGCGAACCTTGCTACGCGTGTTGCTGATTCAACTCGCCAAGCGGCACAGGCGTGGCGGTCGGATCGAAGTCTGCCCAACGGCCGCGTTGCCAGCGTCCCGAGGCGTGCTCGAGGTCGGTGCCGCCTGCTTCGCGCAGTACGGTGGCGGCGTCGAGCTGGTTGTCTTCGCAGACATGCACGGCCACCAGTACGCCTGAATCGCGCATCTCGTGATGCACGAGCTCAAGATGCGCGACGCCGGCGCTGCGCGCTTGCACGAACGCGCCGACGCGCAAGCCGAGATACGCTCCGACCCCCGCCGCGATCACGACCACCGGCAGCGACGCGGCGAACGCCATGAAGATCGCCGCACCGACGATCGCGCCGGCGACCGCTCCGATACTTGCACCGTGACCTGCCAGGTGATGGGGCGGCGCTGCGGCGCTTGCCTCCGGACCGTGGTGATCCGGCGCGTAGCGCGCGTGCTGACCGCGTGGATTGACGAAGAACAGCGTGACGTCTTCCTCGACGAAGCCGCGCTCGAACAGCTTTTGCGCAGCGGTTTCGGCAGCAGGAAACGTGGTGAAGCGTGCAGCAACGATGAGTGACATGTGAACCCCCTCGGCATCGTTCAGAAACCATGCAGGGAAGTGCAGGGACACCCGCTGCCGCGCGATGCTTGAAGACGCGGCGCGGATAGTGCCTTGGACAGCGCGGAGTGCCGCAGGTGCGGGCTACCGCCTTATAAGGTTAGCACTGCGTGAGCGCGTTTTCACTTACGCGGCGGCCGGGCTCGCGCGCTGCGTCACCCGCATCGTGCTGACGACCGCGGCCATTGCGGCAAAACACGCTGCGACATACAGGACGATGGTGGGCCCATGCTGCGGCGCAATGCCGAAGATCAGCGCCACCAGCGCCGCGCCGAGCGTCTGCCCGGTCAGGCGCGCGGTGCCCAGCATGCCGCTGGCGCCGCCGCTGCGCTCGCGCGGCGCGGCGGCCAGCATGGTGCGATTGTTGGGCGACTGGAAGATGCCGAAGCCCGCGCCGCACAACGCCATGCGCCAGACAATCTGTAGCGGATCGGGATGCGCGCCGAGTGTGGCGAGCAGCAGCAAACCGGCCGTCAGCGCGGCCAGTCCGATGCCGCCCAACCAACCCGCCGACAGCCGGTCCGACAGCACGCCCGACAACGGCGCGGCCACGACGATGACGAGCGGCCACGGCGTCATCAGCAGCCCGGTCTGAACCTGCGACAGACCGAGCGTGTCCTGCAGCATGAACGGCAGCGACACGAAGGCGAGCATCTGCGCGGCGAACGAGCAAACCGACGTGCCGACCGATAGCGCAAACACCGGAATGCGCAGCAGATCCACGGGCAATAGCGGCGCCGCTTGCGTCAACTGCCGGCGCACGAAGAAAAAGCCGATTACCGCAGCGCCGAGCGCTTCGAGCGCGATATAGGCCCAGGCTTCGCCGTGGCCGAGTCCGTCGATCGCGAAAATCAGCAGGCCGAACACCAGGGCGTTCATCACGGCGCTGAGGTAGTCGTATGGCGCCTGATGCCCCGCATTTCCGGGCAGTGCCTTGAGGCCCGTGACGACCGCCGCAATCCCGATCGGTACGTTGATGGCGAACAGCCACGGCCACGGGGCGATAGCGAGCACGCCCGAGGCGACCGTCGGTCCGATCGCGGAGGAAACCGCGACGACCATCGCATTGATGGCGACGCCGCGTCCCAACTGGACGCGCGGATAGATGGTCCGCACGAGGGCGGTATTGACGCTCATGATGCCTGCCGCGCCGAAGCCCTGGATCACGCGCGCAAGGGTGAGCGTCGTCAGCGAGGTGGACAGCGCGCAGCCGAGCGAGGCGACCGTGAACAGCATCAGGCCACCCAGATAGACGCGCCGGTAGCCGATCCGGTCGCCTAGCGACGCCAGCGGCAGCAGCGAAATGGTGATCGCCAGTTGATAGGCGTTGACCACCCAGATCGATGCGGCGGCGCTCGCATGCAGATCGCGGGCGATGGTCGGCAGCGCCACGTTGGCGATCGCGCTGTCGAGCACGGCAAGCGTAATGCCGAGCGCGACCACGACGATGGCCCAATAGCGCTGCGGCAGGGGCAGTCCCAGTTCGGTATCGGGTGTGAGGGAATGGACGCCGCTCGGCGCGCCTGAAGGAGTGGAACAGTCGTTACCGGAGGCTGGGGCGTGCATCGTATAGGAGGTGAAGGCGGGGGATATCTGCGGGTTCGGGTGCGAGACATATGCGCGGACCTGTGGCGTCCGGCCGGGTTGCCGCCATGGCGCCGGAGCGAGCAGGATGCCCATCCCGGCGCCACTTTGCGCGTCGTTTATTTCAGTTCGTACAGACCGGTATGCGTCGTCGAATCGATTTCGTTCAGGTGCGTCATGAAGCGCGCGATCGCGTTGGTCGTTTCCGCATTGATCGGCAACTGCGCCACCTTCAGCGCGTGCAGGCGGAAAATGTAGCGGTGCGTCCTGTCGCCGCGCGGCGGGGCGGCGCCGCCGAAGCCCGCTGTGCCGTAATCGTTGCGCACCTGCAGCGCGCCTTGCGGCAGCAGGCTGCCGTCGGCTTTGCCGGCGTTGCGGGGCAGCGAGCGCAGATCGGCCGGAATGTTGACCACGACCCAGTGCCAGAAGCCGCTGCCGGTCGGCGCGTCGGGATCGTGAACGGTGAGAGCGAAGCTTTGCGTATCTTCCGGCGGCGCCTCCCACTGCAAAGCCGGGGAGATGTTTTCGCCGTCCACGCCGAATGCCTTGTCGTCGTATTCCTGGGCTTTCGGCATGAAGCCGTTGGTGGGGAAGTCGTCGGACCAGAGACGGAAGTCAGCCATCGTATGCCTCCTTAAGGTGGTTCTCAGATGGGTCGAGCTGCCGGAAAAGCGCATTGCGGACAGACCCGGGTGAGCCCAATCGAGTGTATCACCGGCGGCTGGTTCGATCGCTCGAGGCGGGCAGGCGCTCGGCGCAGGGCCTCAACTGCGCGCTTCGAGTTCGGTGGCGTCGCTGTGCAGCCAGTCGGTTAGTTGCTGCAACACGCCGTCGAGATCCCGGTTGGCGCCCCGCAGGGCACATTCCCACACCACCGCGACGCGCCAGCCGGCGGCAAGCAGGGCGGCGCGCGACTTCTCGTCGTTGCTGCGGTTGCGGCCGATCTTTTCGCGCCAGAATTCCGGGCGCGTCTGTGGCCATTTGAAGAGCGGGCAATCGTGGCCGTGCCAGAAGCAGCCGTGCACGAACACGACCGCGCGGTAACGCGGCAGGACGATGTCGGGGCGTCCCGGCAGATCGCGCGCGTCCAGACGGAAGCGGAAGCCCTGCCGATGCAGCAGGCTGCGGATCAGCAGCTCCGGTTTGGTGTTGCGCCCGCGGATGCCGGACATCATCCGGCTGCGTGTGGCGGGATCGACGATATCGACCATCAGCCCACGCGCACGCGCGCCTGTGGAGCGGTTCTACGGGCCGCGACGGGGCGCGCGCCCGTGGCGCGTGGCGACGCGTCTTTCGGCTTGGGTTGCCGCGCTTTTTGCGGCCGGGCCGGCAAGCCGGCTCCCGGTGTCGCCTGTAACCCGGTTTGCAAGCGGTCTTCCACGCCGTTGTGCCATCTGCCCTGGGCCGTGCTCTGCAGGCCGTCACCGGCCGCGCCTTGTGCAACGCCGTTCGCCTGAGCCTGCGCGCCTGGCGCGCCAAGCAGCGCCTGCACGTGGGGCAGCATGATGCGCGCCACTTCCTGCATCACCGGCATCACTACGCTGTTGCCGAACTGACGGTATGCCTGGGTGTCGCTGACGGGAATCCGGAACGTGTCGGGAAAGCCCATCAGCCGCGCGCATTCACGCGGCGTGAGGCGACGCGGGCGCAGCCGCTTGCCCTGGGAAACGAGGATTTCAGAGCCGTCCTTGTGATAGCGGGCCGACAGGGTGCGTGTCACGCTGTCGGGGTAGGCCATGCCGAAGCCGAAGCCGTTGCCCGCCGCGCGATGCTTTTCCGCGTAGTTCTGCAGATAGGTCCACAGATTCGGTGTGAGCGTGTACTTCGGCTGCACACGCTTCTTCGCGTGATCGAAGAAGCGGTCGTGGTCCCACGGCAGCACCGGCTCGCTGCCGTCGGTGCGGTGCAGGATAGAGCCGAGCCGCGGGCCTTGTTCCGGCAGCCGCAGATCGTCCCATGAGAACGCCGTCTTGCCGCGAAAACCGACGATGATGATCCGCTCGCGGTGTTGCGGCGTGAAATGCTGGCCGTCGACGATGCGGTAGTGCACTTCGTAGCCGAGTTCGTCGCGCAGCGTCTGCAGGATGACCTCGAAGGTGCGGCCCTTGTCGTGCGACAGCAGGTTCTTCACGTTCTCCAGCAGGAACGCGGCGGGGCGCTTGGCGGCGATGATGCGGGCGACGTCGAAGAACAGCGTCCCCTGAGTCGAGCATTCGAAGCCATGCGGCCGGCCCATGGCGTTTTTCTTGCTGACGCCGGCGATCGAGAACGGCTGGCAGGGAAAGCCGCCGAGCAGCACGTCGTGAGCGGGTACCTCGCTGGCCGGAAACGAGACGATGTCGCCGATGAACGAGTGATCCGCGCCGTAGTTCTCCAGATAGGTCTTCTTGGAGAAATCGTTCCATTCGCTAGTGAAGATGCACGCGCCGCCCTGCGCCTCGAAACCCATGCGGATGCCGCCGATGCCGGCGAACAGGTCGATAAAGCGGAAGCTGGCGTCACCGTTTGCCGCGCCGTGCCTGTTCGCTGCGCCGGTCTGCAGCAGATCGCGCAGGGCGGGCTCGAGCATCGCCGGACAGGGCGTCTCGCCCTTTTCCCAGCGGCGCACCGTCTTGATGTCCTTGCCGACGTGAGCGGCGATTTCTCGTTGGGTGAAGCGGGTGCGCACCTGTTTTAGCAGCTCGAGCGGTGGGGCCTGGGTCACTAGCAGTCCTTGCTGGGGATTTTTGCGGACATTATGGCCTGGAGTTGTCCCTTTTTTCCAGGATTCCCCGCTCGAATGGGCAAAATTGGCGCGGTAGTTGTGTCTTTGGCGAGACGGTTTAACGAAGACGCGACTGGGCGCGACGCGGCGCCTTATCTACTTCGGGGTGGGTTTGCGCGTTCGTCGGAGCGCGGATAGCGCGGCGTGTCCCGTGGCGCAGGTCGGACAAGAAAGCGCTTTGTACGCATGGCGGATGTTCTGATTTGATCCGCCGCCTTGCGCGGCGAGCCGACTGTCGGCTAACAGTTAATTTTCATCAACTGCATATCTGGCAGATTGCGAGCGTCATTTGGCGTTGTTAGGGTATGGGCGGCGACGCTGAATCTCCGCGTTACGGTGTGTTAAAGCCGCGGCATGATCTGCGGCTTTTTTTTACCGCGCGTGTTTTGCAGGTAGAAATATCAAGCGGAGGGCCGGACCGTGGACAAGTCGGCCGTGCGGTCAGCTCAGTCGCTGCGAAGGGCCAGGACGGCTTTCGTGGGCGCCGAGCGGCAGGGTCTTCCACGCGGGTGTGCAGTCCGCCGGGTCGTATTGGTCGAGTTGCAGCAACAGGCTGTCGACGGCGCACAGTTGCGCGTGAGACAGGTGTTCGGCGTCCAGCAATTGATGCAGACGCTTGCGCCAGTAAGCGGGCGGCAGGATCGGCCCACCCAGATCGCCGAGTAGCGACGGTTGCATCACGCGGCGGATATGCGCGATGTCCTGATCGATGAGCGTTGTCGACAAGATGGGGCTCGGCGTGGCGAACATAGGGTCCATGGCTCGTTAACGGCAGGCCGAATATCGACTTTAGGGGCGCGGAAAAATCTTTTCGAATGCGCCGGCGGGCAGAGTGGTTGCTGCACAGGAATCGCTGGCGCAACGGCCGCGCGCCGATCACCGGATGCCCGCTAACCTTCCCGCGTCCCGACTCGCTCGCCTACACTGGATGCATCGACAGGGAGGTGTGCGATGACGCCCGAAAAAGTGATTTCGATGTTCGAGTTGCAATACCTGGAGGGGAAAGCGCCGGTCAATGTCGAATACGTCTGCGCCAGCTTCGCTGACTGGCTGGCGTCGGCGTGGGAATACCTCGACGGCGAGGAAAAGGCCCTGTTGATGTCGGTTGGGGTGGCATTGTGGCGCGAGGGTTATAACCGGCGCGCCGGGACCGCGACGAACGATCCGTGGTGAGGCGGGCGATGTTTCAGCGAGCGTGGTCGGCGCCAATTGATTAGCATGCCTTCTTATCGGATTGCGCGGCCGGATCATCGGTAAGCCGGTCTTGCCCCCGTGCCGGAAAAATTTTGCAGGAGCGTTTATATTGAACGGCTTGTTCGCCGGACCGGCTTGCCCCGCATGGGCAACGTCGCCTTCCGCCCATCCCGTTCAATAAGGCTCCTATGACCGACCTTTCCGCTTTTCCGATCACGGCCAAATGGCCGGCCCAGCATCCCGAGCGTCTGCAGCTTTATTCGCTGCCCACGCCGAACGGCGTCAAGGTTTCGATCATGCTCGAAGAAACCGGCCTCGCCTACGAACCGCATCTGGTGCGCTTCGATACGAACGACCAGATGTCGGCGGAATTCCTCTCGCTCAATCCGAACAACAAGATCCCGGCCATCCTCGATCCGAACGGACCCGGCGGCAAGCCGCTCGCACTGTTCGAATCCGGCGCCATTCTGATCTACCTCGCGGACAAGACCGGGCAGCTTATTCCGCAGGATGCCGCCGGCCGCTACGAAACGATTCAATGGGTGATGTTCCAGATGGGCGGCATCGGCCCGATGTTCGGGCAAGTGGGCTTCTTCCACAAGTTTGCCGGCAGGGAGTATGAGGACAAGCGTCCGCGCGAGCGCTACGTCGCGGAGTCGCGGCGTCTGCTTGGCGTGCTGGAGGGACGCCTCGCCGGCCGCGCGTGGATCATGGGCGACACGTACACGATCGCCGATATTGCGACCTTCCCGTGGGTGCGCAATCTGATCGGCTTTTACGAGGCCGGCGAGCTGGTGGGGATTGCGGATTTTCCGAACGTCAGGCGGGTGCTCGCGGCATTCGTTGCGCGCCCGGCGGTGGCGCGCGGGCTGGAGATTCCGAAGCGGAATTGATGTCGCTCGGCGCACGGGCCGCCGCCCGGCGCCGGCGATGCTAGCGGTGTCGGGCTATGCGGGCGAGCGTGCCGGTCTGCTGATGTGCGGGTCCGATGCTCGGGTCTAATGCGCAGGATCGAATTAATGCGCAGGGTCTAATGCGGCGCGCTCGGCGCGTGTTGCGAGCGCCTCGCGGACCGAGGCGATGGTGCTGTCCCAATCGCCCAGCGCCGGCTGGCGAAACAGCCGCGCGCTCGAGTACCACGGGCTGTCCTGGCGCTCGAGCATCCAGCGCCAGCAGGTGTCGAAGCGATTGAGTATCCACACCGGTTTGCCGAGCGCGCCGGCCAGGTGCGCCACCGCCGTATCGACGGTGATCACCAGGTCGAGGTTCGCCACGAGCGCTGCGGTGTCCGCGAAGTCGGCGAGTTCTTCCGTGTAGTCGACGATCCGTTCGCCGAGTTCCGGCCACTGCGCCAGTTGTTGTGCCGCAGGCCCTTTCTGCAAGCTGTAGAAGCGCACTTGCGGCACCTCGAGGATCGGGCGCAGTGCGTCAAGGGTGATCGAGCGGCGGGCGTCGTTCTTTCTGAGCTCCGCCACGTGCGGCCGGTTTCCGCCGGCCCAGACCAAGCCGGCCTTCAGGCTGCGGTCGTTACCCGTATCGAGTGCGAGACGTTCGGCCCAGCGTTGCGACGCCTGCGCGTCGGCGAACAGATAGGGTACGGCGGCAGGAATGCTGGCTAGCTCTGTCTTGAACGCGAGAGGCAGACTGAGCATGGGCGTATGGCAATCGAACGGCGGCAGCGGCTGGCCTTGTTCGATCACTTCCGCGACGCCGTCCAGATTCGCCAGCAGCCGCATCAGTTCAGGCGGCACTTCGAGCAGCACCCGTGCGCCCAGCGCAGACACCATCGATGCGTAGCGGCAGAACTGCAGCGTATCGCCCAGCCCTTGCTCGGCATGCAGCAGGATGGTCTTGCCGTCGATGGGGAAGTCCCCCAGCCATAGCGGTTGCGCGAAGCCGCGTTGGCTTGCCTTGATCCGGTTGCGTTGCCAGCGCCATTCGTATTTCGGCCAGCCTTCTGCGAGCTTGCCCATCTGCAGCAGGCAGAGCGACTCGTTCCAGTGCGCCTCGGCGAAGCCGGGGGCCAACGTCAGCGCGCGTTGGTAACTTTGCAGCGCTTGCTCGTGCTGACCCAGGTCGACGAGCGTGAGGCCGAGATTGTTCCAGGCATCGGCGAGCGCTGGCGCGAATTCGATCGCGCGCTGGTAGCTCTGTTGTGCGTCCTGTGGCCGGTTCAGATCGCTCAGGGCATTCGCGCGATTGCTCCACGCCTCCGCATAGTTCGCCTGCAACGCGATCGCCTGGTCGCAACTGATGAGCGCGTCTGCGGGGCGGCCGAGATCGCGCAGCACACAGGCGCGATTGCTCCACGCTTGCGCAAATTCCGGGCGCAGCTTCAGCGCACGCTCGAAGCTCGCCAGCGCTTCGGCGGGCAAATCCAGACCGGCCAGCGCGTTGCCGCGATTATTCAGCGCATCGGCGAAATCAGCTTGCAGTGCGAGCGCCCGGTTTGCGCTGGCGAGCCCTTCCTTGAAGCGCCGCAACGCGTTATAGGCGAAGGCGAGATTGGAGTGAATCGGCGCCTGCATGCCGTTGATGGCGACCGCTTTCTTCAGCAGTTCGATCCCTTCGTCGAGGCGGCCCGACTGCAGCGCCAGGGCGCCGAGTAACTGGATTGCATCGAAGTGCCTGGGCCGCAGCGCGAGAATCTCGCGGTACAGGTCCTCGGCTTCGGCGTAGGCCGCGTTTTGCTGCAGGGCAACCGCCTGGCGAAGCAGGTTGTCGATCTGGCGCTGCGGGTTCGCTGTCTTGCTCATAGAGTGCGTAAGGCTGGGTGCGGGTCGGAATGAATGGCTTTGCCTGGCCCGGCCGGATGGTCTTCGATCGCGGTGTTTGGCTAGTCTGCCACGTCCCCGGCGGCGCACGGGCGGCACTGGGGGCGGGCAGGCGGATGGCGGCGATTATCGCCGAAAAGAAGGCGGTTGGCGTGGGCCGCAGCGATCCGGCGAGCTTCCCGCGCCGCTTCGGGGCGGCGGCGTATGATGTTCGCGGTTGCTGCAATCGGAGATAAGACGATGAAATTTTGCGCTTCACTTCTGCTGACTAGCGCGATGGCGGCAGCCGCGTTGCTCACGGGATGCGCCCAGGGCGGTCCGGTGGAGTTTTCGGCGACGGGCGCCGATGCCCCCGATCTGTCGCGTGCGGACGACCTGGATTTCGGACCGATGGACCATTCCATTGCCGTATGCAAGGCTGCTGCGCAAAGCGCAGGGCAGGGACGCTGCGTGAAGGTACGGGCGTATGAGGCCTGCATGAAGACGCGTGGCTATCTGACCGTGCTCGGGCCGGAGAATCCTGCCGGATGCGGACAGCCTACCTGGGAGCAGGATGTGCGTAAGCTGCTTCAGTGATGAGCGGGTTGGTTTGCTTCGGTTTATGAGCGGTGTGCTTCGGATCAGCGAATTTCTTTTGTGTGGTTGGTCATCCTGATTAATTGGATGCGTCGGTTTTAATGTGTCGTGAACCGGGATCCCGTCACGGGCATGAGCGTCGATTTCAATTGGTGTCTTGCCGGCGATGCAAACAACAGACTGGTCGCCGCTCGCCCGGTTCGAGTATCGCAGCCGCCCGGCTGCTACGAGGCAAGTTCAACCTGTGTGTGTCCGGAAGAGGGCAGTTTCGTGCAAAGGTCGAACTCGTCCAGTTCCAGCAGCAGGCTATCGACGGTACGAAGCTGCGCGTTCGTCAGGTGCGCGGTGTCAAGTATGTGGTAAAGGCGCTGGCGCCAGTAGGTGGACGGCAGATACGAGCCGCCGAGATCCCCGTGCAAGGCGGGCCTCATGACGCGAGCGATATGGGCGATGCCTTCGTCGATAAAGGTATTCATGTCTATCCCCGTAAATCTGCCGGCTGGTCTGGCCGTTTGCGTTACGTCTGATGAATGGCGCGCCGGTCGTTGCGCGCTTGACGGCGGTGCGCATGAATCAGGTAGGAATCCGTTCAATTCCACGCGCCCCATGAATTGAAGAATACGCGTGCGTCACGCTGCGCAATCGGACGAATACCGCTGGTTTATCGCTTCAATTCATGTGCTGCGAATCGGCCGTGCGATGGGCTCGCCAAAGAGTCCGTACCGTGCCAGTTCCGAGACTTGGCGATTATGTTGCATGCGACAACAATGAATTCGAAATTTCGGTCTTCACCATAGGTTGGGTGCCTTCTAGACTGTAGTTACCGGCTGCAGACAAGCTTGTTTGTGGCGCTACACAAGACAATCTTTGGAGGTTCCACCATCATGAAATCGCTTATCAAGGCTGTTGCCATTGCTGCCCTTCTCGCCGCTCCGGTGGTGTCGTTTGCTCAGACGAATCAACCCGTGACGCGCGCCCAGGTGCGCAACGAACTGATCCAGTTGGAGAAAGCCGGCTATAACCCGTCGGTCTCGAACGACGATAACTACCCGGCCGATATCCAGGCCGCCGAAGCACGGGTCGCCGCTGAAAAAGGCGCTGCACAATCTGACCAAACCGGTTATGGCACGAATGCAAGCGGTTCGACGCAAACCGGGCAACGGACTGAAACCGTTGTGAGCCCGTACTCGCCGCCGGTTTATAACGTGCGCTGATTGACGGCGTTACCGGCGTGTGAATGCTGGTAGCGTAGTGCGCCCTTGAGCGGCGCTGGTCGATAGGAAACAGGCCCGCATCTCGAACGAGATGCGGGCCTGTTTGCATGGGTCACATGCGTTTCATCGGCTTGAGGCAGCGCCGTGGCAGCGAGTTGGGTTTTGCAGTATTTTTCAGAGGCCTTGTTCGGAGCCGTCGGATTCCCGTGAGCGCAAAGCGGAAGGACCTGTTTATGAAAGAACGTAAGCCGTTTGATGCTGCAGTACGCCGTTTGCTCGATGAGCAAGCCGCCGCCGCGGGTGCGCCGCCTGCCGTCGCCAACAACGAGGAGCGTGTGCGCCTGGCGCGCGGCTTCATGATGCGTGCGCTGGAAAGCCGGGTGTCGATTGCGGGGCTGCCGAACCGGGTCGAGACCCGTGATGTCGAGATAGCAGCGGGTTTGACCGCGCGTCTTTATCTGCCGCCTGCGCAGGCGTCGCCGCGACCGGTGATGGTGTACCTGCATGGCGGCGGCTGGGTGGTGGGCGCGGTGGCGACCGTCGATCCGTTCTGCCGACTGTTGAGCGAGGCGGCGGGGGTGATTATCGTCTCGGTCGAGTATCGGCTCGCGCCGGAGCATCCATATCCTGCCGCGTTGGAGGACACGCTTGCGGCCGTCGAATGGGCTGCACGGCACGCGCATGAGTTTGGCGGCGATCGGTCGCGGCTTGCTTTGGGTGGCGATAGCGCGGGTGCGAACCTGGCCGCGGTGGCCGCGAACCGGATTTGCGGCGAGGCGCAGGCTCATGCGAATGCGCTGCGCGCGCTGCTGTTGCTGTATCCCGTTACGGATCATCCGAGCGTGGGTTACCCGTCCTATGCGGAGAACGCGGTCGGTTACGGACTTGAAGCGAATCTGATGCGCTGGTTCTGGGAGCAATATGCGCCGGGTACTTCACCGGACGATCCGAATGTGGCGCCGCTGCGCTTGCGCGAAGTGCCGGCGTTGCCGCCCACACTAGTGACGACCGCCGAATACGATGTGCTGCGCGATGAAGGCCTCGCTTATGCAGAGAAACTGCAGGCGGCGGGCGTGCCGCTCACGCACCTGCATGCGCCGGATATGGGCCATAACTTCCCGGTGACGCCGGCTCAGGTTGCGCGGTTTCCGCAGTGTGTCGAAACCTTGGGCGAGATTGCCGGGTGGTTGAGGGCGAGCCTGAGTGTCGGCTAGTTGGTGACAAAAATGACCACGGGTTTCGGCTCAGTTAACTCGAAGCTGCGAACCCGGCCGGCGCGCACATCGAGGATGAGCCGCTCGAGCAACTCGATCTGGCGTGACTCCATTTCGACGTTGCCGCTTGGCGCGGCCGCGATGGCGGCGAACCACGCGCGGCGACGCTCCAGCAAGTACATCACGGCGCTCCCGCGCCCCATGAAAAACCGCTCCATTTACTTTTGGCTGTCTGTTGCAACGGCGTCTGCGTGAATGCGGAGGCGCAACTTAACATGGGGATGGCTTGGGGAGGGGGCGGGTGAAGGGAGGGGAAGGTTGGGGATTGGCGCGGGGTGGATGCGGTGGTGTGGGAACGCCGCCGGTGCAACGCTATGCAAGGATTTCCGGCATAGGTTGGGGGATGCTTGGAGTCTGGTTGGTCCCCCCGACAGGAATCGAACCTGTATCTAGCGCTTAGGAGGCACTTGTTCTATCCATTGAACTACGGGGAGAGGATAGTTTTAACGGGGTGGATCGGAGCCTTGCTGCTGTTGGCCTCCGCCTTGTCCCGTGGGCGTTTCCGGCATTTTTTGCTTCGTCCTAAGTGAAGCGCCGTGATACCACCTTGTGAACCCTTATTTATACCCGTCTCTACTACAGTTTTGCTACCAATTGACCCTGTAGCAGCGGAACGTGGCCCGGCGCTGCTACGGTCCCTGAGACGGGAAACCTTGGCTTCAATTCTGCCAGTAGGCAGTCGCTGGCGTGCCTAGGTGCGCCAGCGAGGGCAGAGTATAGCAAAAACGTTCAAAACCAAAGGGACTGCCGAGGCTGGAGCGCGGGCGAAGGAAGTCGAGACCGACAAGGGCCAGAACGCCGTCAATGCTGCGACTGTGACGGTGGGCGATCTCGTCTCACGAAGTACCGCGAGGCGCGGGCCGCATCGGACCGGGCAGTCAAGCTCAAATCGAATGAAGACTACAAGCGGTTGCAGGACGCGTTCGAAAGTCACTTTGCATCGCGCTGACGACGCAACAGATCGTCAAGTTTGCGCAGGATCGCAAGAAAGCCAATGTGGGCGGATACACCGTCGATATGGATATCTCCAAACTCGGCACGGTGTTGCGCCATACCGCGTCGCTGCTGAGTCTGACGCTGTCGGATGCGGTCGGCGCCGCCCGGCCGACGCTTCACCATCTACGCTTGATCGACGCCGGCAACAAACGCGACCGCCGGCCGACAGCGGAAGAAATCGAAAACGTGTCGTACGGTACGCAAGGCTGGGGTGTGTCGGCGTCGATGTCCAACGCGTACGGTGACCCAAGGGGTCCCTATCGCCGCCTCAAAACTTGTGTACCAGACCGACCCCGATGCCGCGCGTGTCGGTGCCGGGAGTGACCGTAAGGCCCGAATAAGCGGTGCCGGAAAGTGTGTATTGAGCCTGATGCCTGTTCTGGATAAAGCCGGCCGCTGTATAGAGCTCGGTCGATTTGGACAGGAAATACTCGAAAAGCAGGCCCAATTGCTGCGCATTGTTGCCCGCTCCCGTGCGATCGTACAGATAACCGTACATCAGGGAAATTAAAGCAAATGGCGAGAGTTGATACGAGTCCGATATCTGGTAGACGTCGTGCTGCATGTATTTCGGCGTATTGGTCAGGTTCTCCGTGTGATAGGCCAGCCAGATGCGGTCGGCGCCGATCGCATACGAGGCCCCCGCGTTGAACACGTTAAATACCGCGCCAGGACCCGCGGCAGCACCACCCGCAATCGTATAGCTGCCTCCCGCTCCGACGCCAGGTTCGTCTCCCCGTTCGTAGCCGGCCGCCACATTCAACGGCCCGTTGATGTACTGGATGACAACGTTGTAGAACCCTATGCCGTTGCCCGACCCGGTCGTCGAATCGCGCAATGCCACCATGAATTTCGCATTCAGCCCATCGACCGTGGGCGTGTAGTAGGAAATGCCATTGTTCGCGCGGATGATCAGGCCGTTGAAATTATTCATGGGCGAGGCGATGCTTTTAACCCAGGACGGGTCCATTGCCGTCTGGAGGACGTCGTATTGCGGCGAGTTCTGCAAGCCGAAGCGGACTTCTCCGAAGCCGCCGGAGAGACCGACATACGCCAGACGATTAAAGGCTTCGGCCGGGTTGGTTGCTGCACCCGTCTGACCGGAGAAGGCTTGCTCCAACTGGAAATTGACGTGCAGGCCGCCGCCGATATCCTCGCTGCCCTTGAAGCCGTAGCGTGTCGCGAAGAGTCCACCGGGTACCGCGCGGATCGCCGAACTGTTGCCGCCCGAACTCTGATAGACGAAGCCATTGTCGAGCACGCCATAGAGTGTGACCGACGACTGCGCGAACGCAGCGGAGGCGAACGCGCAAGACACGACTGCGCCGGATGCAAGTGTGATAAACCTTTTCATGCGAGAACTCCATTTTTATCCGCATCGGAATGTCGATGCTTTTATGAATTTATTTCATTCGCAGAGCTAATATAAATGCCATGCAATGAGCGATCGATCGTGCCGATACGATCGGATACACCACGGTCTTGCAGATGGAGGGTCGGTCTCGGGGCGGCCCGTCGGACTGTTGCCTGTCGGGTCGGAGGCCGTTAACGGCGGGGCAGGCTAACGGCCTGCGGTAGTTTCGCTGCTCAAGTTTATCTCCTTTGGCTGATTGTATTTTTTGCGTGGTCGATGCCGATTCCGGCGAAAAGCGTATCGAACATCATGTGGCAAGGTTAATCGGCCGGAAGGTGATGGGTCCATGTATAAAACTTAGATTGGGTGGCATTTTTCTACTTGCAACCGGGCCGGGTAAACCAGTATCGAACGGGCGAGCCGTGCGCAGACCGCGCAGCCTGGCGGACGGTCCATGCTTGGCAGACGAACTTGCGAAGGACCGGAGCGCCTCACGATGTACGATTGGATCGCGCCCGCTTCATTGCGCTCCTCGCTTGCGCCCCCGATGCGCCCGTGCCAAGGCACTCTGAAGTTTGCCAATCCGCTTGCGGATGTCCTGATCTCCATCGAACAACAAGGATTCGAGATGGTCACTCAGGAGTTGGGTCAGGTCGTGATAGCCGGAGACCACCGGGAACGGAAACGCTCTGACCTGGCGTTTCTTGGCCAGTTGATCGATGACTTCAATGACGCGATTGCGCTGCAGTACGTAGTAGTCTTCGGCGACGGAATGGCGGGCACTGCCAGCGGCGCCGTGAAGCACGAAATACTTCATGAGTTCGGGCGATGTCAAGGTTTCGATCGCCCGCCACGCCCGGCGGGAAGCCGCTTCGCCATTCCTCGAGGGTATCGCCAGCAAGGCGCCGCCAAGCGGCGATAACGGTACCGCGTCGCGCACGAATGTCGGGTGCAATTGAAGCCCAACGCGACCGCCCTTCTGCCACAGCGCATGACTGTCGAGCATGCCGTAGCGATTCGACCAGTGATAGCACATCGCAGCCTTTCCCGAGCCGAAGATCTGCGCGTTACGCGACCAGTGCACGCTGCGAAGCTGGGCAGGCGACCAGGGAACCAGCGCGCGAAGGTACTCGATGACCTGCCTGCCTGTTTCGGTATCGACCTGCAGGACGCCATTGTCGAAATCGACGCCTCCCTGCGCGCCGAGAATCTGCAGGAACGATTCTGCAAGCGGCAAACCTGGCGCGGCACTCCATGTGATACCTGCGCGGTCCTGACTCGGGCGTTGCAGTCGGGCTGCACAGCGAAGCACATCGTCGAAGCTCCGAGGGGGTTCGAGCCCTTCAGCCTCGAACAGGTCTTGCCGGTACCAGAGAAAGTCGACGGTGGGCTGCAGCGGAATGGCGTATAGCTGTCCTTCGGACCAACCCGCCTGCCACACCGCATCATAAAAGTCCGATCCCGAGAAGCTGCTCTCGGCTTGCAAGGTTTGCAGTTCAAGCAAGCGACCGTTTTCGCACCGTTCTGCGAGCCACGGGAACGGAATTGCCGCAAGTAGCGGTCCCGTGGCTTCGACCGATGAAGGGTCCGTGAGCGCCTTGTCGAGCGCGGTACAGTAGGTGTCCTGAGGAAAGGTCATGATACGCATACGATGCCCGAGGAATCGCTCGATGTCGGATCGGTTGCGTTTGAGGATGTCAAACACCGGGTCTTCGTAAGCGACAAGCGTTAACTCGACAGAATCATTGAAGCCGTCAGTGGCAGGGCGCGGCCACGGAATACCTGAGTCCCGGGTAAATCTCCCGGCATCGAAGCGGTCAACTGAGCCATCGCGACTGGCGCTGACAATCATCTTCACCGTCTGTTCGGTGATTCTGTCCAGGCGATCGAGCAGCAACGCAGTCGGGATGACTGCAGCCCGATTGCCGGAACCCAATACGCCGCGAAATTCGAGCCAGCCTCTAGCCTTCAGCGCAAACACGATGCGACGCGCACTGGTACGCGGCAACCCGGACAGATCGGCAAGTGAGGTGATAGTCATTGGCCGGTCGCGCAGATGATTCTGCAAGAGGGCCGCGATGACCGGCCAGATCGCCGGCGCCTCGTCGCCGAGTTCGGTGCGCAGTATGTCCGCCACCTTGTCGATTGCCGCGATGGCCGCGAGCCGGTCGTACGCCAGCATGATGGGTCTCCTCCAGGCAGGTAATTTTCACTATAAGTTAATGATAACAATGAGAATAACCAAAATGGACATTTCTTTCGCAGCCGCCCGGAGAGCATTGTCATAGGATGCAGGCACGGACCCGTTTGCAGACGGGCCGACTACATAATCAGATGGCAACCATCTTGAATGGGACTGCAGCAAGCGCCAAAGCGCCAGCTCTGGTCGACCGCAAAGCATGGGACCGGAGTAAGCGCTGAAGCGCTAACTCCGGTCGACATAGGAGACAAGCATGAAAGGAGTGGCACGCTTCATCGCCGTCGTGGCGACGGTGGCATTCAGCGTAAGCGCGGTCGCACAGGGAGTCAGGTTTGTCGTCGTATCCCACGCGCCCGATGCAGATCCGTTCTGGAACGTCGTGAAGAACGGCATCGTCGATGCCCAAACAGACTTCGCCGTCTCGGTCGACTATCGCAACCCGCCGAATGGCGACCTCGCCGACATGGTTCATCTGCTGGAACAGGCCGCTGCCCGCAACTATGACGGCGTGGCCACCACGATCGCCGACATGGATGTCGTGCGTGCCCCTGTCAAGACCATCGTGGCAAAAGGTATCCCCGTCATCACCTACAATTCTGGAACCGCGCAGCAGAGCAGGGAACTGGGCGCGCTGCTGCATGTCGGCCAGCCGGAGTATGTGGCAGGCAAGGAGGCCGGCGAGCGCGCCAAGGCCGCTGGGGTCAAAAGCTTCCTGTGCGTGAATAACAATGTGACCAACCCCTCCTCGTTTGACCGCTGCCGCGGTTTCGCCGAAGCAATCGGTGCCGACTTCAGGAAGTCCACGCTCGATTCCGGCAATGACCCCATCCAGGTAGAAAACAAGGTCTTTGCAGCACTGCACGCGCACCCAGAAACGCAGGCCGTATTGGCTCTGGGCCCGACGTCGGCCGTCCCTGCGCTGCGGGCAGTCGCCAAGCTCGGCCTGACGGGCAAGATCTTCTTCGCCACCTTCGACCTCACACCGGAAATCGACAAAGGCATCGAGGCAGGCACGGTAGCGTTTGCCATCGATCAGCAGCCCTACTTGCAAGGCTATATCCCGGTTGCACTGCTGACGCTGATGAAACAGGACAAAACGCTTGATATTCACAAGGCCATCGCCGCACTGCAAGGCAATCCTAAGTTTCAGCAGCGTATCAAGACTTATGGCCTCACGCCGCGCTTCGGCCCGAACGGAGCAGACACTGGACCGGGCTTTGTGACGGGAGGCAACGTTGCGCTCGTCGAAAAGTACGCCGGACAGTACCGCTGAAGCCGGCCTCGTCATCGCGCAGGAATTCACGCTGGCTTGCGCTGCACTATCCCGGACATTACCCATCAGAGGTTCATCATGTTTCAACTGGCTGTATGCGCTGAAATGGTTTTTCGCCAGCTCCCCTTCACCGAGCGCGTGAGAAAAATCGCTGAGCTCGGATTCCACGTGGAGATATGGAACTGGACACAACACGATATCGCGGCGCTACAGGAGACAGGCGCATCGTTCTCTTCGATGACTGGATATATCGAAGGCGATCTGATCACGGAAAGCGGAGCTCAGGCGCTGATCCAGACCGCCGAGCAATCCATCGAGGTGGCGAAGCGGCTACGCTGCCCTCGTTTAAACCTGCATGGGACGGGTCTTGACGGCAACGGCATGCCCGTCAAGCCAACACCCTTCGTGACGGGGGCGATGTGGCTTGCCGCGCAGCGTACGCTAAAGCAAGTGGCGGAACTTGGGCGTCGCGCGGGGGTTATTTTCTGCCTCGAGAACCTCAATGCGGCAGTCGATCATCCAGGCGTCCCTTTTGCAAAAGCGGCCGACATGCTCGAACTGGTGAAGGCAGTCGACAGCCCGAATCTGCGCCTCAATCTCGACCTGTATCACGCACAGATTGGCGAGGGCAACCTGATCGAACTGGTCCGCAGCGCGCTGCCTTTTGTTGGAGAAATCCAGGTTGCCGATGTTCCGGGGCGCTGCGAGCCGGGCACGGGAGAGATCAATTACCCGGCAGTTGCAAGGGCGCTGGCAGAAGCCGGATATCGTGGCGTGGTCGCCATGGAGGCGTGGGCAAGCGGCGACGACGAAGTTGCATTGCGCCGCTTCCGGGAGGCCTTCACGGTCTAGGCTGTAAAGGGCGTTGGCCGTCAAGGCGATGAGGCTTGAGCCTGAAACAGATTCAAGCGCTTTTTTCTACATATATCGCAGTCCATAACAATTGCGGGCAATCAAAGATGATTTGATTGTTTGTGAAACTTCGCATGAAAGGCTCTCTAACATGTTAAAAATTGCCCTTTTGGGTGCAGGCCGGATCGGTCAAGTCCACGCCAGGTCGATCTCTGCCAATCCCGACTGCACGCTGGTGGCCGTGGCCGATGTCGCCGCAGATTCAGCACAGAAGCTTGCCGCCCGTTATCAAGCTGCGGTTCGTTCCGTTGACGACATCCTCGCCGACTCTGCGATCGACGCGGTACTGATCGCAACCTCAACGGACACGCATTCCGACCTTATCGAACGCGCAGCGGCGGCAGGAAAGGCGATACTGTGCGAGAAACCTGTGGACCTGGCGCTCGAGCGCGCGCTGGCATGTCAGGCCAAGGTGGCGAGGACAGGCAACCCGGTCATGATTGGCTTCAATCGTCGCTTCGACCCAAATTTTGCCGCGCTGAAGGCGGCCGTCGACAGCGGGGAGATTGGCAAGGCCGAGCTGCTGGCCATCACTTCCTTCGATCCGGCTCCTCCGCCTGTTTCCTACATCAAGGTATCGGGCGGCTTGTTCCGCGACATGATGATTCACGACTTCGACATCGCCTGCTGGATGATGGGCGGGCCGCCATCAAAGGTCACTGCGACAGCCTCGTCCCTTGTCGACCCTGAGATCGGCGCGGCGGGAGACGTGGACACGGCTGTGGTGACCCTCTCGTGGGCCGACGGTCGCATCGCCGTGGTGAAGAATTCCCGCCGGGCGGGGTATGGGTACGATCAGCGTATCGAGCTTCTCGGCTCCGAAGGTCTTCTTGCGGCGAAGAATGAACTTGAGAACACGATCGAAAAGATCACCCGCGAAGGCACAAGATCCGCGAAACCCGTCTATTTCTTCCTCGAGCGATACATGCGCGCGTACGAGGCAGAATGGGCCGCGTTCATCCACGCCATCAAGACAGGCACGCCCGTGCCGGTGACGCTTGCAGACGGGATAGCGGCTCTTGCCTGCGCCGAGGCGGCAACACGCTCCGCGCAGACCGGCGAGACTGTAGCGCTCACGGCTGACATGCTTGGGGGCCTGTGATGCAAGAGGTGGGTCGGCACGCTGCCTTGTCGGCCCTGGTTTTCTGCTGCGCTCTTACTACAGATTGGCTCTGCAGGCTGCGGCGGGACACCGTTTCCATCCCGGAAACAAAACGGCCCAGCGGGCGTCAACCCAGCCAGGCCGTTCAGATCGGCAGGCGCCGCAGCGGCTCTCGGGCCGCGCACAGCCAGCAGTGATGCAGTTGCTTCAGAACTCCACAACCGCGAATTCCGCCTTGCTCACATCGCAAAGCGGGCAGCGCCAGTCTTCCGGAATCTCGGCGAAGCGCGTGCCCGCCGCAATGCCTTCTTCCGGCAGACCTTCTTCTTCGTTGTAGATCCAGCCGCAAATCAGGCAGACCCAGCTTTTGTACTCAACCATCACTTCGCTCACGACACACTCTTTCTTCAGTTCAATGCAAGATCCGCGCACTCTGCCCCTTTTTGGGGCGCGCGGCGACCCGCAATATTACCGGAATTTGTCAACTCGCTGATCTGGACCTTTGTCGCAGTGCATGCATCGGTTAAACGGTGTCACATCCACGGTATATGCTTTGAAGAGCGGGCTGCGGACTCATCGATTACGCGTCGTGCCGCAGGCGGCGCTCCGGCTCCGGCAGCGCTCGAATCCCGCGTGCTGCGTGGCTCTCGGCGTTGCGAGGCATGCCGCGCCTGACCGCTTTCCTCAAGGAGAACACGATGTTTACCAAGCAGTGGTTGGCAGGTGTGATGTGCGCCGGATTGCTCGCCGTCTCGGCTGTCGCTCAGGCGGAAGGGGTGTTTTTCGTCGAGCCGAAGGACGGCGCCACGGTGAGCAATCCGGTGCACGTGGTATTCGGCATCGAGGGCATGACGATTGCGCCGGCCGGCACGATGACCGAGGGCACGGGCCACCATCACCTGCTGATCGACGGCGCGCCGATGCCCAAGGGCCAGGTGATCCCCGTGACGGACAAGTCGCTCCATTTCGGCAAGGGTCAGACGGAGACCACTTTGACCCTGCCGCCCGGCGATCACACGCTGACGCTGCAATTCGGCGATGGCGCGCATCGTTCGTACGGCCCGGAGATGAGCCAGACCATTACGGTTCACGTCCAGTAACGACGCCTGGCGCGCCCGGCGGGGCGCCGTGCCGCCCCGTTCGCAAGCCGGCCATCTGGCCTATCTCTTCCGGCACCCGGGCATCCGCCCGCGCGCCCGGTACAATGGGCGGTTCCTGCTCATTGCTGTCTTCTGCCAATTCTCCATGTCGCTTTACACCATTACCGGGGCGCAACTGGCGTTCGGTCACGTCGCGTTGCTCGATCACGCGGATTTCTCTCTCGAAGCGGGCGAGCGCGTCGGGTTGATCGGCCGCAACGGCGCGGGCAAGTCATCGCTGCTGAAGATCGTCGCCGATCTGAGCAAGCCGGACGACGGCCTCGTCACGCGCCAGCAAAACCTGACCACGATCTATGTGCCGCAAGAGCCGGAGTTCGATACGGACGACACGGTGTTCGAGGCGGTCGCCGCCGGCCTGACCCACGCCCGCGCGCTGCTGGACGAATATGACGTGGTCGCCAACCAGCTTGCCGACGAGCCGGAAGGTCCGCAGCACGATGAGCTGATGTCGCGCATGAACACGCTGCAATCGGCGCTGGACCACGCGGATGCCTGGAACTGGAGCACGCGCGTGGCCACCACGCTGCAGCAGATCGGGCTGAACGGCGAGGCGCGGGTCGGCTCGCTGTCGGGCGGCATGCAAAAGCGCGTCGCGCTGGCGCGGGCGCTGGTGGTGCAACCGGACGTCCTCTTGCTGGACGAGCCGACCAACCACCTCGACTTCGAAGGCATTCGCTGGCTCGAAGAACTGCTGGTCTCGCTGCGCGCCGGCCTGCTGTTCATTACCCACGATCGCGCGTTTCTCGACCGCGTGGCCACGCGCATCGTCGAACTGGATCGCGGCCGTCTGCTGTCGTATCCGGGCAATTTCAGCGCCTACCAGACCCGCAAGGCGCAGCAGCTTGAAATCGAGCAGGTGGAAGCGGCCAAGTTCGACAAGCTGCTTGCGCAGGAAGAAGTGTGGATCCGCAAGGGCGTGGAAGCGCGCCGCACGCGCAGCGTCGGCCGGATCGCGCGGCTCGTGCAGATGCGCGAAGAGCGCGCCGAGCGCCGCAACGTGCAAGGTAACGTCAAGCTGGACGTGGGGCAGGGCGAGAAGTCCGGCAAGATCGTCGCCGAACTGACCGATGTCACCAAGCGCTACGGTTCGCGCACCGTGGTGGACACCTTCACGGCCACGGTCATGCGCGGCGACAAGATCGGCTTCGTCGGCCCGAACGGCGCGGGTAAGACCACGCTGCTGAAGATGATTCTCGGCGAGTTGCCGCCGGACGAAGGCACGGTGCGCATCGGCACCAATCTGCAGGTTGCCTATTTCGACCAGATGCGCGCGCAACTCGATCTGGAGAAGAGTCTCGCGGATACGATCAGCCCGGGCAGCGAGTGGGTCGAGGTCAACGGCCAGAAAAAGCACGTGATGAGCTATCTCGGCGACTTCCTGTTCGCACCGGAGCGTGCGCGTTCGCCGGTCAAGTCGCTGTCGGGCGGCGAGCGCAACCGCCTGCTGCTGGCGCGTCTGTTCGCACGGCCGGCCAACGTGCTGGTGCTCGACGAACCGACCAACGACCTCGATATTCCCACGCTCGAACTGCTCGAAGAACTGCTCACGGAATACGACGGCACGGTGCTGCTGGTCAGCCACGATCGCGCGTTCCTGGATAACGTCGCCACCTCGGTGATCGCTTCGGAAGGGGCGGGCAAGTGGCGCGAGTATGTCGGCGGCTTTACTGACTGGCAGATCCAGCGCGACCGTTCGCAGCAGATGGCGCAGGACGCGCAGAAAGAATCCGCCAGGGACGCGGCCCCGAAGGATAGCGGGGCGGCCGCGGCGGGCCGTAGTACGCAGCGCACCGCCAAGCTGTCGTTCAAGGAGCAGCGCGAACTGGAGGCGCTGCCGGCGCAAATCGCCGCACTGGAAGCGGAGCAAAAGGCGCTTGGCGCGCAACTCGAAGACGGTTCGATCTTCGCGAAGGATGCCGCCCAAGGCACGCGGCTGACGGCTCGCTACGCGGAGATCGACGAAGAGCTGCTGGTGGCGATGGAGCGGTGGGAGGAGCTGGAGAGCCGGCGCAAGTGAAGGGTGGGCGCCGCTCCCGCCAAACGGCCAATCGGACATCCGGCAAATTGCTCCCCGTATCGAAATCAGTACAATACCTCGCGAACAGGCTTCCCCCGAGCGCTCGCGCCGACTGCGCCGCTGTGGCGCGGCGCTGGGAAGAAGCCAGCCAGAAAACAGTTTTGCCCGCCGTGCGGGCACCCCACCCACCCCGTTGTTTCGTTTCGCTTTTTTTGAAAACTCAACGCATTGTCCACGGACCTGTCCACAGGACCTGTGGACAACGATGAACCGACGGACCCGAGTCAACCATGTCTACGAAAAAGCCAAACGCCGCGTATAGCGAAGCGTCGATCAAGGTGTTGAAGGGCCTCGAGCCGGTCAAGCAACGACCCGGCATGTACACCCGCACCGAAAATCCGCTGCACATCATTCAGGAAGTCATCGACAACGCGTCGGACGAAGCCCTCGGCGGCTACGGCCGGCAGATTACGGTCACGCTGCACGCGGACCACTCGGTGTCGGTCGACGACGACGGCCGGGGCATCCCGTTCGGCGTGCACCCGGAAGAAGGCGTGCCGGTCGTCGAAATCGTCTTCACTCGCCTGCACGCAGGCGGCAAGTTCGACAAGGCCGCCGGCGGCGCGTACACGTTTTCGGGCGGTCTGCACGGCGTCGGCGTGTCGGTCACCAACGCTCTGTCTACGCGTCTGGACGTCACCGTGTGGCGCGACGGCAAGGTGGCCGAGCTGGGCTTTGCCGACGGCGATGTGGCGAGGCCGCTCGAAGTGCGCGCCGCCGCCAAAGGCGAGAAGAAGTCTGGCACGCGCGTCACCGCATGGGCCAACCCCAAGTACTTCGACTCACCGAACCTGCCGCTCGGCGAACTGCAGCGTCTGCTGCGTTCGAAAGCGGTGCTGTTGCCGGGCGTCGAAGTCACGCTGGTCAACGAGAAAACCGGCGAGCGTCAAAGCTGGAAGTACGAAGACGGTCTGCGCGGCTATCTGCTCGAAGGCATGAACGGCAGCGACCTGCTGATTCCGCTGTTCGAAGGCGAGCGCTACGCGGAAAACTCGCGTTCGAGCGAAGACACCTTCGCTGAAGGCGAGGGTGCGGCGTGGGTCGTGGCGTGGAGCGAGGAAGGTCCGCTCACGCGCGAGTCCTACGTCAACCTGATTCCGACACCGGCCGGCGGCACGCACGAATCCGGCCTGCGCGACGGTCTCTTTCAGGCGGTCAAGAGTTTCGTCGAACTGCACAACCTGCAGCCGAAGGGCGTGAAACTGCTTGCCGAAGACGTGTTCGCGCGCGTCTCCTTCGTGCTTTCGGCGAAGGTGCTCGATCCGCAGTTTCAAGGGCAGATCAAGGAGCGTCTGAATAGCCGTGACGCGGTGAAACTGGTGTCGTCGTTTGCGCGTCCAGCGCTCGAACTGTGGCTGAACCAGCACGTCGAGCACGGCAAGAAACTCGCGGATCTCGTCATCAAGCAGGCGCAAGCCCGTACGCGCGCCGGCCAGAAGGTCGAAAAGCGCAAGAGTTCGGGCGTGGCGGTGCTGCCGGGCAAGCTGACCGATTGCGAATCCACCGATATCGCCCGCAACGAACTGTTCCTCGTCGAGGGCGATTCAGCCGGCGGTTCGGCCAAGATGGGCCGCGACAAGGAATACCAGGCCATCCTGCCGCTGCGCGGCAAGGTGCTCAACACGTGGGAGACCGAGCGCGATCGCCTGTTCGCCAACAACGAAGTGCACGACATTTCGGTGGCAATCGGCGTCGATCCGCACAGCCCCGACGATCGCATCGACCTGTCCAACCTGCGCTACGGCAAGATCTGCATTCTCTCGGACGCGGACGTGGACGGTTCGCACATCCAGGTACTGTTGCTCACGCTGTTCTTCAAGCACTTCCCGCAACTGATCGAGCGGGGGCATGTGTGCGTGGCGCGTCCGCCGCTGTTCCGCGTCGATGCGCCGGCCCGCGGCAAGAAGCCTGCACAGAAGCTGTACGCGCTCGACGAAGGCGAACTGGAGGCGATCCTCGACAAGCTGCGCAAGGATGGGGTGCGCGAGACGCAGTGGTCGATCAGCCGCTTCAAGGGCCTCGGCGAAATGAGCGCCGAGCAGTTGTGGGACACCACCATGAACCCGGATACGCGGCGCCTGTCGCCGGTCGCGCTGGGTGAGCTCGATTACGACGCCACCGTCGCCCGCATGACGATGTTGATGGGCAAGGGCGAAGCGGCCTCGCGCCGCAGTTGGCTCGAAGAAAAGGGTAACGAAGTCGAAGCGGATATCTGAGCGGCGGTCGTTGGCCTGCTCGCGTAGCGATACTTCACGCCACATACGGATACGGAATCTAGATGGACGACAACACGCCTGATCTCTTTACCGAGGCGCCGCCGCCCGGCGACTCCCTGACGCTCGGCAACTACGCCGAACGCGCCTATCTCGACTACGCCGTGAGCGTCGTCAAGGGCCGCGCGCTGCCCGATGTCTGCGACGGCCAGAAGCCGGTGCAGCGGCGCATCCTGTTTGCCATGAACGACATGGGTCTCTCCGATAACGCGAAGCCGGTCAAGTCGGCGCGCGTGGTCGGCGACGTGCTGGGCAAGTATCACCCGCACGGCGACCAGTCGGCGTACGACGCGCTGGTGCGGCTCGCGCAAGACTTTTCGATGCGCTATCCGCTGATCGACGGCCAGGGCAATTTCGGTTCGCGCGACGGCGACGGCGCAGCGGCGATGCGCTACACGGAAGCGCGCCTGACGCCTATCGCCAAACTGCTGCTCGATGAGATCGACCAGGGTACGGTCGATTTCATGAAGAACTATGACGGCGAGTTCGACGAGCCGCGTCTGCTGCCCGCGCGTTTGCCGTTTGTGCTGCTGAACGGCGCATCCGGGATCGCCGTGGGTCTCGCGACCGAAATCCCGTCGCATAACCTGCGCGAAGTCGCAGCGGCTGCGGTCGCGATGATCCGCAACCCGAAACTGTCGCCCGCCGAATTGATGCAGCTCGTCCCGGGACCGGACTTCCCCGGCGGCGGCCAGATCATTTCGAGCGAAGCGGAAATCGCCGCGGCGTACGAGAGCGGTCGCGGCAGCCTGAAGGTGCGCGCGCGCTGGAAGATCGAAGACCTCGCCCGCGGCCAATGGCAACTGGTGATTACCGAGCTGCCGCCGAACACGGCCGCGCAGAAGGTGCTCGAGGAAATCGAAGAGCAGACCAATCCGAAGATCAAACTCGGCAAGAAGGCGCTCACGCCCGAGCAACTGCAGACCAAGCAGACGATGCTCGCGCTGCTCGATGCCGTGCGCGACGAATCGGGCAAGGACGCGCCGGTGCGTCTGGTGTTCGAGCCGAAGTCGAGCCGCATCGACCAGACCGAGTTCGTCAACACCTTGCTCGCGCATACGAGCCTCGAATCGAACGCCTCGTTGAATCTGGTGATGGTGGGCGCCGACGGCCGGCCGCGTCAGAAGGGCGTCTCCGAAATCCTGCAGGAGTGGATAGGCTTCCGCTTCGCCACCGTCACGCGCCGCACGCGCTACCGCCTCTCGAAGGTCGACGACCGGATTCACATCCTCGAAGGCCGGATGATCGTCTTTTTGAATATCGACGAAGTCATCCGCATCATTCGCGAGTCGGACGAGCCGAAGGCCGCGCTGATCGCCGCGTTCGGCCTGTCGGATCGCCAGGCCGAGGACATCCTTGAAATCCGTCTGCGTCAGTTGGCGCGGCTGGAAAAGATCAAGATCGAGAAGGAACTGGCCGAGTTGCGCGACGAGAAGGCCAAGCTCGAAGAGCTGCTCGGCAGCGAATCGGCGATGAAGCGCCTGCTCATCAAGGAAATCGAAGCCGACGCGAAGCAATACGGCGACGAGCGCCGCACGCTGATCCAGCAGGAAAAGCGCGCAACCTTCGAAGCGCGCGTGGTCGACGAACCGGTGACGGTCGTGATGTCGCAAAAGGGCTGGGTGCGGGCGCTGAAGGGCCACGGGCTCGATCCGGCCGGCTTCACCTTCAAGGCCGGCGACGCGCTCTACGCGGCGTTCCAGTGCCGCACGCCCGATACGCTGATTGCGTGGGGCAGCAACGGGCGCGTCTATTCGGTTGCGGTGGCGCTGCTGCCGGGCGGCCGCGGCGACGGCGTGCCGGTCACCTCGCTGATCGAACTCGAGTCGGGCAGCCATCTGATGCACTACTACGCAGCTCCGGCGGATCAGGCGTTGCTGCTGGCATCGAGCAACGGCTTCGGCTTTATCGCCAAGGTGGGCGATATGGTGAGCCGCGTGAAGGCCGGCAAGTCCTTCATGACGATCGACGAGGGCGCCGCGCCGCTCGTACCGATGCCGATGCTGCCCGATGCGACCCATGTTGCCTGCCTGTCGGGCGGCGGCCGTTTGCTGGTGTTTGGCCTGGACGAGATGAAGACGCTCTCGGGCGGCGGCCGTGGCGTCACGCTGATGGCGCTCGACGAGAAGGAAGCGTTGACCCAGGCGCTGGCGATCGGCAAGGCCGGCGTCGTGCTGATCGGCACTGGCCGTGGCGGCAAAGCGTATGAGGAAACGCTGGGCGGCGCGGCACTCACGCCGCATATCGGCAAGCGTGCCCGCAAGGGCCGCGCGCCGGACACGAAGCTGAAGGTAGCGGGCATGCGGCCGGTATTGTCCGCGTGACGTGACGAAGTAACCAGCAGTAGCGCGTGCGCCGTCCTTCAACCACAGGCGGCGCACGCGGCGAGCAAGCAACATTCGGGGATCGGCGCAGCACACAGCGCGCCGGCACAACAAATAAAACGATGGCGAGCGCGATGAACCGCGGAACTGCGTGCACGGCGCGCGGTCGAATGCGGTCAATAGCCGCGTCCGGCAAGGCGGCGGGCCTGCTCAGCAGGCCTGTTCTTTTACCAGCCCATGCTCCAGGGCAACAAGCGGCACGCCATCATCGAGAGAGGAAAACAACATGACCCAAGCCGTCGAACTCGCGCTCTTTTTGCATCTGCTCGCTGTAGCCGTGTGGGTGGGCGGGATGGTCTTCGCGCATTTTTGCCTGCGCCCGGCGCTGGCCGATTTGTCGCCGCAACTGCGCTTGCCGCTGTGGGAATCGGTGTTCGGGCGTTTCTTCAACTGGGTCGCCGCTTCGGTAATCGTCATTCTGCTGACCGGTGGTTTCCTGCTGACACGCTTCGGCGGCGCGCATGCTTCGTGGCAACTGCATGCGATGGCTGGCCTCGGTATCGTCATGATGCTGATCTTCGGGCATATCCGCTTCGCGGTGTTTCCGCGTATCCGTCGCGCCGTCCAGGCGCAGAACTGGCCGGACGGCGCTCGTGCGGTCGGCACCGTGCGGCGTCTGGTGGTCGTCAATCTGGTGTTGGGTGTGGTGACGATCGGCGTGGCCGTGCTGTCGGGCGGGGTTTAAGTCCGGCTGGCCGGCCCTACGATCCGCTCCGCCAGCGAGTACCGCTGCATGCTTCCGGCGCGCGCAGGGGCGGGCAACCGGGGGCGCAGTGGTTCGCCAAGGCCGGATATGGGCTAACCTATGTCCTGACGATGGTCCAGGCCCAGGCCGCAACCACAAGGATCGACCATGCAAACTTTCTTCCATCCCGAGCAACTGCTGCATCATCCGCACAGCTACCTGTCGCGTGGTCAGATGCGTCCGGCCCAGGAAGTACCGGAACGAGCCGCGCGCCTCGTCGCCGCAGTGAAGTCGCTCGACTTCGACATCCGCGAACCGGCCGATTCCGGCATGGCGGCCATCGCCGCCGTTCACGACATGAACTACCTGCGTTTCCTCGAAGAAGCGTACGCCGAGTGGAAGCAGATGCCCGACGACTGGGGCGACGAGGTCATGTCGAATATCTACGTGCGCGAGCCGAACCCTTTGCGCGGCATTCTCGCCAAGGCCGCCCGGTATCTCGCCGACGGCAGTTGCCCGGTTGGCGAGTCCACCTGGCGTGCGGCCTACTGGTCGGCGCAAAGCGCGTTTGCCGCGGCGGCTGCGGTCAACGGCGGCGCACGCGAGACGTACGCGCTGTGCCGTCCGCCCGGCCACCACGCGCGCGCCGCTGCGGCGGGCGGTTTCTGCTATCTGAACAACGCCGCCATCGCAGCCCAGGCGCTGCGCAAGCAATACGGGCGCGTCGCGATTCTCGATACCGATATGCATCACGGGCAAGGCGTACAGGAAATCTTCTACGGACGCGACGATGTGCTGTACGTGTCGATTCACGGCGATCCGACCAATTTCTACCCGGTCGTGGCCGGCTACGAGGACGAACGTGGCGTTGGGGCCGGGGATGGCTTTAACGTCAACCTGCCGATGCCGCATGGATCGTCCGAGCGCGTGTTCTTCGAGCGGTTGGACGACGCGTTGCGCGTGCTCAAGCGGTTCGAGCCGCACGCGTTGGTGCTGGCGCTCGGTTTCGATATCTACAAGGACGATCCGCAAGCGCGCGTGGCCGTGACGACCGAAGGTTTCGGCCGGTTAGGCGCAGCGATCGGCGCGCTGGACCTGCCTTCGGTGATCGTGCAGGAGGGTGGCTATCATCTCGAGAGCCTCGAGGCGAATGCCCGCTCGTTCTTCGGAGGGTTTACCGCGGCGCGCTCGCGTTGAGCGACGCGACGCAGGCGGTGTAGGGCAGAGACGCAAGGGGGCTGCTCGGCGCGGGCCGCGCCGCTCTCGGTGCTTCAGGAGGCATCGCCTACCTTCAGGCACCGCCTACCCCATCGCCGCATAGGCGAGCCATAGCCCGCATACGCAGGCAACCGTACCGTAGACGACATAGACGGGCACCTTCAGCTTCGCAAAGCACATCCCCGAGAACACAGCGGTCACCAGGTACTGCGGTTGCAGCGGCACACGCTGCGCGATCCGCAGCACGGCGATCGCGAGAAACGCCGTGGTCACCGCCCGCAGAATCCGCATGCCTTGTTCGAAGCGCGGGTTGGCTTTCAACTGATGCAGATTGCGTTGCGCGAGGACGACCAGACACCCCGACGGCACGAACAGCGCGAGCGTGGCGATCAATGCGCCGGGCCAGCCGTCGACGAGGTAGCCGAAGAACGGCACCACGTTCAGCAGCGGCCCAGGCGACAGCGGTGAGAGCGAGAATGCCAGCGTGAAATCGTTATCGGACACGCCGATGCCGGGCGTGACGAACAGCGCTTTCAACACCGGCAGCGCCGAAAAGCCGCCGCCGAACAGCGTCATGCCCGCACCCGCGAGACGCGGCCACAGCAGCGCCAGTTCGTAGCGATGCGGCAACGGTAACGGTAACGGAAGCGCGAACAACGCCAGCAGCACGCACAGGGCCGCTGCCAGTTGCAGGTCGCGGCGCGCCACCGACACCTTGATCCGCACCTTGTGCGCGGGACTATTGAACCAGCCCACCGCAAACGCCACCGCCAGCATCGCAACATAAGCGGCCGGACTGCGCGCATAGGCGAGCGTGGCACAGCCGAGCAGCGCTGCGATCCATTCCAGCTTGCCGCGCACGAGCGCGCGGGTCTGCTTGTACCAGGTGACCGCGATCAGCATGCCTAGCACGACGCTGAAATGATTGAGCAGGGTCTGCGACGCGACGGCCCGCACGAAGGGCGTGCGGTAGAAGATCGCGAACAGTGTCATCAACGTGAAGAACGGCAGCACGCTGGCGATGCCCGCCACCCACGCGCCGGCGCGTCCGCGTAACGCATGGCCCACCTGCACGGCGACGTTGCAGCCCACGGGGCCTGGCACCATCCACGCCAGTGCGATCAGATCGGAGAAGGCGACGCGCGACAAGCGGCCTTCGCGTTCGACGTAATGATTCTCTAGTTGCGCCATCAGCGCGAGTCCACCCCATGACAGCGCCGACAGGCCGCACACGACCCGGAACAGCGTCCACAACGGTTCTCGTTCGCCTCGCCTGATGGCGTCCTGACTGGTGATCATGTACATAACGGTCTGCACGCCGGGCCCACCGGACTTGCTGATTGATTGCGGCCGTATTGTTATGTCGTGCGCCTTGCATGGCCGGAACGGCGCGCGATGTTTCAGTACTCTTGAATATATTCGTTGCGCATGGGCGCACGCTCGGACCGGTGCGCTCAGCTCAGGCGGATTGTCCGCTGGTGCTCGAAGTTGCGCTAGTGCTATCTGCAGAGGGTTCCCGGACGGTGCGCCGTTCAGGCATTCCGCATACGCCGAAGCGCTCGAGCAGCGCAGGAATTGCGTCGACCGGAACCGGGCGCGAAAACAGGAAGCCTTGCGCTTCGATATGACCGAGCGCCGCGAGCCAGGCGATCTGTTCCTCGGTCTCGGTGCCTTCGACCACCACGGTGAGCCCGAGCGAGCGGGCCAGGTTGACGATGGCCGTCACCATCACGCAGACGCTGCGGTCGCCGGGGATCGCTTGCACGAACGAGCGGTCCACCTTCAGCGTATCGACCGAGAAGCGGTTCAGATACGACAGCGACGAGTAGCCCGTGCCGAAGTCGTCCAGCGCGATGCGCACGCCGAGACGCTTCAACGCGAAGATTTTCTCGGAGACGAGTTCGGGGTACTCCATCATCGCGGTCTCGGTAATCTCGAGTTCGAGGCGGCGCGCCGAGATGCCGGTTTCCTCGATGGCATGCGAAATGGTTTCGTACAGGTCGCCGCGCCAGAACTGCACGGCCGAGATGTTCACCGCCAGCGACAACGTGTCGTAGCCCTGCTGTTGCCATTGCGCCAACTGGCGGCAGGCGGTCTCGATCACGAAGTCGCCGATCGGTACGATCAGGCCGGTCGATTCGGCCACCGGGATAAATTCATTGGCCGGAATCAGCCCATGCTGAGGATGGTTCCAGCGCACCAGTGCTTCGAAGCCGGTGATGCAGCGGCGGGTCAGGTCGATCTTCGGCTGGTAGGCGAGGAACAGTTGACCTTCCGCGAGCGCCACGCGCAGTTGCTGCTCCCACTTCATCAGATGGTCCGCACGGTGCGAGAGCTGCGGCGAGTAGAACTGATAGCAGTTCTTGCCGGCGTCTTTCGCGCTGTACATGGCGAGATCGGCTTTTTTCAGCAGGTCGATTTCGCTTTCGTTCGGCACGGAATAGAGCGCGATACCGATGCTCGCATGCAGCACGAATGCGCTGCCGCGCACTTCGAACGGCTTGGCGAAGACCTCGGCCGCGGCTTCCGCGAGATCGACAGCGCGCTTCTCGACCTCGTCGCCCTTGATGACCACCACGAACTCGTCGCCGCCGATGCGGCTCAGATCGCCGCCGTCGCCGATCGCGTCAGCCAGGCGCGAGGCGGTCATCTGCAGCACGATATCGCCGGCATTGTGGCCGAGCGTGTCGTTGACGGTCTTGAAGTTGTCGAGGTCGATAAAGAGGATCGCGAGCCGGCTCAGGTTGGCCGGATTGGCGACGTCGTGGCGCAGGCTCTGGAGTGTCGCATAGCGGTTGCGCAGGCCGGTCAGCAGGTCGTATTCGACCAGATGCGTCATCTCGCGCTCGCGGCCCAGCAACTTGCCGATCAGCCCGGTGGCGACCGCGAAGAAGCTGAGCATGGCCAGCGAGATGAAGCCCGCCATCAGCAGATAGACGTTGCGCGTGTGATTGTAGTCGGCGAACTCCTCGGCTTGCGAGAGGCCAACCAGCACGCCGAGCGGATAGCCGTCGATATGCCGGTAAGAGAAGATGCGCGTGACGTTGTCGATCGAATCGACATAGGTGCCCGAGACGTGCTCGGAGCTCGGGTACGAACCGCTGGCGGAGAATTTACTGGAGGCGTCGGCGTTGCCGGTGCGCCGCGCGAGCACCGTGCCGCTGTCCGAGATCACCGCAATCACGCCGTCGCGGCCGATCGCCGCATTGTTGTAGAAGTCGCTGGTGAAGTAGCTGGGATCTTCCGAGACCACCACGACGCCGGCGAACGAGCCGTCCGCGTGGTTGAGACGGCGCGTCATCTGCAGCGTCCACTGACCCGATACGCGGCCGAGCACCGGCTTGCTGATATACAACTGGTCGTCGTTCTCGTGCTCGTGGACCTTGAAGTGCTCGCGATCGGACAGGTCGATCTGCTTGGGATTTTGCTCGGCGGTGCTCGATACCAGCAGGCCGCGTTCGTCGATGATCGAAACCTGCACCAGGGTGTCGCTCTGCACGACGCCTTTCTCGACCGTGCTGGCGAGATCGAAATGACTGGGGGTCTTCTCGAATTCGTACTTCACGAAACGCGTGATCTGGTCGACCTGATGGATGGCCTTGACCGTATGCTGTTCGAGCGCCGCGGAGAGGATTGCAGCAGAGGCCATCGCCTCGCGCGTGGTCGCGTCTTTCTCGACCGACAGGCGCGCGAAGATCACCGCCCATAGCAGGATCAGCACGAGCACGCCGAGCGCGGGAATCGCAAGCAGCGCACGACGACGCGGCGCAACCGCATCCTGGCGGTGCCGTGCATCGCGCGTCGCAAAGAAGCGGGACTGACTCATCGGGTGGACCACGCCCGTGTGCCGCTCCGCAGCGGCTTCGTGTACATCGACTGCGCTGGTTTCGAGATTGGCTGCATGGTGAGCGAGGTGCCGAGACTGCTGCGCAGGAGGAAAGAGCGTGGCGTCTTGCCAGACCGCCTATGGGTCAACGGATACCGTTCGATATTACTGAATGCCAATGGATTAAGGAAGGGGCCATGCTGCGGGTATACGCTCGCCCTGTCAGGCATGCGGGCCGCATGCTCTGCCGTTGTGCAGCCGCCGTGGCGCAACGCACGCCGGGCGGGCATTTTCGAGGAGTTCGTCGAGCCGTAACCTGTTCCTGTGCCCAAGCGTTGCCGGCCATTCTTACATCGGTGCGACATCGAGTTGTCCTGACAAGGCGTTTTGTGGACAAGCTTGGCCCAGGTGGGCAAGCGCCGCGAGCGTGTTTTTTGCATGCAATCTGCGCGGCGTGGTGCGATGCCCGACGCGGCCCGACTAGGGCAGCGTGAAGGTCCCGTCGACGACGGTGACCGCGGGACCGCCGATCCACGTCTTGCCCGCCGGGTCGTCGTAGCGCACGAACACCTGGCCCGCGCGGCCGAGCACAGTGCCTTGGCGTGCGGTGTAAGAGAGGCCAGGGCGCCGCTGCTGCGCGCTCAACAATCCCGCGATTGCCGCGTTCGCGCTGCCGGTCACGGGGTCTTCGCCGAAGCCGAGGCTGCCACCCATCATCAGGCAGCGTACTTCAAAAGTGGCCGGGCCGTCGGCGTCGTGCGGACCGTAGAGTGCGATGCCATCCATGCCGGCCGCTTTGACGACGCGCGTGAGTGCTGCTGCATCCGGCTCGATGGCGAGGCAGGCGGCGGCCGAATTCAGGCGCACCACCAGCCAGGGCACCCCGTTGTCGGTTGCGCAGGGCGGGGCGCTGAAATCGACGGCGTCGCTGCGCAACGCTTGCGCAAGTGTTGCGTACAAATCTGCCGGCAAGGGGGTGACGCGCGCGGGCGGCGCGGCGAAGGCCCATGCGCCGCCTTCTTGTGCGTTCAGTTCAACGAGGCCGGCGCCGCATTGCTGGAGCAGTTTGCCCGGCACTTTCGGCTGATAGCCGCTGTCGAGCAATGCATGCGCCGTGCCCAGCGTGGGATGACCGGCGAACGGCAGTTCCCGTTGGATAGTGAAGATGCGCACGCGATAGTCCGCGGCCGGCTCGGTCGGTCTGAGGAGGAAGGTGGTCTCCGACAGATTGGTCCAGTGGGCGATGGCCTGCATCTGGGCGTCGTCGAGATCGTCGGCGTCGAACACGACTGCCAGCGGATTGCCTTTGAATGGCACCGCAGTGAAGACGTCGACTTGTTTGAAGCGGACAGTGCGAGCGGGCATGGGAATCATTAGCAATTGAGTGGCGCGACGCGCCGATTCTACTGTGGGATTGGGGTTCCGGCCACCGGCATGCAGTAATTTTTTGTGTGGTTTTTGAGTATTTTTATTGGACTGATTGACTAAAAGCGCAATAACAATATTCGAAAAAGGCCTATTGCCGAAAAGTAGTGGTGGCCGTGGGCCGGTGAGGCGTGAGTACCAAACAAAACGCGCCGTGGGTGGCTGAGCACCGCACGACGCGTGGCAGGTAGCGAGGCCGCCGACACCGCCTGTGAAACGGGCGGCGCCGGCAAGCGGCAGGCTTATTCGACTTCGGCAATCATCTCGATCTCGACGCAGGCGCCCAGCGGAATCTGCGCCACACCGAAGGCCGAGCGCGCGTGCTTGCCGCGCTCGCCGAACACGTCGGCGATCAGTTCCGACGCGCCGTTGGTGACCAGATGCTGCTCGGTGAAATCGAGCGTCGAATTGACGAGGCTCATCACTTTGACGATCCGCTTGACGCGGTTCAGGTCGCCCACATGCGCGTGCAGCGTGGCCAGCAGGTCGATGGCGATCGAGCGTGCGGCGGCCTTGCCTTCCTCGGTGGAGAGCGTGGCGCCGAGCTTGCCGGCCCACACCTTGCCGTCCTTCTTGGCGATGTGGCCTGACAGGTAAACCGTGTTGCCGCTCTGGGCGCTCATCACATAGGCCGCTGCGGGTGCGCCGGCGGTGGGCAGTTCGATGCCCAGTTCCTTCAGCTTGTCGTACACATTTGCTTGAGACATGGCGTGTCCTGGTAAGTAAGGGAGAGTAAGGGCAGGCGGACTCAGACGCGTGCGCGGATCAGCGCCGCGAGGCGGGCCACACCTTCGTCGATCTTGGCAGGCGGCACCGTGACGAACGACAGGCGCAGCGTGTTGGCCTGCGCCTTATCAGCATAGAACGGACCACCCGGCACGAAGGCGACATTCTGCGCGACCGCTTCTTCGAGCAGCTTCATGCTGTCGATCTGTCCGGGCAGATTCACCCATATGAACATGCCGCCTTCCGGGCGGTTCCAGCTTACGCCTTCCGGCATGTAGCGTTCGAGTGCGGCCAGCATGGCTGCGCACTGGTCGCGGTAGAGCGCGCGGATGGTCGGCACGTGCGTGTCGAGGAAGCCGTCTTTCACGACTTCGTGGACGATGCGCTGCGTGAAGCTCGGCGTGTGCAGGTCGGTGGCCTGCTTGGCCTGGACCAGTTTGAAGTGCAGTTCTTCGGGGGCGATGATGTAGCCGATGCGCAGGCCCGGGGCGAGCACCTTCGAGAACGAGCCGAGGTGCACGATATGGTCGCGCGCCATCGACAGCATGGTCGGCAGCGGTTCGCCCGCGTAGTCGAGTGCGCCGTACGGATCGTCTTCGATGATCGGGAACGGCGCGCTCTTCGCCATCTCGGCGAGTGCGCGGCGGCGCTCGAGCAGCAAGCGGCGGCCGGTCGGATTCTGGAAGTTCGGTTGGGCGTACAGCAGGCGCGCGCCGGCCGTCAGTTCGGGGGTGAGCGCCGCGGGGATCAGCCCGTTGTCGTCCGTGGCCACCTGGACGTAGCGCGGCTCGTACATTGAAAACGATTGCAGCGCGCCCAGGTAGGTGGGGGTTTCGACCAGCACGGGGCTGTCCGGGCAGATCAGCACTTTGCCGAGCAGATCGAGCGCCTGCTGCGAGCCCGTGGTGACGAGCACCTGCGAGGCGCGGATCTGCGCGCCGTTCACCGAATAGCGCGCGGCAATCCATTCGCGCAGCGGCAGATAGCCTTCGGTCGCGCTGTATTGCAGCGCCGCGGCGGGCGAATCGCGCAGGATCCGGTCGGATGCTTCGCGCATGCGCTCGGCGGGGAAGGTGGCCGGGGACGGCAGGCCGCCCGCAAACGAAATGACTTCCGGCCGCTCGGTGACCTTCAGGATTTCGCGAATCGCCGAGCTGGTGAGCTTGCGTGCGCGTTCGGAAAGTTGCCACGTGGGGGCTTGAAGGTCGCTTTGGTCCATGGATTCCTCGTCAGGTGTTGCTGGATCGGATTCGTCAAAAACTTCAATTATCGCGCGAGTCGCCTGGCTACGCGCGCTTCTTAAGGCGAGATGCGCCCCGGTTGGCTGCGCCGGGTGGGGCGCTCGTGCAACTATTTCAGGATGCGTAGGCCCGCCGGGGTCTCGATTTCGGCGACCAGTGCGGGTTCAGCGGCAGCATTTTCAGCCTCCTGCTGCGCGGACACGGCGATCAGGTGCGCTGCGCCGAGCCAGCCCAGGTGGGCTTCGACGGCTTCGGCCTGGGGGTGCACCGCCTTGAGCGACTTCAGCGCCATGCCGGTTTCCGGCAGCACCGCCGACGGGTGCTGCGCCGTGTCCCACTGGATCAGCGTCGGCACAATGCCGTCGCCGGCGCTCTGCCAGCTCGGGAAGGCGCCGTCGTCCGGCACCGCAAGACCCCAGCGGAACGCGCCGCGGCTCATCGGCACGACCGGCGGAATGCGCTGCGGATACTGGGTTTGCCAGCGGACCAGATTCCGCGGCCGCTCCACTCGTACCACCCAATGCGACAGGTACGGGCCATTTGCCAGCCGCGCGTGGGTCGCTGGCGCGTCGAGCGCGAACAGGCGCGGGCGTGCCGCGGTGTCGCTGGCCGGCGTCTCGGCCTGCGGATCGATGGCAATCACCTCCAGATACACGCCGCCCCACAGGTTCAGCAGGCGGTTGTGGGTGCGCATCAGCGCATGCGCACCGCCGCCGGCCGGCGCCACGCCGAGCGTATCGGCGACGTACTGGGTGCCCTCGTCGAGCGTGCGGGCGGAGATCACAAGGTGGTCGAGTTGAAGCGTGTGAGCAGTCATGGCGGTGAACAAGGACGAATTCTGCGGTGCGGCCGGCAGACCTGCGGCAGGGCCGACGGCTGTGCCGGGGCCGTAAGCATAACCGTTTGCCGGCGAGGTCTGGTGTTTGGCGTCGTGCTGCGGCCGGGCGCGACGCGCACCAGCCGGTTTCCCTGCCACCGCTTCAATACGAATGTAGCGCCCTCGACCTGCACAGTAACGGTACAATCGGCGAGATAGTGTTCGGTACAGTTGGAGCCCATCATGTCCGCCGCGCTCGACCAGATTCCCGCCCCGCATGACGCCTCGTCGCTGACGCTCGTCGACCAGCTTGTCCAGTGGGCGCGCCGTCGCATCGAGGAACGCGTGTTCCGCGCCGGCATGCGCATGCCGTCCATCCGCAAGCTGGCGCTCGACAAGGGCGTGTCGCGCTTCACGGTGGTGGAGGCCTACGAGCGGCTCGTCGCACAAGGCTATCTGGATTCGCGGCGCGGCTCCGGTTTCTACGTGCGCGAGCGGCTGGCCGCGCCGATGCCCGGCGAGCGCCGTCAGAATGCCGAGGCCGCGCCGGTCTCGAGCACGATCGACGTGGTCTGGCTGCTGCGCAACATGCTGCAGACCTCGACCCGCCCGGAACGCGGTCCCGGCCTCGGCTACCTGCCGAGCCGCTGGCTCGACGGCGAACTGATTGCCGGCGCGCTGCGCACCCTGGGCCGGCAAAGCGGGGCGCAGATGCTCGGGTTCGGCACGCCGCAAGGCTTCCTGCCGCTGCGCCAGCAGTTGCAGACCCGGCTCGAGGAACTGGAAATCGGCGCGTCGCCGGATCAGATCGTGCTGGCCTCGGGCATCACCCAGGCGATCGACCTGATCTCGCGCATCTTCGTGCAGGCCGGCGACACCGTGATCGTCGGCGACCCGGCCTGGTTCCAGATGTTCGGCCGCTTCGCTTCGCAGGGTGCGCGCCTCGTCGGCGTGCCGTACACGCCCGATGGCCCGGATCTGGACGCGCTCGAAACGCTGGTGCAGACGTGGCGGCCGAAAATGCTGGTGATCAACTCGGTGCTGCAGAACCCGACCGGCACCTCGCTGACCGCGGCGCAGGCGTTTCGCATCCTGCGGCTCGCCGAAGCATACGATTTCATCGTCGTCGAAGACGATATCTACGGCGATCTCTGCCCGCCCGGCTATCCGGCCACCCGCCTCGCGAGCCTCGACCAGTTGAAGCGCGTGATCTACCTCGGCAGCTTTTCGAAGACGCTGGCGGCCAACCTGCGGGTCGGTTTCATCGCCTGTGCGCCGGAAGTGGCGAAGGCCGTCACGGACCAGAAGATGCTGGTCGGCATGACGAGCCCCGAGCTGAACGAGCGCGTGCTGTACAAGATCCTCACCGAAGGCCACTACCGGCGCCACGTCGAGCTGCTGCGCGCGCGTCTGGACGGGGTGCGCGACAAGGCCGCGCGGATGCTGGAGAAGACCGGCCTGAAGCTGTTCCAGCCCCCCGGCGCGGGTATGTTCCTGTGGGCCGATACGGGCGTCGATTCGGACGTGCTTGCCGCCGCCGGTCACGAAGCGGGCTTTCTGCTGACGCCGGGCAGCCTGTTTTCGCCGCAGCAGTCGCCTTCGAGCTGGACCCGCTTTAACGTCGCCAATTGCGGCGACCCGGCGCTGCCGGCGTTCCTGTCACGCTATCTCGACGGAGTCGCGCGGCGCGCCTCTTGAAATCGCGCCGATAGTACCCAATTAGGCCCCCGATCCGCTTCGTAAGCCGCGCCGCCTGTGACTGACTGGTTCAGCGCGCCGCCGCTCACGCCCGACCCGAATCAACCGCAACATACAGAGAGGAAGTCTGACCATGGCACAAGAAACCATGAGCTTTCAGGCAGAAGTGAAACAGCTTCTGCAACTGATGATCCATTCGCTGTACAGCAACAAGGAAATTTTCCTGCGTGAGCTGATCTCGAACGCCTCGGATGCCGCCGACAAGCTGCGCTTCGAAGCGATCGAAAACAACGCGCTCTACGAAAACGACCCGAACCTGCGGATTCGCGTGTCGTACGACAAGGCCGCCCGCACCGTCACGATCGAGGACAACGGTATCGGCATGAGCCGCGACGAGGTGATTTCGCACCTCGGCACGATCGCGCGCTCGGGCACCAAGGAATTCTTCGGCAAGCTCTCCGGCGACCAGCAGAAGGACGCCGCGCTGATCGGCCAGTTCGGCGTGGGCTTCTATTCGGGCTTTATCGTTGCCGACAAGATCACGGTCGAATCGCGCCGTGCCGGTCTCACCGCGGCCGAGGGCGTGCGCTGGGAAAGCGCCGGCGAGGGCGATTTCGCGGTGGAGACGATCGAGCGTGCGCAACGCGGCACGACCATCACGCTGCATCTGCGCGCCGACGAGGACGAACTGCTGTCGTCGCACCGCCTGAAGTCGATCATCCAGAAGTACTCGGACCACGTCGCGCTGCCCATCCTGATGAAGAAGGAAGAATGGGACGCGGAAAAGAGCGAGATGGTCACGCGGGACGAGGACGAGACCGTCAACCAGGCGAGCGCGCTGTGGACCCGCTCGAAGAACGACATCAGCGACGAGCAATACAAGCAGTTTTACCAGCACCTGTCGCACGACCATCAGGATCCGCTGACCTGGACGCATAACCGCGTCGAAGGCCGCAGCGAATACACGCAACTGCTGTACGTGCCGAGCGCGGCGCCGTTCGACATGTGGAACCGCGATCATCGCGGCGGGCTGAAGCTCTATGTGAAGCGTGTCTTCATCATGGACGACGCCGAGCAACTGCTGCCTGCGTATCTGCGTTTCGTGAAGGGCGTGGTCGATTCGAGCGATTTGCCGCTGAACGTATCGCGCGAAATCCTCCAGGAAAGCCGCGACGTGAAGGCGATACGCGAAGGCGTGACCAAGCGTTCGCTCTCGATGCTCGAAGACCTGGCGAATGCCGAGAACGATGCCGACAAGGAAAAGTACGCGACCTTCTGGAAGGAATTCGGCCAGGCGCTGAAAGAGGGCGTCGGCGAAGACTTCGCCAACAAGGAGCGGATCGCCAAGCTGATCCGTTTTGCCTCGACGCACAACGAGTCGCCGGAACAGAATGTTTCGCTGGCGGATTACGTCGCGCGCATGAAGCCCGAGCAGACCAAGATCTACTACGTCACGGCCGACACCTTCCAGGCAGCGACCCATAGCCCGCACCTCGAAGTGTTCCGCAAGAAGGGCGTGGAAGTGCTGCTGCTGACGGATCGCGTCGACGAATGGATGCTGTCGTTCCTGAACGAATTCGACGGCAAGCCGCTGCAAAGCGTCGCGCGTGGCGATCTCGATCTGGGCGCCTTGAACGATGAGGAAAAGCAGGCGCAGGAAAAGGTCAGTGAAGAGCTGAAGCCGCTCGTCGAGAAGATGAAGGAAGCGCTGAAGGACAAGGCGAAGGACGTGCGCCTGACGTTCCGTCTGACCGATTCGCCGTCCTGCCTCGTGGCCGATGACGGCGAGATGAGCGGCTACCTGCAGCGCATGCTGAAGGCAGCAGGCCAGCAGGCGCCGTCGTTCCATCCGATTCTCGAAGTGAATCCGGAGCACGCGCTGGTGAAGGGGCTGCATGCGGAGACCGCGAATTTCGACGATTGGTGCCATCTGCTGTTCGACCAGGCACTGCTCGCGGAAGGTGGTGCGCTGGAAGATCCGGCGAGCTTCGTCAAGCGGACTAATGCGTTGCTGCTGGCTCGCGCGGGTTGAGCTGGAGACGCTGGAGCATCAGGCGTCACTTGAGTTATTGGTTTGAATAGCATTGAAGAATGCGCTGCTTCGGCAGCGCATTTTTTTTGCCCGCTGCGGCGGTGCTTTGGGCTGCGCTGTGCGGTCCGAAGCACCTCGGTTCGCCCGTGCCGTGAAGCGCGGCACGGGGCACAACCGTCGCTTACGCGCGACCTGGTTAGCGGGACGGCGCCGGTTGGTGCTGACGAACTTGCGTGAGCACAGACCCCGCCAGTTCTTTCGCTTCCTCACACGCACCGCGGTGGGCTAGCACTTTGCCCGCCAGACTGCCTATTGCAGCGCTGGTGTGCTTCGATGTGTGGTGCTGCGCCAGCGCAGAACCTGCCAGTTCCTTTTCGAGATGGTGGGCGTCGGGTCGTTTCAGCACCAGTGCGGCCAGATGCGCGATGCGATCAGAGGTTTCTTTTCCGTTCCTGTTCAATTTCGTTTCCTTTGCGATTTTTCTGAATGAAGCTTAAAGAGGTGGGTCGCGTTCGGCCGAACGGAAAATAATTTTGGTTTGCTAACTAAAAATTATCAACACGTTTATTTCGAGATTTGAATAAGAGATAAGGTTGCGCCATTTCGTCGTATTCTGCGGCGCTCCGGCTGCGGATGCCCGATCGATCTTGCAGTGGATTCGATTCCTGAGGGCGGCGAGCGGCGGTCTCATCGTCACTTCCCGATTTATTTTCATGTCCGAAACAAATGCTGCCACGCCGGCCGATCCGGTGCATTTCGTGTGGTCCACGCTGTGCGAGCACGGCGTCGACGCCGCACAGGAGCGCGCGGTCGCGCTGGTGCAAGACGGCATGCCGGCGCAGATTCACGCCGACCTGTGCGCGAGCGCCGGGCACTTCGAGCAGGCGTATCACAGTGCCTCGCTCGGGGCCGGCGAAAGCATGAGCGGTGGCCGCTATGCGCGCCTCGCGCTGTTTGCGGACGCGCTGGGCCGGCAGGAGGTCGCGAAGCACCACAGCGAGCTGGCCGTGGCGGCTCAACCTGTCGAGGCATCGATCGAATGGATTCTCTGGCTGATCGACCGTTTCCAGGCGCATTCCGCTGCCGCGCATATGCTGCGTGCCTACAGCCGCGTAGCGCCTGACGATGCGCGCGCACCCTGGTGGCTGGCGCTCGCACTCTCGTCGTTGCCCGGGCCTGCAGCGAACGCCGAGCGGCGCGAAGCGCTCGCGCGAGCCTATGCTCTCGATCCGGCGCTTCATCCCGCGTTGCCTCTGCATCTCGTGTTGGCGTACCGGGAGATACGCGATTGGGACACGGTCGAGCGCATCTGCCGCGAGGTTCTCGCCAGGAATCCGGCCGATACCGAAATAGCCTGGCAACTGAGCCACGCGCAATGGCAACGCAACGACGCGGCGGGCGCCGAGGCGACGATGCGCGCGGTCGATGCGGCCGCGCCCGGCAATGCTGCGGTGCTTGCCGCCGTTGCCCAGTACCTCGCCGAGCAGGCACGGTACGGCGAGAGTGAGGCGATGCTGCATGCTTCGCTTGCGCTCGATCCGAATGCCGCGCTCCCGGCGCTCGACCTTGCCGATCTGGAATTGCGCCGTGGCGACTGGTCGGCGGGATGGCCGCGTTGCGAAGCGCGGCTCAAGCGCGACGACCGCGAAGCGAACAACGTGGTTGCCGTGCTGGCGAAGTTGTGTCCGCGCTGGCGTGGCGAGCCGCTGGCCGGTAAGACGCTGGTCGTGCACAGCGAGCAGGGCAACGGCGACGATATTCAGATGGTGCGGTTCGTGCCGGAACTGGCCGCGCGTGTCCACGACGAGGGCGGTCGGCTGGTGCTCGCGGTGCGTAGTGCGCTGCAGCCGCTGTTCGCGCGCTTTTACGCCGATTGCGTGTCGATAGAGGACGGGCTGCTCGGCAAGCCCGACTTCGGCTTGCCGATGATGAGCTTGCCGCTTACGCTCGGCTTGCAGCCTCAGCAGGTGCGTGGGGCGGTTTATCTGCAGGCGGATCCGCGGCGTGTCGCGCAATGGCAAACCAGGCTGAAAGCGGTCGACGCGCGGCCGGGCTTGCTGCACGCCGGCCTGGTCTGGTGCGGCAGCCCGACGCACCGGCGCGATGCCAAACGCTCGATCCCGCTTGCAGAGCTGGCGCCGCTCGTTGCGCTGCCTGGCGTGGTGTTTCATTCGTTGACGCCGGGCCGGAGCGCCGATGTCGCGGCCATGTCGGCGCAGGGGTATCGCGTGCATGACCTGACCGGGTGCTATGAGGCCGGTTTCGACGATGTGGCCGCGTATGTCGCCGCACTGGATGCCGTCGTGACCATCGATAGTGCGCCGCTCCATCTCGGTGGCGCGTTGGGCGCTCCGGTGCTGGCGATGCTCGATCACGTCTCGCACTGGTGCTGGGGCAACGAGGAAATGCAGACTTGGTATGACTCCGTCGAGCTTTACCGGCAACCGGAGCCGGGTGCATGGGCGCCGCTGGTCGAGCGGGTGGCGGCACGCCTGTATGCGATGGCACGGCGGTGAGCGGGGAATCAGACTTGTCTGAACGCAGCGATTGGGTGGATGCGCGTTAGCCTGGAAGCGAGGTGCTGGGGAACCTTGTAAGCTGTTCGCCGCGACGCGTATCCCTACACTGCGCCGTTATAATCCGACACCATGGCTATCTGTTTCAATGCCGCTGACGCCCACTGGCGCGTCGCGCCCTTACCCGGTTTCAGCCGGGACCAGAAAGACTGGCTCACCCGCGGTGGCTCGCTCACCGCGCATCTGCGCACGCTTGGCGCGGTTGCGGTACGCGTCACGCGCGAAACCGTCGCGGTGCCGTGGGCCGACGAGCATGCGGCGCTCGGCGTCGAGCGCCGTGCGCCGGTGTGGGTGCGGGAGGTGGTGTTGTCGGTGAACGGCACGCCGTTCGTTGCGGCACATAGCATCGCGCCGCTGGCGGCGAGCATGGGCGTCTGGCAGGCGATGCGACGGCTGCGCACGCGGCCGCTGGCCGAATTGCTCTACAGCGATAGCAGCGTGGCGCGCTCGGCGCTAGTGAGCCGCCGGCTTACGGCGCGTCATCCTCTGTATCGGCTGGCCGCGCGGGAAATTGGCGAGGCGCATCCGCAAGCGCTGGTGGCCCGGCGTTCGGTGTTCGAGCGTCATGGTGCGCCGTTGATGGTTACGGAGTGCATGTTGCCTGCGCTGTGGGCGCATCTTGTATCTGGTGCGCCTCAGTTGTCCGGTGGGCAGGGGTTGCCGCGTATTCATGTGCGTGAGCATGGCCGGTCGCTCGAGCATACGGCGTCGCGTGCGCATCCTGCGCCGCGTGAGATGCGTAAAGAGAGCTCGACGTGACGCAGAAGCGCTGCTTTCCTCCGGTGGTCGACGCCAATACGAGGGTTCTGGTGCTGGGCAGCTTGCCGGGTGAAGTTTCGCTCGCTCAATCGCAGTACTACGCGCATAAGCAGAACAAGTTTTGGGCCCTTGTTGGGGATGTGATTGGGCGGGATCTGGTGGCGATGGATTATTCGTCTCGACTCGATACGCTGCTCGAACATCGCATTGGGTTGTGGGATGTCGTGGCGGAAGCGCAGCGCATAGGCAGTCTAGACAGTGGCATCCGCAATCACACCAGTAACGATCTGGTCGCACTTGTCGAAACCCTGCCGAATTTAGTCGCCGTAGCATTCAATGGCGGAACTGCGGCGAAGATCGGAATGCGAGCACTGAGCGAGCAGGCGAATCGATACCGGTTTATCCAATTGCCGTCGAGCAGTCCGGCGTATGCGGCAGTTTCCTATCAAGAGAAACTGGTCGAATGGTGTCGATTGCGAGAGTATTTGGCAGTGTGATTCAACGTTCTGCTATCGCTGGTCGCATACCCGAAAGAGGGTGGGCGGTTTCCCGTCGTTGTCGGCTGTAAGCGGCCCTATGCGAACCTTCGCATTTATTGGAATGCGACGGCAGCTTCCGAGGTGCAACGGACAATGCTTTTCGCTCCCGGTCAAGCTTGTCACCTGTGAGCGTTGGCCAGTTGCCGTTATGCGGCAAGCGGATATATGAGTGCGCTGTTAAAACGTATCAGAGATGTTGATAAGATCGATCACCAGTAATTCCAAGAAGGGGACTAACCAGTGTATTTCCGTCTCATCCGTTGAACCCGGAAGATAGGAGAATCCGTGGTCGGCCCGCTCTGCGTGAGCTATCTTGTTTCGCACGAAGTACATGTATTTGATGCACAGTGTTGATAACACGTCGGAAACACGAATAGTCGACGCTTGGATATGTGTGGTGAGATGAGACTGTATACTTGCCAACGCTCCAATAGCTGCCAAATGCGCCTGACGTACGGGCAACGAATCACGATACATCTGAAGGACGCGGTGATCTTCGACTCTAATGATGCTGTCTTTCAGTGCGACAGCCTTGTTTGCCGTCGCGTGGTTGTTCAAAATCATCTGGTTCCACCTCACATGTGGCCGGATGGTGGCAGCCGTAAGCGTGGAGACTCGTTGCAGTGAGAGTGGGAAGAACGTGGGATTTTGACGGATGTGCTCCCGCAGCGCTACGTGGCATGCGTGATCGGTACCCTGTTTGGCGAAACCTCGATAAAGTGCGTTGAACGCACGCCAGAGCCGCTCAAAACGGTCGAAGATACTTGCTGAGTCTAATGACTTGATGAGGTGTGTAATGGCGTGCAGCACTGTGCGCCCTCTCGGCGTCTCTTCTAGCAGTAGCGCAGCCTTAGTAGTGTTTATCGCACTTAGAGGGCCGAGATCAGTGGATTTCGAGACCACTTGCTTCACGTCGTGCCGTGACAGAGTTTGCAGGTGCTGACTGACGCTTCCCACGTGCTGGGTAATCGTAATTTCTCGAATTTGCCTAGGTTGCCGTTCTAAGACGTAGTACAAACAGAGTGCCTTAATTGTTTGCTTGTAAAACGTGCTGTTGTGCTGCTCGAGCTGGTCCAGTCGCGTTGACGAACGACTCGACTCGATGATGAGATTTCTGTTGTAGACACGGACCCGGTCGGAGGCTGCGTTTCCGGAACGATAAGCGGCGCTCCCGGCGAACAATTTTTTTTTGTTTGCGCCACAAACAAACCTTATTTCTATACTGCTGTCGGCCATGTTAACCTAAATCGGAATTGGAGCGGCGTTACAGGCGCCGCCTTAGTGTGGGATACGCTCGTGCGCTAAGCTAACATCCGTCATTGCTGCCGGCAGCGCAACGTTACCAGACAGGGGCAATCTGTCCGCAAGTCGACACTGAGCCGGTAATGATTGTTTGAAAGCAGTTTGAGAAGTCGGGAGTTTTTAGCCATTCTATCGCTATCTCTCGAAGTGCAGATTTCGTGGTCACTCCGCTAGATTCAATCACTCCAACCACGCTCTTTATTCCCTCATAGATGAACTTGCATGCCTTGACTGGATCGCAGGTGAGCTCGTAAAAGTCACGGCCACCGTGTACCAACGGGTTACGCACGTTCGAATAAAAGTAGTCGTAACGCTCGAGCAACTCCGCAAATCGGTGAACGTTACCCTCAGACATGAGGGCAGTGACATATGTACGCTGCTTCCAACCTTTCCACTGCGTGTGTACGCCTGTCAGACCGTCCAACGCGAACACCAAATTTAGAAATCGGGATTCATCTCCAAGGCTATAGAACGATTGCCGACACGCGCGCAACGCCGTCTTTACGGAGTTGGTCATTTCATCACTCCGCGTTTCCAACATTGTGTAGAGCATCATCGTCTCTAACTGAGGTGGTCCAGAGATCTCCGGTCCTAGGAAATTATTTGAGGTAGACAGCGGCGCAACTATTCCAGAGAGAGATAGCGGTTTTAGATGCGTAGGTTGTGCCGGTATGATCTCAACAGCATAGAATCCATCTTCGAGCAGTCCAGCCGGATTGGGCGTGAACTCTGGCCGCTCGAACGAACTGTACTCGAATCTCATCATGTCCATAGCATGTTCTGCAATGGACAAGCACTTGCGAATGAGCGCGTCATTGTACTTAATCGAACACATCGACCGAAGCAAATCGCTGTACTCCAGTTCTGTTTCGAACTGGAGATACGCTCCTTCAAAATCGGCAAAACGCTGACTTGTATCGACCTCAAATCCGAGGGGGCAGACAAAGCGAAATCGACCGAGATCGAACGAATTCTCCAAATGGACTTTCGTTAGCGGGACCATTACTAAGCACGGGTGCCTTACAGCGTTCTCTAGATCGGCTGCCTCCCAATTGGCATTATTCGACGCCGACTGGGTTATCTCGAGCCATGCGAAGCACTCGCGAACATCTTTCAATAGCTGGTCGTCATCAGGTGCCGGCGCTGCGTTCGGGTAGTTAAATACGACGCCATCGCTCTCTGGAAACGGGCTTGCCCAGTACCCACGTAGTCCGAATTCGACAAGCGATTCATTGAGCTCTCGCTCTCTTCCGGGCAGATCCGACCTCTTCCAGATCAAATTTCCCAAGTAGTTACCGCGCGGAGGTAATAGTCTAGCTTTCATCGAGTTGGTTAGCGTGTCGCTTGTGCATAATTAACGACCGTAAGACATCGGGCAGCATCATACCGCGCGAGATAGTTCACGCGACGATACAACTCCATTAATGGAAGACCGCTCTTTGGTGTAGAACTGACGTTTGAACGTCAGTCCGAGCGCCCTGGCGAACGGCTCGGCGTGGCCGAACTGAGCCCGATGACTACGGGCCTCATCCTGCGACTTAGCAAAGCTTTGCAACGCAGTCGCGGATAGCTTCTGCAAATTGCGGTTGGGAAAGGTCCACACCGACCCGCGCAAGCGATAGCAGGAGTTGCTCGACGCCTTCGACAACCCCGATGACCCGTCCGATCTCCACCGGTTCGCTCATACGAGGAAGTACTCCGGGTAGATCCGATTCAATGTTCGCTATTCCGTCCTCGATGGTTATATCGATTCCAAAAGGTAGAAGAAATTGCCGATCCACTCTCATATTTGTCACGTCCCCTGATGGACTCTGGATGAGCGAATTGTCAACCATCTTGACCAGTGCGTCGAACCGACGGTTGTGGTCGATCACAGACCCATGCAAACGACATACCCACCCCGAACCTCGCTGTGCAGCGATCGGCAACACGCGACCCTGAGCCGCCACTGGCACCTTTCGGCACCAAACTGCCCGAGAACCACGCCGGTTGCATCGATCGCCGCGCCCCGTGATGCCCGACATCGGCTAGTAAGCGCAAGAACCTCGTCAATCCCTCGCAACCATCACCTCTAAAATTCGCTGGTCGAGGTGCGCTTGACGTGTGCGCGAGTGGATTCTAGTCAAACCGGCGGGGCGTCGCCTTTTAACCAAATCCTGCCGCAGCGACAACCAACCTAGACACCGACTCTCGACAATTCCCCATACACGCGCTGCAGCCAAACTTTCACCCGCTGCCGCTCCAGCAACCCAAGCCCGGTCGCAGCCCGGTCCGGATGATGGACAGCAGCCCAGAAGCTCGCACTTTGCTGATCAATCTTCTGCATCGTCGCATCGGGCAGATGGCGCAGCGTCATCACGCTCGCACCCAACGCTTCGGCCCGCGCGCGTTCACCGGACGCTTCGAGAATCTCGAAACGATCGCCGCGGACCTCATTGAGCACCACCACCAGCTTGAGCCGCCCGCCGAACTGATCCAGCCATTGCCGCAGCAGATCCACCGAATCGCGACCGCTGTCCATGACGTGCCACCACGTCGGCGTCAAACCATGTTCTTCCGCAACCCCCAGCACATCCGAATCGTCGAACCACTTGGCGAGCGGCTGCTGTGTCTGTGCCGCGAGGTCCACCAGAATGCGCCGTTGCGGGTCTTCGAGGGCCGCTTCGATGACAGGATCGAGGCTGTCATGTCCGTTCAGCACGGCAGGCGCCGCATAGTCGGCGTAGAAACGCAGCAGCGCGCCATGCGAGCGGTCGGTGTCGAAGCCCAGAAACGGCACTCCTGTGTCGATAAAATACTGCGCCAGTACGCGCGCGACGAGCGACTTGCCCACGCCGCCTTTTTCTCCGCCGATGAAGTGGATGGTGCTCATGCTTGAGAATCCTTTGTGGTGGTCTGGGTCTGACGGGACGACCGTATCAGGCTTCGATGACGGCACGGCGAAACAAGGTTCAAGCAAGGTAAGAACCGGCCCGAAACAGGCTGAAGACTGGCGACTGGCCAGCTACCGACCTGCAACCAGCAGGGTACATGGAAAAGAAATTCGGGTGCGGCGAATGCTATGCTCTCGTTCGACCAAAAATTGCGTCCCTGACGCGACATCCTCACATGACGACATTGATCAAGCGCGCTTCCGCTGAAGCGCGCGCATTCCGTAACAAAAAGGCCGAGTCCGCTGGTGCAAAACAGAAAATGACGCGCACTGCCAAACGTGCGCCGCGCGACGAAGACCTTGACGACGCACCGCAAATCGAAGCGCCGCGCAAGCCGCGCTTCGCACCGGTGACGTTCTCGGAAGAGGGCGGCGTGCGCTATCTGCACTTCGGCACGGAATGGGTGCAGGGCGCGATGCGTCTGCGCAAGCCTGATCACATCGAACTCGAATACGCACAGCAGATGATGGCCTGGCTGCTGTTTCTCGAAGCGCCGAAGCGTATCGTCCAGCTCGGCCTCGGCGCGGCGGCGCTGACCAAGTTCGCGCATCGCTTCCTGAAACGCTCGAAGGTGGAAGCCGTCGAACTGAATCCGGCGGTGGTGGTGGCTGCGCGCACGATGTTCCAGTTGCCTTCGGACGACGCGCGCCTGACCGTGCACGAAACCGACGCATGGGACTTCGTCAACGAACGGGCCAACCACGGCACGATCGGTGCGTTGCAGATCGACGTCTACGACGCGACGGCACGCGGTCCGGTGCTCGATAGCGTGGCTTTCTACCGCGCCGTGCGCGCGTGTCTGACGGACGCGGGCGTGGTGACGGTGAACCTGTTCGGCGATCATCCGAGCTTCGTGCGCAACATGAAGCGCCTGAACGAAGCCTTCGACGGCCGTGTGGTGGCGCTGCCCGAAGTGCACGACGGCAACCGCGTGGCGATTGCGTTTTCGGGCCCGGCGCTCGACGTGTCGTTCGCGACGCTGCAAGCACGCGCCAAACTGATCGAAGCCGAACTGGCCTTGCCTGCGCGCAAGTGGATCAAGGGGCTGCAGGAATCCACCGGTCAGAAGGCCGGTTCGTTCACGATCTAAGGCGCATTACACATAGGGCCGGCCGCGTCGTCCTGATCCGCTTTGCCGGCCCCGATCCGCAGCGCCGGCCCCAGACCATTCCCAGGCACGCCCGCGCATTCGCGCGGCGGCGCCCAGGCCGCGGCCCTGCGCTGCCCGCGGCACCTCGCTTGCCCCTTGCGGGCCCACGGCTGCGGCCTCGGGTCGTCCCTGCTTGACCGTACCTTCGCGACTCCTATACTCTTTCAAGGCTTTCGGGGCGCCCGTGGCTTACCGGCGGCGCGGCCTCCCGCACCCGGGTCAACCACGGGACACAAGTCAATAAAAGGAAACAGGAGACGTCATGGCTCACGACGCCGACGCGAACAAGACCAGCAAACACTGGCTCTGGTTGCTGTTGCTTCCCTGGATCGCCATGATCTGGGTGCCGTCATACAACAAGGTCGAACCTCAACTGTTCGATTTCCCGTTCTTCTACTGGTATCAACTGCTGTGGGTGCTGATCAGCGCGGCCGTTACGGCACTCGTCTACTTCAAGACCAAAAAACGTTCGCCGGATAGCTCACAAGGGGGCGCTCAATGAATCCCGTCGCCACCTTTGTCTTCGTCCTGTTCTTTATCGGCGTCACGATTCTTGGCTTTATCGCGGCTCACTGGCGCCGTGGCGATCTAGCCCATCTCGAAGAGTGGGGCCTCGGCGGCCGCCGCTTCGGCACCATCGTCACGTGGTTCCTGCTGGGCGGCGACCTGTACACCGCCTACACCTTCATCGCCGTACCGGCGCTCGTGTTCGGCGCAGGCGCGACCGGCTTCTTCGCGCTGCCTTATACGATCCTGATCTATCCGTTCGCCTTCGTGGTGTTCCCGAAGCTCTGGAGCATTGCGAAACGTCAGGGCTACGTGACGTCTGCCGACTTCGTCAACGCCCGCTATGGCAGCCGGATGCTCGCGCTGGCAGTCGCCTTGACCGGTATCGTCGCCACCATGCCGTATATCGCGCTGCAACTGGTCGGGATCGAAGTGGTGATCGGTGCGCTCGGTTTCGATACCACGGGCTTTGTCGGCGATCTGCCGCTCATCATCGCCTTCGCGATTCTGGCCGCCTACACGTACACCTCCGGCCTGCGCGCGCCGGCCATGATCGCGATCGTCAAGGACCTGCTGATCTATATCACGATCTTCGCGGCGATCATCGTGATTCCGCCGCAACTGGGCGGCTTTGGCCATATCTTCGGCGCGGTGCCGCCGGCCAAGCTGCTGCTCAAGGCGCCGGACGTGTCGAGCCTGAACGGCTATAGCGCATACGCCACCCTGGCGGTCGGTTCGGCGCTGGCGCTGTTCCTCTATCCGCACTCGATTACCGCGGTGCTTTCGTCGAAGTCGGGCAACACGATCCGCCGCAATATGGCGATGCTGCCGGCGTACTCGCTGGTGCTCGGCCTGCTCGCGCTGCTGGGCTTCATGGCGCTGGCCTCGGGCGTGAAGGACATGCCGGAATTCGCGCCTTACTTCAAGGCGTTCGGCCCGAACTTCGCGGTGCCCGCGCTGTTCCTGCATTTCTTCCCGTCGTGGTTCGTCGGGGTGGCGTTTGCCGCTATCGGCATCGGCGCGCTGGTGCCGGCAGCGATCATGTCGATTGCGGCGGCCAATCTGTACACGCGCAATATCCACAAGGAGTTCATCAACCGCAACATGACGAGCGAGCAGGAGACCAACATCGCCAAACTGGTCTCGCTGATCGTCAAGGTGGGGGCGGTGGCTTTCATTCTCGGCTTGCCGCTCACCTACGCCATCCAGTTGCAGTTGCTGGGCGGCATCTGGATCATCCAGACGTTGCCGGCGATCGTGCTGGGTCTCTACACGCGCATGCTCGACTACCGCGGCCTGCTGCTCGGCTGGGCGGTCGGCATTGCGACCGGCACATGGATGGCCATTTCGCTGAAGCTCGCCGGTTCGATCTTCACGATCCACCTGTTTGGCCTGGCGATTCCCGGCTATGCGGCGGTGTGGTCGCTGGTGGTGAATCTGGTGGTGGCGGTGGTGGTCAGCCTGCTGGTGCGTGCGGTCGGCATGAAGCACGCCGAGGATCGGACCCGGCCCGAAGACTATCTGGACGTGGTGGAAAGCTAAGCCTGGTTTCCTGAGGTCGCGCAAAACGCCCGCAACGAAAAATTGCGGGCGTTTTGCATTTTTGGTGCAGGATAGCCATATCGCATCTCCAGTTTCCGGGCGCCCATGTCATCTGCCGATTCCGACCCTGTGATGCCGCGCCGCACCAGCGCCAACCGCATCGTCAGGGCGATCACCTCGCCGTATTACCGCTACCGGCACGCCAAACTGCTCCATAGCGTGCGGGTCGGCCTCGCGATGATGGTGTCGATTCTTGCGACCACCGGCATCCATATTCCGCATGGCATCTGGTCGTCGGTGACGCTGCTGGTGGTGATCGGCGGTCTGCAACACCACGGCAACATCCGCAAGAAGGCGACGGACCGGGCCGCCGGCACGCTGCTCGGGGCGTCGATCGGGCTCGTGTTGATCCTGCAGCAAAACCTGATCGGCTCGCTGTGGCTGACCTATGTGCTGATGTCCGTGGTGGCGGCCGTCTGCGCGTGGTACGCGATCGGCAAGGGCGGCTATGTCGGGCTGCTGACGGCGATCACCATGTGCGTCGTTGCGGGCCACGGCGACAACCTGATCGATACGGGCCTCTGGCGCACGCTGAACGTGCTGATCGGCATCGTGATTGCGCTGGCGTTCTCGTTTGCCTTGCCGTTGCATGCGACCTATTCATGGCGTTACCTGCTCGCAGACAATCTGCGCGGCTGTGCGCGGATTTACACGCATCTCGTGAACGGCGTACCACTGCATCCGGACGAACAGATCAAGGCGTTCCTGGAGTTGAACGCGCGGCTGGTGCAATTGCGTGCGTTGATGCCGTCGGTAGCGAAAGAGATCGAGGCGCCGCCCGGAAAACTGGAAGAGATTCAGCGCGTTCACCGCTCGGTGTTGAGCGCGCTGGAAATCATGGCGACCGGCACGCTGTCCCAGGCGGATGCCGTGGCGCGCGCGGCCTTCGCCCAGCAATGCGGCGCCGAGGCGGGCGCGGTGCGGGCCATGCTGCTGGCGATGGCGCGCGGCTTGCGCTTCGGCGGCGCGGCGCGCTTCCTTGCGCCTCAGGTCGTATTGGCTCGCGTGGCCGGTGGCGCGCTGGCGTTGCAACTGGCCCCGGAACTGCAGGGGCCGTACTGGCTGGGCGAGCGCATGATCGAGCAGGTCGACCACTTGCGGGCGCTACTGCTGGAGACCGAGCCGAACTGGAATATCGAGCGGCACGGGGCGCCCGCCGCTTCCGCAGCCTGATCGCGCTGAGGCGGGCGCCCCGTTTTCTTCCTTTTCCGAATGGCAGCGGAAATGGGCTGCGCTCAGTTAGTTGGCCTGGGGAATCGTCACCATCCAGCCGATTCCAAACTTGTCCGTCACCATGCCGAAGCCCTGGCTCCAGAAAGTGGCCTGCCACGGCATATCGACCGTGCCGCCCTCGGCGAGCGCGTTATAAAGCTTTTCGCCGTGAGCGAGGTCATCGGCGGTCAGCGACAGCTTGAAACCGTTGTGGGTCACGCTTTCGCTCATGCAGTCGTCGGAAACCATCAGGATGGTCGAGCCGAATTTGACCGAGGCATGCATGACCATGTTTTCGGACTTTGGATCGACCGAGTGTTTGGCGTCGGGCGGCGCATCCTTGTACTGCATCTTGAATACCACCTCTGCGCCGAGCTTCTCGGTGTAGAAGTTCAGCGCTTCGTCGCAGCGGCCGTCGAAAAATACATAAGGCTGGATTTCCATCGTCGTCTCCTGTGTCGACCAGAGTTAGCGCTTCAGCGCTTACTCTGGTCCCATGCAATGGGTTACCCGAGTGTTCACACGTGCGGCGCGGCAACTGCCCAAGCGGACAGAACAACGCCACAGCAAACAATTGTAGTCGTCTGCTGTGGCGTCAATTGTGAAAACCGGTAAAACCCTAGAAACGAACCGCTTAACGCAGTCCTTCGATCAGCTTTTCGAGCTTGACGGCGTCGGCGGCGAACGCGCGGATCCCTTCGGCGAGCTTTTCGGTGGCCATTGCTTCGTCGTTGACGAGGAAGCGGAACGACGATTCGTCGACCGGCACGCGTTCAATCGCCGCGCTCTGGCCAAGCTCCGGCGACAGCTTGCGCTCGACCTTCTCGGTGCTGTCCTGCAGCTTTTGCAGCAGATCGGGGCTGATCGTCAACAGGTCGCAACCGGCCAGTTCGAGGATCTGGCCCGGCGTGCGGAAGCTCGCGCCCATCACTTCGGTCTTGTAGCCGAACTTCTTGTAGTACGCGTAGATGCGGCGCACCGACTGCACGCCCGGATCGTTCGCGCCGCCGTCTTTCGCTTCGTCCCATGCGCTGCCGGCGTTCTTCTTGTACCAGTCGTAGATACGGCCGACGAACGGCGAAATCAGTTGTGCGCCCGCTTCGGCGCAGGCAGCGGCCTGAGCGAGCGAGAACAGCAGCGTCATGTTGCAGCGGATGCCGTCTTTCTGCAGTTGCTCTGCCGCGCGGATGCCTTCCCACGTGGAGGCGAGCTTGATCAGAATGCGCTCGCGGCCGATGCCGGCGGCTTCGTACAGCTTGATCAGTTCATGACCCTTGTCGATCGAGCCCTTGACGTCGAACGACAGGCGCGCGTCGACTTCGGTCGAGACGCGGCCCGGGATGATCTTGAGGATTTCGGTGCCGAAAGCGATCAGCAGATGATCGATGATGGCGCCGACCGGCTTCGACGCGTGGTCGCGCACGGTTTTTTCGAGCAGCGGACGGTAGTCGTCCTTTTGTACGGCCTTGAGGATCAGCGACGGGTTGGTGGTCGCATCCTGCGGCTTGTACTGCGCGAGTTGCTGGAAGTCGCCGGTATCGGCGACGACGGTCGTGAATTGCTTGAGTTGATCGAGTGCGGTAGTCATGTCGAGCCTTCGAGGCGCACAGGCGCAATGGTCCAAAAGTGGAGGTTGCCGCAAAGGTGGGCGGGGCGGTTGCTCCGCTCACCTCGACTGCAGCATTTCACGCTGCGGCATCTTCCATGATGTTGCCGGAAAATGCCGCCCGATACTTCTATTCTATGGCGGATCGGATGATGCGGTTTTGACAACTTTTTTTGACGCCTGGTTTTGACACCCGCATCCGCCGGTCCGTTCGGCCTGCGCTCAGGCGCGCCGCGCGTTCAGCACCAGCTGCGTGAGCACGCCGGCCACGAGCCCCCAGAACGCCGAGCCGATCGACAGCAGCGTGAGGCCGGAGGCGGTCACCATGAAGGTGACCAGCGCCGCTTCGCGCTGCTTGAGGTCCTGCATGGCGTTGGCGAGGCCGCTCATGATCGAGCCGAACAGCGCCAAAGCCGCCACCGATACCACCAGCGCCTTCGGCAGCGAGGCGAACAGGGCGGCGATCGTCGCGCCGAAAATCCCGGCGATCAGATAAAACACGCCACCCCAGACGGCGGCGGTGTAGCGCTTGTTGCGATCTTCGTGGGCTTCGGGGCCGGTACAGATGGCCGCGGTAATGGCCGCAAGATTGATGCCGTGCGAGCCGAAAGGCGCGAGCAGCAGTGAAGCGATGCCGGTCGTGGCGATCAGCGGGGCGGACGGCGTGGTATAGCCGTCGGCCCGCAGCACGGCGATGCCCGGCACGTTCTGCGAGGCCATTGCGACCACAAACAGCGGAATGCCGATGCTGACGCTCGCCGCGACCGAGAAGGCCGGCATGGTCAGCACGGGCCGCGCGAGCGCCACGTGAAAGCGGCTGAAGTCGAGCAGGCCGAGGCCGCCGGCGACCGCGGTGCCGACAATCAGCGTCGTCACGATCGCATAGCGCGGCGCGAGGCGCTTGACGACGAGGTACGTGAAGAACATCGCCAGCACCAGCGCGGTCTGGAATTGCGCGGCGCGGAAGATTTCGATGCCGATTTCGAACAGGATGCCCGCCAGCAGCGCCGAGGCGATTCCCGCGGGAACCTTCTTCATCAGCGTATCGAACCAGCCGGTCAGGCCGACCACGGTGAGCAGCAGCGCGCAGACAATAAACGCGCCGATCGCTTCCGGATAGCTCACGTGCGGCAACGACGACACCAGCAGCGCGGCGCCCGGCGTCGACCACGCAATCACGATGGGCGCGCGAAAGCGCAGCGACAGGCCGATCGTGCACAGCGCCATGCCGATCGAGAGCGCCCAGATCCACGAAGAAATCTGCGCGTCGGACAGATGCGCGGCCTGACTGGCCTGGAACATCAGCACGAGCGAACTGGTGTAGCCGGTCATCATCGCGACGAAGCCGGCCACCAGCGCGGACAGCGAGGTATCCGAGAACGGCCGCAACCGCGCGGGCGGCGTAGCGGAAGGGGACAGCTCGGGGGACGAAGGCGAACTCATGCAGAGGGTCTCGAATTTCTTATGGTGACGGCGATGCAACTCATCATTTACTCAGCTTGCTGACTCAAATGCAAATTACTTGCTCAACATCCGCATCGCGGTCTCCAGACCGGCGAGCGTCAGAGGATACATCCGATGCCCGAGCACCTCGCGGATCACCGACACCGATTGCCGATAATCCCACAGCCCTTCCGGCTCGGGGTTGAGCCACGCGTAATGCGGGAAATGATCGGCAAGGCGGCGCAGCCACACCGCGCCGGCCTCGGGGTTGTTGTATTCCACCGAGCCGCCCGGCTGCAGCACTTCGTACGGGCTCATGGTCGCGTCGCCGACGAAGATCAGCTTGTAGTCCGGCGTGAACTTGTGCAGCACGTCCCACGTGGGCATACGCTCGGCATGACGGCGCCGGTTGTTCTTCCACAGGAAGTCGTACACGCAGTTGTGGAAGTAATAGAACTCGAGATGCTTGAATTCGGCCTTGGCGGCGGAAAACAGCTCTTCGGTGCGCTTGATGTGGTCGTCCATCGAGCCGCCCACGTCGAGCAGCATCAGCACCTTCACGTTGTTATGCCGCTCGGGCACCATCTTCAGATCGAGCCAGCCGGCGTTGGCAGCGGTGCTGCGGATCGTGTCGGGCAGATCGAGTTCTTCGGCAGCGCCTTCGCGTGCAAAACGCCGCAGCCGCCGCAGCGCGACCTTGATGTTGCGCGTGCCGATCTCCACCTGGTCGTCGTAGTCGCGATAGGCGCGCGCTTCCCATACCTTGACGGCGCTGCGGTTGCCCGCCGAGTCGCCGCCGATGCGGATGCCTTCCGGGTTATAGCCGCCGTTGCCGAACGGCGAGGTGCCGCCCGTGCCGATCCACTTGCTGCCGCCTTCGTGGCGTTCCTTCTGCTCGTCGAACAGTTCCTTGAGGCGCTCCATCAGCTTGTCGAGTCCGCCCATCGCTTCGATCTGCGCCTTTTCTTCCGGCGACAGGTCGCGCTGCAGCTTCTTCTTCAGCCAGTCGAGCGGCACGTCGAGCGCCAGTTCGGACTTGCTTGCCACACCGTTGAAATACGCGCCGAAGGCCTGGTCGAACTTGTCGAAATACTGTTCGTCTTTCACCAGTGTGAGACGGGCGAGGTAGTAGAACTCGTCGAGCGACGGTGCGATCACGCTGGCCTTGAGCGCTTCGAGCAGCGTCAGGTACTCCTTCACGGAGACCGGCAGCTTGGCCGCGCGCAACGAATAAAAGAAGTCGATCAGCATGCGGTTTCCTCCGCGCAAGCGTCAGGCGGCTCACGCACCGGCGTAAGGCGTACGCGCCCGGTTCAACGGTTGTTGCGGTTCATGAAAATGAGCCGTTCGAACAGGCTCACGTCCTGCTCGTTCTTGAGCAACGCGCCATGCAACGGCGGAATGATCTGCTTGTGGTCCGCCGAGCGCAGCGCTTCCGGCGGAATGTCTTCGGCGAGCAGCAGCTTCAGCCAGTCGAGCAGTTCCGAGGTGGACGGCTTCTTCTTCAGGCCCGACACATTGCGCAGCTCGAAAAAGCTCGCCATTGCCGCGCTCAGCAAGTCTTTCTTGATGCCGGGGTAGTGCACTTCGACGATCTGCTGCATCGTCACCGGATCCGGGAACTTGATGTAGTGGAAGAAGCAGCGGCGCAGGAACGCATCGGGCAACTCCTTCTCGTTGTTCGAGGTGATGATGACGAGCGGGCGGTGCTTCGCGCGCACCAGTTCGTGCGTCTCGTAGACGTAGAACTCCATGCGGTCGAGTTCGCGCAGCAGGTCGTTGGGAAATTCGATGTCGGCCTTGTCGATCTCGTCGATCAGCAGCACGGTCTGCTGGTCCGCTTCGAACGCCTGCCAGAGCACGCCTTTGACGATGTAGTTGCGGATGTCCTTGACGCGCTCGTCGCCGAGCTGCGAATCGCGCAGGCGCGACACCGCGTCGTATTCGTAGAGGCCCTGCTGCGCTTTCGTGGTGGACTTGATGTGCCATTGCAGCAACGGCATGCCGAGGGCTGCCGCGACTTCCTCGGCCAGCATGGTTTTGCCGGTGCCGGGCTCGCCTTTGATGAGCAGCGGCCGCTGCAGTGTCATCGCGGCGTTGACCGCAAGTTTGAGGTCGTCGGTGGCGACGTACTGCGAGGAGCCTTCGAAACGCATGGCGAGACGCTCGTTCGGGGAAAAATTCCAGTATAAGTCAGAAGCCCTGTTGGGCCGAAACGCGCTGGCGTATGGTGTCATCCGCACCGGTTGCCGGCGCGTGGCCCGGTGGGCGGGTTGTGCGTGGCGCCGGGCAGCGTGCGGGTTTGCCCGCAGGCCGGCGCGGGGCGAGCCGGGCAAGCGTGGCTGCCCCGCGCAAGGTCTGCCGAAGGCGCTGGAAGGCCCGCGTGGCAGGGCTTCCGGCCGCGCGGAAGAGCGCCGCGGCGGGAGCGAAAGCCCGCCGGGCGGCCCGGCCCGCTCGGTGGACGCCCGCCGCAGCAGCGCGGTACAATTAGGCCGATTTTTTTGGCCTGCGTGGCAACCCTAGAAGAATAATGGTGCAGGCTGTTGCCTTTTCGGGCGCCCGTTTCCCCTCAAGCCAGGTTACATGCTATGAATAAATTCGTCGGCAAACACGTCGTAATCGCTGCGCTGTCGGTGTTGGCGGGCTACGCGGCCAGTGCGCAGGCAGCGGATGTCGTCGGCAACGCCAAGGCGGGCCAGGGTAAGGTTGCGATGTGTATTGGCTGCCACGGCATTCCTGATTACCGCACGGCGTACCCGGAGGTCTACCGGGTGCCTGTTCTCGGTGGCCAGAATCAGGCGTACCTCGAGAATGCGCTGCACGCATACAAGAAAGGCGACCGCCACTTCGAAACGATGCGCGCCATCGCCACCTCGCTGTCGGACCAGGACATTGCCGACATCGCTGCGTATTACGCGGCGCAGACTCCCTCTTCGAAGAACAATCCCGACAAGTGATCGGCTGCGCTGATCCATCCAGTCACTCAGCTAATCAATTTCGCGGGATAGGAGAATTCATGAAGAAGCCTCAACTGGCACTCCACACGATGCTCAAGGCTGCCTGTGCGGCGGCGGCAGTGTTCGGTCTGGCCGCGGCCAACGTGGCGCACGCCGCCGACGCCGACAACGGCAAGGTGCTGGCCGACGCCCACAACTGCGCGGCTTGTCACGGCGCCAACCTGAACAAGCCCGTGAGCCCGGAATACCCGCGGCTCGCCGGTCAGCATGCCGACTACATCTACTGGGCGCTGCGCCAGTATCAAATGGGCAACGGCAATCCGCACTTCGGTCGCAACAACGCGATCATGCAGGCGCAGGTGCAAAGCCTGTCGCAAGGCGACATGAAGGACCTCGCGGCTTATATCGAATCGCTGAACGGCGATCTGGTCGAAAAGAAGTAAGCACGCTGCAAGGCGCTGCCGATATGCAAAACACCCCGCTTCGTGCGGGGTGTTTTGCTTTGTGCCGTGCTGCTCAGTCGCGCGAGGCGCGCTGCTCGATGCGCTGCAGGTAGGCGTCGGTATCGGGTGGCGTGCCGGTGCGCTGGGCTTCCCACAGGGTTTCGCCGAGGCACTCCATGATGGCGTGCTGAGCCTCGTGGCCCGAGCCCAGGCGCGCGGCGAGCCGGTCATGGGTGGCGCGGATGCCGGGTGGCTGATCGATCGACAGTTGCTCGCTGATGGCGAGGTGCATCGACAGATGCAGGAACGGGTTGGTCCGGCCGCGCTCGGGCGAGTAGTCCTGGGCGGACGCGGCCTCGCCGTCCTTCAGTTCGGCATGGTATTCGGGGTGTTCGACGATCCAGTCGGCGGCGATCGCCTCGAGCGGCGTCAGGATCGCGCCTTCGCGCTGCTTGCGCCAGGTCTCGGTGAAAAAGCTTCGGACTTCGTCGCGGCTGGGATTGAACATCGTGGACTGAAAGCGGTAGTGAGGGGGCGCACAGGGCGGGCAAACGCGTTGCGCGATGGAGCAACTCGGTATTTTACGCCGCGAGCCGGCGCGGCGCCGGCAGGACGCCCACGCTCGCCTCGCTCGCCGCATGCCTCACAGATCGGGCGGCGGCGTCTTCGGCCTGAACTCGCAGAGCGGCTCGATCACGCAATGCCAGCATTCCGGCCGGCGGGCCTTGCACACGTAACGGCCGTGCAGGATCAGCCAGTGATGCGCGTCCTGCCTGAACTCGGCTGGCGTGAATTTCTCCAGCGCCGCTTCGACTGCGCGCACGTCTTTGCCCGGCGCCAGTCCGGTTCGATTCGCAACCCGAAAGATGTGCGTGTCGACGGCGATGGTCGGGTGACCGAAGGCCGTGTTCAGGACCACATTGGCGGTTTTGCGGCCAACCCCGGGGAGGCTTTCGAGCGCCTCGCGATCGGCCGGAACCTCGCCGCCATACTGCTCGAGCAGGATCCGGCAGGTCGCGACAACGTTCTTCGCCTTGGTGCGATACAGGCCGATGGTCTTGATGTACCCGGTCACGCCGTCCTCACCGAGTTCGACGATCTGCTGCGGCGTGTTCGCGACCGGGAACATCTTGCGCATCGCCTTGTTGACCGATACGTCGGTGGCCTGGGCCGACAGCATCACCGCGATCAGCAGTTCGAACGGCGTGGTGAATTCGAGTTCGGTGGTCGGGTGCGGGTTGAGGCTCTGGAGCGTCTCGTAGATGGCGCGGCGTTTGTTCGCGTTCATACCTGGGGTGGGCGGTCAGGGTTTAGGCGTGGGAGTGGCTGCAGGGTCGCCGGCTTGCGTCGGCGCGTGGGTCTCGATGCGGGTATTGGCTTCGGTAGCGGTACGGCTATCGTTGCTGGTGCTGGTGCTGGTGCTGGTGCTGGTGTCGGTGCGGCTTTCGCTGCCAGTTTCGATACCCAGGCGCCGGCGGCGCGCTTCAGCCGCGTCGATCTGGGCCTGCACGTCGGCGCTCACGCGCTCGGTGTTCTGCGGTCCCGCGCCTTTTGTGGCCAGTTCTTCTTTCTTTTTGCGCGCGCGTTCCAGCGCGGCCTGAATGATCGCGCGCTTCTTCGCTTCGGCGTCGTCGACGGGCGTGGCGGCCGCAGTCGCGCCGCCCGGGGCGGTGGTCTGTGCTGCGGGCGCCTCGACGCTGGCGGTGGCTTGACCCGCCGCCGTGCGGCGGGCCGCAGCGCGTGCTTCGGCGGCATCGCGTTCGCGTCCAAGCCGCGCTTCGCGCCGGTCGTGGCGCTCGCGGGCAGCCTGGGCCTGGTCCGCGGTCCATGCGTCCCAGCCGGTCGCAATGCCGGTGACGGGCAGCATGGTGATGCAGTCGACCGGGCAGGGGGCAACGCACAGGTCGCAGCCGGTGCACAGCGCCTCGATCACGGTGTGCATCTGCTTCGGTCCGCCAACAATCGCATCTACCGGACAGGCCTGCAGGCACAGCGTGCAGCCGATGCACAGGTTCTCGTCGATCACCGCCAACGGCCGGGGCCGTTCGACGCCGTTGGCGGAGTTGAGCGCAATCACCGGCTTGCCGAGCAGGGCGGCGAGCCGCGCCACGCCTTCGGCGCCGCCCGGCGGGCACTGGTTGTAGTTCGCTGTGCCAACGGCCACAGCTTCGGCGTACGGCCGGCATGCTGCGTAGCCGCACTTCGTACATTGTGTCTGGGGAAGCAGATCTTCGATGCGCTCTGCGAGGGTTCTGGAATCGGTCACGGTCACGACGGTGAGGCTTGCCGGCGGGCCACTGCGGGCCCTTCGCGGCAGGCGGGAACGAGGCGGATTGGCTCGCTCCATCAGGCGTAGGGGAAATGACGCATTATCGCCGATTTCCCCGATTGCGATTGTCAAACCATGTGCCATAATCAAAGCGCTTTTCCGAAAGACCGCAGAAGGGTGTCCCCCAACCAGCCCGTTCAATGCTGTCGGTGCAAGGCCCGAGGAGAGGCCGGCGGCACGATCCGGATAACGCGGCTCACGATGATGCCACCATGAATCAGCCGAAAATCAAAAGAGATCCTGAAGGCACCCGGCGCCGTATTCTGCTCGCGGCCGCTGAGGAGTTTGCAAATGGTGGGTTGTTCGGCGCACGCGTCGACCAGATCGCCCGCCGCGCAGAAACCAATGAACGCATGCTCTATTACTATTTCGGTAGCAAGGAGCAACTTTTCACGGCTGTACTCGAACACGCCTTCGGCGCGCTTACCGAGGCCGAACGCACGCTGGACCTGAACGGCATCGCGCCGGTCGAGGCCATGACAAGGCTCGCCCATTTCGTGTGGGACTATTACCGTGACCACCCCGAGTTGCTGCGTCTCGTGAATAACGAGAATCTGCACGAGGCGCGGTATATGCAGAAGTCCACGCGAATCCGCGAAATGATCTCGCCCATTGTTGCGACGCTCGGCAGCATCCTCGAGCGCGGCCAGCGCGCGGGCCTGTTTCGCAGCAATGTCGATCCGCTGCGTTTCTACGTCACGCTCTCAGGCATGGGTTATTACATCGTCTCGAACCGCTTCACGCTGGAGGCCACGCTCGGCCGCGATTTCAGCACGCCTGCCGAACGCAGCGAAATCATCCAGATGAACACGGAGTTGCTGCTCGCGTATCTGTTGAGGCGCTAAGCGCCACTAAGCTAAGCGCCACCCGTGGCGATCCGGCTGCCGCAGGCGCGCCTGAAACGTGCAGGCGGAGGGCAGGTAATGCAGGCAGGGTAAATACTGATCCTTTAGGCGTGCTATCGGCGTGCCGATCTGCAATCAGCCCGGTGTTCGCCTGGCAACCGCCCGGTTCGCGGACCGCGAAGCAAAAAGCGACGGCCCCCGAGGGAGCCGTCGCTTTTTGCATTTGATGCGCACGCAACTTTCACGAGAGCGGCCCGCTCTGCTCGGGCCGCCGTGCGAAGCCGTTCAGGCTTCGACTTTTTCCGCCGCGACCTTGGGGGCTTTGTTGTGCGCGAGGATAAAGTCGCGCAGTTGCGGATAGATGATGGTGCGCCAGCGGCGGCCCGAGAAAATGCCGTAGTGGCCGCACTTTTCCGCCGTGAAATGCTGCTTGTGCTCGGGCGGAATGCCGCTGCACAGATCCTGCGCGGCGCGCGTCTGACCGTCGCCGGAGATGTCGTCCAGCTCGCCTTCGATCGTGAAGAGGGCTGTCTTCTTGATGTCCTGCGGCCGCACGCGTTCACCCGCCACATCCCAGGTGCCTTCGGCCAGGCGGAATTCCTGGAACACGACACGGATCGTGTCGAGGTAATAGTCGGCATCCATGTCGAGCACGGCGTTGTACTCGTCGTAGAAGCGGCGGTGCGCTTCGGCGTCGTCTTCGTCGCCGCGCAGCAGGCTCTGGTAATAGTCCCAGTGCGAGGCCGCATGGCGCTCCGGATTCATGGCCACGAAGCCGGTGTGCTGCAGGAAGCCCGGATAGACCTTGCGTCCGACGCCCGGATAGTTCGGCGGCACCGTGTAGATCACGTTGTTGTCGAACCATTCGAACGAGTGTTGCGTGGCGAGCGAATTCACCGAGGTCGGGCTCTTACGCGCGTCGATCGGGCCGCCCATCATCGTCATGGTGCGCGGCGTGTCTTCGCCGCGGCTCGCCATCAGCGAGATCGCAGCCAGCACCGGCACGGTCGGCTGGCACACCGAGATCACGTGCAGGTTCTTCGCGCCGATGTGGCGGATAAATTCCTGAATGTAAGCAACGTAATCGTCGAGGTGGAACGCGCCTTCGTCGAGCGACACCATGCGCGCGTCGATCCAGTCGGTGATGTACACCTTATGGTCTTGCAGCAGCGTGCGCACCGTGTCGCGCAACAGCGTGGCGTGGTGGCCGGACAACGGCGCGCACACCAGCACGATCGGTTCGTCTTTCAGTTGGCTGACGGCGCCGCTGTCGTCCGCGAAACGCTTGAAGCGCAGCAGACGGCAGAATGGTTTCTCGATGATCGTCTGTTCGATGATCGGGATGTTATGACCATCCTTAACAATCTGGTGCAGGTTGAATTCGGGTTTCTCGTAATCTTTGCCGAGCCGGTAGAGCAATTCGTAACCGGCGGAAAGACGTGTGGCGCCTGGAACATAGGCGAAAGGGCTGGCCGGATTCGCGAAGGATTTCGACGCGGCTTGGGCCCAGGCGGTCAGCGGGCTGAGCAGGGCCCGCTGGAATTCGTGCAGTTGATAGAGCATGGGTGCTCCGGTGTTGGGGCGATTCGCATGGGGCTTCGCAAACACGCGTATCGCGTTGCGGCGGGCCGTATTGGTTGTGGTGGCGCTTGATTATCGGCCAACAGTCTCGTTTGATGATATCGGACAAAATGAAATTGTGCAACGCAGCAACGATTGACTTCTGCGCGCGCAAAATGTCATGGAATCATGGTACTGGCGATGTTGCTGCGCCGCTATCCGGGGTTGCCGCAGGGTCAAGTTTAGCCGCCATCCTGCCGTTATGAACGGGCGCGCTCTACGACGGCGCGTCTTGCGACGGCGCGCCGGGTGACGGCTTGTCGTGGGTTGTGCCGTGGGTTGCACCGTCGTGCGGCGGCTGTCCTGCCGCTCTGGCGATTTCCTGCTCGTGTTTCATCAGGTTGAATCCTGTGTGCACAAGGGCCACGTGGGAAAACGCCTGCGGGAAGTTGCCGACCAGGCGCTTGTGCGCCGGATCGTACTCTTCGGCCAGCAGGCCGACGTCGTTGGCGAGCGCGAGCAGCCGTTCGTACATCGCCTCCGCTTCGGCCACGCGGCCTTGCATCGCGAGGTTGTCGACCATCCAGAAGCTGCACGCAAGGAAGGTGCCTTCGCCGGGCGGCAGGCCGTCGTTGAATTCGGTGGTGCGGTAGCGCATCACGAAGCCGTCGCGCATCAGGTATTTTTCGGTGGCGGCGACCGTGCCGATCACGCGCGGGTCCGAAGGCGGCAGGAAGCCGACCTGCGCCAGCAGCAGCACGCTCGCGTCGAGTTCGTCGCCGCCGTAGACCTGGGTGAACGCATTGAGCGTCGGGTTCCAGCTTTTCTCGCAGACTTCGGCGTGAATCTGCGCACGAACCGCGCGCCAATGATCGAGCGGGCCGGGCAGGTCGAACTTTTCGGCGGACTTGATCGCACGGTCGTAGGCGACCCAGGCCATCACCTTCGAGAAGGTGAAATGCTGGCGGCCGCCGCGCGTTTCCCAGATGCCTTCGTCGGGCTGCTGCCAGATGGTTTCCAGATGTTCGAGCATTTCGCACTGCACGTTCCACGCGGTGTCGTCCGCCTGCAGGCCGCCCACCCGCGCCAGATGCAGCGCGTTCATCACTTCGCCGTATACGTCGAGCTGCAACTGGCCGGCCGCGTTGTTGCCGATGCGTACCGGCTTCGCGCCCTGATAGCCCGGCAGCCATTCGACCTCGAACTCCGGCAGGCGCCGCTCGCCGGCAATCCCGTACATGATCTGCAACTGCTCCGGCGCCCCCGCCATCACACGGGCGAGCCAGCTTCGCCACGCGCGCGCTTCGTCGAAGTAGCCGCCGCGCATCATCGCCAGCAGCGTGATGGTGGCGTCGCGCAGCCAGCAATAGCGGTAATCCCAGTTGCGTGTGCCGCCCAACTGTTCGGGCAGGGAGGTCGTGGGGGCCGCGACGATGCCGCCGGTCGGTTCGTAGGCGAGCGCCTTCAGCGTGATGAGCGAGCGGCGGATCGGAGCGGCGTACTTGCCTTCGACCGTGCTGCGCGCCGACCATTCGAGCCAGTGATTCTCGGTGCGGGCGAGCGCGGTGTGCGGATCGCGGGCAGGCGGAATGCGCAGATGCGACGGCGAGTAGGCCAGCGAAAACGGCACGCGTTCGCCTGGCGAGACGGTGAATTCGGCGACGGTGTGCATGTTCTCGCCGCGCAGTTCGACGGGGGTGCGCAGCACCGCGGTATCCGGTCCGACGATCGCCTTGATGCCGCTATCGTGCTTCAGACGGCTGACCCACGGAATCGAAAAGCCGTAGTCGAAGCGCAGCACCAGCTCCATCTTCATGCGCACCGTGCCGCGCCGACCCACCACGATCCGCACCAGTTCCGACCAGCCGTTGCCGGGCGGCATGAAGTCGATCACCGTGACCGCGCCTTCAGCCGTTTCGATATCGGTTTCGAGTATCAGTGTTTCGCCGCGATAGCGGCGGGTGATCTTCGCCGCAGCATCGGACGCCGGGGCGATCAGCCAGCGCCCGTTCTGCTCGGTGCCGAGCAGCGCGGCGAAGCAGGCGCCCGAGTCGAAACGCGGCCAGCAGAGCCAGTCGACGGAGCCGTCACGGGAAATCAGTGCGGCGGTGTGGCCGTCGCCTACGAGTGCATAGTCTTCGATGAGTGCGGGCATGGGTGACTGGTCAAGCGGTTTGAGCGGGTAGGCCGGGCGCGTAAAGCGTACGCCTCGGAGCACGCCGGGCTGTTGTTATTACCGGATCTGCGCCATGCATTCTGGTTGAGTGTGTCTCATGGTCAACCCGTCTTGGAGTTTTGAGATAACGCTGCCTACAATCGGACTTGGAGTAGATGGGCGAGAGCCGGGTGGCAGGTGTCGGAACCCCGGTCCATTGTGTACGCCAACGCTGTTTTCGAGGATGAAAGCCATGCTGAACCCGTCGAAATCCGATTGCATCACCATTCTCTCCGCCGCCAGCGAACTGGCCGGCGATTCCATGCTACCGCTCGATGCCGGCCGTCTGGGTCTGTCCCGCAATGGGATGCAGACCGCCGCCTCTTTCCTGATCGAGCGGGCCTGCTTCAAGCGCGTACGCGAAGGTGACGGCCATTATGCCGTCGGCAGCCTGTCCCTGCAGGGGCGGCTGCGGCTCGAACAGCTCGCCAACGGGTAAGTCCCTAGGTCGGCACTGGGCAGGTTCTGAGCAACGCCCGAGCAAGCTCCCAGAGGAAGCAACATCGGTCAGCCAGACGGGTAGGCCCGAGCCTAGGGCCTGCGCGGTTTTCTGCGCTCCATGCCAGGTGCGAGCGGCATGGGGCGAAGACGTGCCATCTGGGTGGGCACGCGGTTCGTGCGCAGGCGACCGGCCGGATCGCCTCGGCCATGCGCCTCCTGTGGTCAGGCGCTCAGTCGCCAAGACTCAGAAATGGGACGACCCCATGCCGAAGATTCCAATGATGCCGATGATGATCAGATAGAGCGCGACGATGTAGTTCAGGAGGCGCGGCGTCACGAGGATGAGAATACCGGCGATCAGCGAAACGACCGGGCCCAGGCTGAGGGTGACGTTCATGAACACTCCGAGTGGCGAGACAGATGGGGGAGAGGATGTCGGCAGGCCGCATGCTGCGCGGTCCGGCTCAACGCTTTGCTTCTATCTTCTATACTTGCGCCGATAACAAAGAGGGCTTCAACCCAGGGCTTCAAACCCGGGGTTACGAAGCGGATGTCCTCGCGCGCCTGGCAGACCAGCGGCATCAACAAAACCGAATAACCCGATGTTCAGGAGGTCGACATGCATCGTAGTGACCGAGCCGGCACCCGTGCCGCGCGCCAGTCCTCACTTCAGCCCGCCAGCAACGCCGCCATGACGTGGTCCACCCGGTCCGCCCGCTCCGCCGGTTCGATAATAAAAGGTTTCGTGCTTATGGTCTCGATTGCCGCTTCACATGCGTTTGCCCAGGACGCCGGTCCGGCGCCGGCCGACGGTGTCTACGACATGCTGGTCGGCACCTACACGGGCGGCAAGAGCGAAGGCATCTACGTCTACCGCTTCGATACGAAGAGCGGTGAGGCCACCCGCGTGTCGGTGGCGAAGACGGTCAACCCGTCGTATCTGGTGGTGAGTAGCGACCGCCGTCATGTGTACGCGGTCAACGAACTGCCCGGCGATAACGGCCCCGCCTCGCAACGCGGCGGCATCAGCGCGTTCGGTTTCGATCCGGCAAGCGGCCAGTTGACGTTTCTCAACAAGGTGTCGTCCGAAGGCAATGACCCTTGCTACCTGAAGATCTCGCCGGACGGCAAGTATCTGCTGACGGCTAACTACTCGGTGGCGGCCGATCCCGGCGGCAGCTTCGCGGTGTTCCCGCTGCAGCCCGACGGCCAGCTCGGGCAAGCGGTGCTGACCGTGCATCATGACGGCAGCGGCCCGGTGAAGGGGCGCCAGGACAACGCGCATGTGCATTCGACGGTGTTCTCGCCGGACGGCCAATACCTGTTCGCCCAGGATCTCGGCGCGGACAAGCTGTACTCGTACCGCTATACGCCCGATGGCAGCCGCGGTCTGCTCGGTCCTACCGAGTGGCGCTATACCGATGTGAAGGCCGGCAGCGGTCCACGTCATCTGGTGTTCGGAGCTGATGGGAAGTACGCGTATCTGACGAGCGAACTGGCGGCGACCGTCAGCACGTTCCACTACGACAACGGCAAGCTGACCCTTGTGCAGGTGTCGCCGCTTACCGAGCCGGGCTTCAAGGGGCAGGTGGGGGCGGCGGCAATCCATTTGTCGCCGGATGGACGTTTCCTGTACGCGACCAACCGCGGCGACGCGAACCAGATCGTGATCTTCGCGGTCGATGCGGCCAATGGCCATCTGAAACTGGTGGGGCGGCAATCGAGCCTCGGCAAGGCGCCGCGCGAATTCGCCATCGATCCGACCGGGAACTGGCTGATCGTCGGCAATCAGAACAGCGATACCGTCTATGTGTTCAGGCGCGATCAGCAGAGCGGCTTGCTGGAGGCGAACCCGAAGCGGATCGACATCGGTTCGCCGGTGGACTTCAAGCTGGTGTCGCCGTCGTAACGGCGAGGGCGTGACGCAGCGTCATGAAGCTGCGTCACGCCGCGCTTACTCGGCCGGTCCCGGTGCGAGCACTTCGCGGCTGCCGTTGATCCCCATCGACGACACCAGGCCCGCCGTCTCCATCTGCTCCACCAGCCTTGCCGCGCGGTTGTAGCCAATGCGCAATTGCCGCTGCACCGACGAGATCGAGGCGCGCCGCGTGCGTACCACGAATGCGACCGCTTCGTCGTAAAGCGGGTCGGCTTCGGCATCGGGCGCGTCGCCGAACAGGTCCTGGGTGGCGCCTTCGGTGGTGGGGCCGTCGAGAATCCCTTCCTCGTATTGCGGCTCGCCGAACTGCTTCAGGTACTCGACGATCCGGTGCACTTCCTCGTCGGCGACAAACGCGCCGTGCACGCGCTGCGGATAGCCGGTGCCCGGCGGCAGGAACAGCATGTCGCCCTGGCCGAGCAGCGACTCGGCGCCCATCTGGTCGAGAATCGTGCGCGAGTCGATCTTCGACGACACCTGGAACGCGACCCGGGTCGGAATGTTGGCCTTGATGAGGCCAGTGATGACGTCGACCGAGGGGCGCTGCGTCGCAAGGATCAGGTGGATGCCGGCCGCGCGCGCCTTCTGTGCGAGACGCGCGATCAGTTCTTCGATCTTCTTGCCGGCCACCATCATCAGGTCGGCCAGCTCGTCGATCACGACCACGATCAGCGGCAGCGTCGCCAGCGGCTCGGGCGCCTCGGGCGTCAGCGAGAACGGATTGCCGAGCTTCTTGCCGGCGGCTTCGGCGTCGCGGATTTTCTGGTTGAAGCCCGCGAGGTTGCGCACGCCGACGGCCGACATCAGCCGGTAGCGTTTCTCCATTTCGCCGACGCACCAGTTGAGCGCGTTGGCGGCGAGCTTCATGTCCGTGACGACCGGCGCGAGCAGGTGCGGAATCCCTTCGTAGACCGACAGTTCGAGCATCTTCGGGTCGATCATGATGAGACGCACGTCTTCGGGCGTCGCCTTGTAGAGCAGCGAGACGATCATCGCGTTGATCGCCACCGACTTGCCCGAACCGGTCGTGCCGGCCACCAGCATGTGCGGCGCCTTGGCCAGATCGGCGACGACCGGATGGCCGGTGATGTCCTTGCCCATCGCGAGCGTGAGCATCGAGTGCGAGTGCTGGTAGACGTTCGCCTCGAGGATTTCCGAGAGACGGATCGTCTGCCGCTTTGCGTTCGGCAACTCGAGACCCATGCAGGTCTTGCCGGGAATCGTTTCGACCACGCGGATCGAGGTGAGGCCGAGGCCGCGCGACAGGTCCTTCATCAGACCGACGATCTGGCTGCCGCGCACGCCGAGCGCGGGTTCGACTTCGAAGCGCGTGATCACCGGGCCGGCGGAGGCGCCGACGACCGTGACCGGTACCTTGAACTCCTGCAGACGCTGTTCGATCAGCAGACTGGTTTCGGCGAGCCGTTCTTCGGAGACGGGTTCGACATCGGTGTCGGCGCGTGCCAGCAGGTCGAGGGTCGGCAGTTCGACCATCGACGCCGCCGGGGCGTGGAATTCGAACACGGTCGGCGCGTGGCCGCGCACCGGTGCGCGTGGGACGACGGGCTCGTTTGCCGGTTCGCTGTGCGGGACGGGGAGTGCTGCCGCTGGCGTGCTGCTGAGGGCGTCGCTGGGCGCGGGTTCGTCAATGAACTCGTCGTCGGGTTCGGCGGGTGGCCGGTGGGCCGCTGTGGTTGCGTCGAGCGGGTCGTCGAGGGTGTCGTCGGAGTCCCACGTAGCCTGGTCGCGGAGGTCGGTGGTTTCCTTGGGCGGAGCTGCCGTATCTTGCGGCTCGTGACTAGCCACGCTTACCGCAGCGAAGCCGGGGAAGCGGACCACGTTAGATGGGGCAGGGGGCGGCGTTGTTGCAGGCGCGGCGGCTGCGGACGTCGATGCTGGCGCGTGCGTGACGTTGGCCGCGGCTGTTGGTGAGACGTTCTGCGCGAGGTTTGCGGCGAGCGTCGCGGTGGGCGCGGCATGTATTGCGACGATCGGGGCGGCTTCGATTTCGGTTGCTGAATTCGCTGCATCGAGCGTTGCCGGCGCCTGTCCGGCTGGATCGAGCCGGGGTAGGGGAGTGTCGTGCACTGCCGAAACGGGAGCGGCGGGCGCTTCAACGGCTATCGGCGCGAGCGTTTCGGTCACCGCTGCTGGCGGATGAATCGGTTGTGCTGTCTGTTGCGCATTGACTTGCGCCGCTGCCGGCGCCTCTACGCTGCTCTCTTCGTATACCAATGTCGACGCGCCAAGCGTTTCGACGTCGGCGTTCGGCGCCGGCTCGTCTGCCGTCCAGGTAACGGGCGTTGACTCCAACGCTGTCTCAGCGGCGGGATTCGCCACGCTTGCGGTGAGCATATTCGCGAGCGGTTGTTCGAGCGCCTCTGCGGCGACGGATTGCCCTGCTTCGGGCGGCACGATTGGCCAGTTCACTGTCTCGGCAAGCTCGGCGCTTACGGAGGGTGCAAGCGCACCGCTTCCGGACGGCGCAGGCGCAACACTGCCGGCAGTTGCAGGCGCGGCGGCGTCACCGGCAGGTTGCGTGGCCGGCGCTGAAGGCAGTGCAGATGTTCCGGCTGTCGCAATCGTAGAAACAGGCTCCGTTGCGACCGGCGTCGCGGACGTATCGTTTGTGAGCTTGGCGGTCTCGGCGCCGCTGCGTCGAGCGAGGCTCGCGCCCGCGATCGTGGTCCAGCGGGCCGCATTCTCTTCAATGCTGCGCAACGTTTCCTGCACGCTGGCCGGCGGGGTGACGCGCTGCGTCGTCGCCACGGGGCGGGAAAAACTCGGCGCCTGTGGACGACTGGGGGCACCAGGGCGTCGAGGTTCAACCGGCGTGCCGCTCGCGGCCGGGCGGGTCTGCGCTGCGGCGTTGGTGGACCCCGGTGTCTGCAATGGCGTCTGCAATGGTGTTTGCCTTGGCGAGGGCGGCGGCGCGTGGCGCGCTGAACTTGCAGGCGAACTCGCAGCCGAGTTAGCCGAGTTAGCCGCACTATTCCGCACCGGTGCCGGCACCGGTTGAACCGACGGCGTGCGATGCGGAGTTGACATGGAGCCCGCTGGCGCTGCACCGGGCGCGCTCCGGCTGGCGACGAATCCCTTTGCCGCCGCAGCGGCTTCACTCGCACTGGCCGCAGCCGCAACCGAGGTAGCGGCTGCGCCGCGCGGCGCCTTGGACGGCTCGCGCAACCAGCCCGCCGGTGCCACGGGTTCGGCCGGCGCCCAAGGCGCGGTCTTATCGAGCGCGGCGCCGGGCCTCTGCGCCGGTGCCTGAGTGCCGCCGCCTCGCCTAACCGGCGTGCCGCCCTGCATCCGTCCAGGGGTTTCGGGCGAAGTCGCTGGAGTGCGCGGCGCTTGCGTCCGCGTTTGCCAACCCGCGTTGCCGGGCGTCGCGCTCGCGCGTGCGTCGCCGGAGAGGACATCCTTCGCACCAGCAGTACCAGAGCCAGCACCCCCACCCCCCGTTGCGCCGCGCGTCGCCGCGGGCGGCCGCCAAACGGTCGGGCGCGCGTAGCGGCCGTTGGTCTTCGGGGCCATGGTATTGGTCGGCGTCGATGCGTAAGCGGGCAGCGACTCGTCGACACTACTGCGCCGGCGCGCCTCCTCATCCCGCTTGGCGAGGCCCCGGCTCAGGCCGAGGCCGAAGGCGCCGTCCGCCCACATGACGACGCTGCTCCAGCGAAACTCGAGCAGCCACGGCAGGCTCACGGCCAGGAGCGCGAGCATGACGAGCGGCGTGCCGATATGGCCGAGCACCCGGGCGAGGCCGGCCGCGAGCACGTGCCCGAGGCCGTCGACGCCCACCATGCCGAGCAGCGACGCCTCCAGCGTGCAGCTCGCCACGAGGACGCAGATGAAGCCGAGCCACAGGCGGATCGTGCCGGGCCCGCGCAGGCCGACGCCGCCTGGCAGCACAGACTTCACGAGACGCCAGAAGAGAGGAATGAACCAGACGGCCGACCCGCCGAACCAGCCGAAAACCACGGTGTGCATGCTAGACATCAACGAATGACGGATCCGTGAAAACGCAATCCGTCAAGTTTAACCGGCGAAGCGTAAAGCTTCGAAGACAGGCGCGCGAGAACTTGTGCCTGGGTGAGAAAGCGCCCGGCGAGCGGGCCGGACTGAGCGGGCGGCGTGGGCTGCGGCGATGCTTCGGCAGCCGGCCGTCCACGTGCTCATTGAGCGTGCCGCGCGAAGGTCAGCGTATCGCCGTCCTCGAGAATCAGCTCCAACTGCTGCGGCGCGCGCATTTGCACGCCGGTGCGGTCGATGTGCGCCAGCGCGTCGAGATAGGCGCCTTCGATATGGCCGCCGGGCGTCGCGCAGGCCATGCGCGTGCCGGCGAGCGGCCCGAAGCTCAGCTTGCCGTCTTTCAGTCCGTACGTGCCCATATAGCGGTTGCACCCGGAGAAACCGCTGGCGTGACGCTGACCGGTGGCCGTCGAGAGGGTGAGCGTGATCGGCGTACCGTTCGCGCCGCTGGGGAGGTCGCGCAAGGTGCCGTCCGCCTGCTTCCAGCTCGTCAGGTCCCACGCCGTGTCGTCCAGCAATTGGGTCGCCGCCGGATTGAACGGATCGGGCGGCGGCGCCTTGTCATCGGGGTGGGTCGGCATCGAGCAGGCGGCCAGCAGCGTGGCGACACTCAGCGCGGCGGCCGCCGCGAGGGCTCGCGTGCATTGCTGCTGTGCGCCGGCTCGCGCACAGCGGGCCGCAATGCTCGGTGCACAGACCGCGGCATCACGGGCGGCGGCGCCGGCTGCGAGCCGGGCTGCAACGAGACGCGCAACACGTCGCGCCGAAGACGTTGGGAACATGGCGTCGATCCTCTTCAAACTGGCAAAGGCGTAAGGGTAACGCACTCGGGTTGCCGCACGCGAGCGCTCGTGGCACAAGGCCCGGTGCAGCGGTTGCGCATGTTAACATTGCTGGTCAACCCATTCCATCTCACCCGACATTTTTCTGGAGACCCCATGCAGATCGGCCAACGGATCGGCACCCCGCTTTCGAACTCGGCCACGCGCGTCATGCTGCTCGGCGCGGGCGAGCTGGGCAAGGAAGTGATCATCGCGTTGCAGCGCCTCGGCGTGGAGGTGATCGCAGTCGACCGTTATCCGAACGCGCCGGGTCATCAGGTCGCGCATCGCGCCCACGTGATCGACATGACCGACCGCGCCGCCTTGCGCGCACTGGTCGAACAGGAACGGCCGGATCTGATCGTGCCGGAGATCGAAGCCATCGCGACCGACGCGCTCGCCGCCATCGAAGCGGACGGCCTTGCCGAGGTCATTCCCACCGCACGCGCCACGCAATTGACCATGAACCGCGAAGGCATCCGGCGCCTGGCGGCGGAAGAAATCGGCTTGCCGACTTCGCCGTACGCGTTTGCCGATTCGCTCGAGGAACTGAAGGCCGGCATCGCCAAGGTCGGTTATCCGTGCGTCGTGAAGCCGGTGATGTCGTCGTCGGGCAAGGGCCAGTCGGTGTTGAAGAGCGACGCCGATGTCGAACCGGCGTGGCAATACGCGATGGCCGGCGGCCGCGTCAATCATGGCCGGGTGATCGTCGAGGGCTTTATCGACTTCGAGTACGAAATCACGCAATTGACGGTGCGCGCGATCGACCCGGCAACCGGCGAAACGAGCACCTGGTTCTGCGATCCGATCGGCCACGTGCAGGTCGCCGGCGACTACGTCGAATCGTGGCAGCCGCAGCCGATGAGCCCGCTCGCGCTCGAACGTTCGCGCGAGATCGCCCACAAGGTCACCGCGGCGCTTGGCGGGCGCGGCTTGTTCGGTGTGGAGCTCTTCGTGCGCGGCGACGACGTCTGGTTCTCGGAAGTGAGCCCGCGTCCGCACGACACGGGTCTCGTCACGCTGTGCTCGCAGCGTCTGTCCGAATTCGAACTGCACGCACGCGCGATTCTCGGTTTGCCGGTGGATACGTCGCTGCGCTCGCCTGGGGCGTCGGCGGTGATCTACGGCGGGCTCGACGAGGCCGCCATCGCATTCGAAGGCGTGGCCGCCGCGCTGACCGTGCCGCAAGCGGATCTGCGCCTGTTCGGCAAGCCCGAGAGCTTCGTCAAACGGCGCATGGGCGTGGCGCTTGCCGCCGGTGCGAATACCGACGAGGCGCGTGCCCGGGCGAAGCAGGCCGCTGCGGCGGTGCGTCCGGTGTCGACGCAGTAAGTTCGACGCGCTCCAGCGCATTCCAGCATTAACGGCAGGAGCAGGACCATGAACTCAGACACCCGCACGATCGCGCGGCTTCGCCAGCTAGGCCGCTTCGGTGCGCTGGGCTTGCTGGTCGCGCTGTGCACAGGGTTGGCGGGCTGCGGCCTCGCGGCCGCGCCGTGCCGCGTCGCTTCCGCCGGATTGAAAATCGTGCCGGTGGTCGGCCACGTAGCGGCCGCACCGACCGACGCCTGTGCCGATGTGATCGATCCATGATCCATAACGAAGCGAGGAACCGGATGAGAACATGGCTCGTTGCGGTAACGGGTGTGCTGGGCATGACGGCGGCAGTCGCCAGCAGCCTGGCTGCGCCTCTGCGCCTCGCTGAAATTCAGACGAAAGACCGCCAGACCCATAAATACACCTGCGCTACCGGCAAGATCCTGCAGGTGACCTACTGGAACGCGGCCAATGGGCAGAGCTTTGCGCTCGTGCCCGTCAAAGGACAGCCGATGCTGTTCGTCAACACGCTGTCCGGCTCCGGCGCGAAGTACCAGGCCGGCAGCTATACGTGGTGGACCAAGGGGCCGCGCGCCGACCTGTACGATGCGATGGCGGGCGAGAATGCGCCGCCGGTCCTGTCCAATTGCGTGACGATCGTGCGATAGCCGGTTAGCTTGGCCTCCAAGCCTCCAAGCCTCCAAGCCTCCAAGCCTCCAAGCCTCCAAGCCTCCAAGCCGCCAAGCCGCCAAGCGGTGATTCCATGACTCCGCCCCAATCCGGCATCCGCGCCGCCTGAGCGCCGCGGCGCCAATCCCCGCTCCGTCATGCCGCACCGCCACACCACGTCCGACCCTGCCCACTTGCGCGCAGTTTTCTCTCCCAGGTAGTAAGCTGTTCGACGCGCCCACCGCTTCGTGCGTGGCCGCGCCTGTCATCGTCTTCGATCATCCGTTCCCGGATCCCACCGCGTGGGCGTGCCGTCCGCGCTCGTTCGTCAAGCGAGACTCTCAATGAAAGCATCGGATCTGTTCGTCAAGTCGCTGGAAGCTGAAGGTGTCGACTATGTGTTCGGCATTCCAGGGGAAGAAAATCTCGATCTCCTCGAATCGCTGCGCCGCTCCAAAATCAAGCTGGTTCTCACGCGCCACGAGCAGGCCGCCGGTTTCATGGCGGCGACCTATGGGCGTCTGACGGGCCGCACCGGCGTGTGCCTGTCGACGCTCGGGCCGGGCGCCACCAACTTCGTCACCGCCGCCGCCTACGCGCAACTGGGCGGCATGCCGATGCTGATGGTCACCGGCCAGAAGCCGATCAAGACCAGCAAGCAGGGGCATTTCCAGATCGTCGACGTGGTGCGGATGATGGAGCCGCTCACCAAGTACACGCGGCAGATCGTCTCGATTGGCAATATCCCTGCGCTGGTGCGCGAGGCGTTCCGCCAGGCCGAGGAAGAGCGGCCCGGCGCCACGCACCTGGAGTTGCCCGAGGACGTCGCCGACGAAGAGGGCGACGGCAAACCGATTCCCAAGAGCTACAGCCGCCGCCCGATTGCCGAAGAAAAGGCGATTGCGCGCGCGGTCGAGGCCATCACCGGCGCGAAGCATCCGTTGCTGATGATCGGCGCGGGCGGCAATCGCAAGACCACCACCAAGATGCTGCGCGAGTTCGTCGACCAGATCGGCATTCCGTTTTTCACCACGCAGATGGGCAAGGGCGTGATCGACGAATCGCATCCCATGTGGCTCGGCAACGCCACGCTTTCCGATGGCGATTTCGTGCACCGCGCCATCGATCACGCGGACTGCATCATCAATGTGGGCCACGACGTGATCGAGAAGCCGCCGTTCTTCATGCGCGGCGCCGACTCGGGCGAGAAGACCGTGATTCACGTGAATTTTCTCGGCGCGGAAGTCGATCCGGTGTATTTCCCGCAGATCGAAGTGGTGGGCGACATCGCCAACGCGGTGTGGCAACTGAAGGAGAGTCTCAAGCAGCGCCAGGAGCACTGGGACTTTTCGCGCTTCAAGGAGATCAAGCAGCACTTCGAGGAGCATCTGGTCAAAGGGCAGCAGGACGCCCGTTTCCCGATGTACCCGGTGCGCATCGTCCACGATGTCTACGAGACGACGCCGGTGGACGGCATCGTGTGTCTCGACAACGGCATGTACAAGATCTGGTTTGCGCGCTACTACCGTGCGCACGAGCCGAATTCGCTGCTGCTCGACAACGCGCTGGCGTCGATGGGGGCCGGGCTGCCGTCGGCGATCGCGACCAAGATCGTGCATCCGGACCGCAAGGTGATGGCGGTCTGCGGCGACGGCGGTTTCATGATGAACTCCCAGGAACTCGAAACGGCGGTGCGTCTGAAGCTCGATCTGGTGGTGCTGATCCTGCGTGACGATGCGTTCGGCATGATTCGCTGGAAGCAGGAAAACATGAACTTCCCCGACTACGGGATGACGTTGAAGAACCCCGATTTCGTGGCTTACGCGCAGAGCTACGGGGCGCAAGGGCACCGCATTGCTGCGGCGGACGAATTTGCGCCGCTGCTGCGCGAATGCTTCGCCACGCCGGGCGTGCACGTGATCGATTTGCCGATCGACTACTCGGACAACGAGCGCGTGCTCAACCGCGAGATCAAGCGCTTGAGCGCGCAACTCTGAGCACTGTCCTCTGAACCGCGCCGGGGCGTGCGGCTTGCTGTGCGCACCAGGCCGGAACCCCGCATCAAGGAGAACGTGTCATGTTGAAAAAGACTTACCCGTACTACCTCGCAAATGTGGCGGTGGCAGCCAACACCGATCTCGAAGTCACCGACAAGTTCAGTGGCGAGGTCGCCACCCGCGTTGCGATGGCCGACGCCGCCGTGATCGACAAGGCGATCGGCGCGGCCGTCGAGGCGCTGCCCGCGCTGCGCGAGTTTCCGCCGTTCAGGCGCCAGGCGGTGCTCGAACACTGCGTGAGCCGGTTCCGCGAGCGCTACGACGAGCTGGCGATGGCGCTGTGCATCGAAGCCGGTAAGCCCATCAACGATTCGCGCGGCGAAGTCACGCGGCTGATCGATACCTTCAAGGTGGCCGCGGAGGAAGCGGTGCGCATCGACGGAGAGATCATCAATCTGGAGATTTCGCCGCGCGCCAAGGGCTATCACGGCTATGTGAAGCGCGTGCCGATCGGGCCGTGCTCGTTCATCTCGCCGTTCAATTTCCCGCTGAACCTGACCGCGCACAAGGTGGCGCCGGCGCTGGCCGCGGGCGTACCCTTCGTGCTGAAGCCGGCCAGCCGCACACCGGTTGGGGCGTTGATCATGGGCGAGATTCTCGCGGAAACGGATCTGCCCAAGGGCGCTTTCTCGATTTTGCCGGCCCATCGTGACGGCGCCGACCTGTTCACCACCGACGAGCGCTTCAAGCTGCTCTCGTTCACCGGCTCGCCGGCGGTGGGCTGGGAGCTAAAGAAAAAGGCCGGCAAGAAGAAGGTGATTCTGGAACTGGGCGGCAACGCGGCGGCGATCGTCGACGGCGACCAGGCCGGCAAGCTCGATTACGTGGTCGACAGGCTGGCGTTCGGCGCGTTCTATCAATCGGGGCAAAGCTGTATCGGCGTGCAGCGGATTCTCGTGCATGCGAGCCTCTACGACGCGCTGCGCGAGAAGCTGATCGCGAAGACGCGCTCGCTGATCATGGGTGACCCGAAGAACGAGAAGACCTTTGTCGGGCCGATGATCTCCGAGTCGGAGTCCAGGCGCCTCGCGGGCTGGATGGAAAGCGCGGTGCGCGACGGCGCGAAGATCGTGGCGGGCGGCAAGGTGGAAGGCGCGATGTTCGAAGCGACGCTGCTCGAAGACGTGAAGCGCGATTCGGACCTGTACCGCAAGGAAGCGTTTGGCCCGGTGGCGATTCTGGAGCGTTTCGACGACTTCGACGCCGCGCTCGCGACCGTCAACGATAGCGACTTTGGCCTGCAGGCCGGCGTGTTCACGGATTCGCTCGCTCATGCGCATCAGGCGTGGGACCGGCTCGACGTGGGCGGGGTGGTGATCAACGACGTGCCGTCGTTCCGCGTCGACAACATGCCGTACGGCGGCGTCAAGGACTCCGGGCTGGGGCGCGAGGGCATCCGCTACGCGATCGAGGATATGACCGAGATGCGGCTGATGGTGATGCGCGAGACCTGGTGAGCGTTTCTGTGAGGCGCCGGCTGCCGCCGGTGCCCCGCATTGCCGTGCCGGGCTGTCACAGGACTGTCGTCTGCGTACCCTAGTCTGTGCGGGCCTGTGGCGGTTCGTGCCCCACTGGCGCCTGCCTTTCCGGTGCGCAAGCAGAAAGCGGGCGGGGGCGCCATGAGTGTTTTTGCTGAAGTGCTACAATACCGGCCTTTCCGGCGGGTGTTTCCGTCGGCCGGAGCCGGCTGCATCCTTCCCTGACTAAATCGGGTACCGTGCGGCACGCCGTGGCTCCGCTTCATCCTGATGCCCTCCGCGGTCCCGGCCGCAGCCGCGCCCCCCGCGCAGGCGCATTTTTAGCGAAAGCCACCATGTCCGACACAGCCGTCACGCCTACTACCGCGACCTTTGACCAGTTTGGCCTCGCGCCCGACATCCTGAGAGCCATTGCGGAGCAGGGTTACACGACGCCGACGCCGATCCAGGCGCAGGCGATCCCTGTCGTGCTGGCGGGTCGCGACGTGATGGGCGCCGCGCAGACCGGCACCGGCAAGACCGCGAGCTTTTCGCTGCCGATCATCCAGCGCCTGCTGCCGCAAGCGAGCACGAGCGCCTCGCCGGCGCGCCATCCGGTGCGCGCCCTGATCCTCACGCCCACCCGCGAACTGGCCGACCAGGTTGCCGCCAACGTGCACGCTTACGCGAAGCATACGGCGCTGCGCAGCGCGGTGGTGTTCGGTGGCGTGGATATGAATCCGCAATCGGAGCAACTGCGCCGCGGCGTGGAGATTCTGATCGCTACGCCGGGCCGTCTGCTCGATCACGTGCAGCAGAAGACGGCCAATCTGGGCCAGGTGCAGATGCTGGTGCTCGACGAAGCCGACCGTATGCTCGATATGGGTTTCCTGCCGGATTTGCAGCGCATCCTGAACCTGCTGCCGAAGGAGCGTCAGACGCTGCTGTTTTCAGCGACGTTTTCGGGCGAAATCAAGAAGCTGGCGGCGACCTATCTGCGCAACCCGCAGACGATCGAAGTGGCGCGCAGCAATTCGACGGCCACCAATGTCACCCAGATGGTTTATGAAGTGGCCGAAGGCGACAAGACCGGCGCAGTGGTGCAACTGATTCGCGAGCGCGGTCTGAAGCAGGTGATCGTGTTCTGTAACAGCAAGATCGGCGCGAGCCGCCTCGCACGCAGTCTGGAGCGCGACGGCGTGGTGGCGACCGCGATTCACGGCGATCGGACCCAGAACGAGCGGATGCAGGCTCTCGATGCGTTCAAGCGGGGTGAGATCGAGGCGTTGGTTGCTACCGATGTCGCTGCGCGTGGGCTGGATATTGCTGAATTGCCGGCTGTGATCAACTTCGATCTGCCGTTCAATGCCGAAGATTATGTGCACCGGATTGGGCGCACTGGGCGTGCTGGGGCTTCGGGGGATGCGCTTTCGTTGTGTAGCCCGAATGAGCGCAAGCAGCTCGCCGATATCGAGAAGTTGATCAAGCGGCCGCTTGATGTGCAGCGGCTGACTGTTGATATGCCTGTGCGGCATCATCATGAAGAGCGGAGTCCTCGGCGTGAGCGGGAAGGGCGTGAGGAGCGCGGTGGGCGGCGGCGTGCTGGATCTGCTTCCGGTGCTGGTTCGGCTTCGTCTTTTGAGCGGCCGCATCATCATCGGCAACAGCCTGTGGATGATTTCTTTTTCAAGCCTTATGAGCCGTCGCCCTCTAGCCGGAAGGTCGATGAGGTTGCCGATGTTGCTGCGCAGAAGCCGGTTTCAAAGCAGCCGTTGGCTGCACTTTTGGGTGGGTTTGGGATGCCCAGGAAGAGTACTTCTTCTTAAGTAAGCCGGTTTTTTTCGCTGCGCGGCGGTTGTTGTTCCTGCGGTGTTGGCCTTTCCTTGCTTTGTTATCGGTCTATTAGCGTTGCCCCTGTGCGGGGCGGCACCTACTTTTCTTTGCCGCCGTGTATGGACCGGAGACATGGGTAACAGGTGTGCGGGGACATGGGTAACACTTCGGGCGAGTGAATCGCCTGGAGCCGGTTATGCCCTGGAACCCTAGAGACACCATGAGCCTTCGTCTGGAATTCGTTCACCTGGCCTCGCAGGAAGGCGCCAACCGTCGTGAACTGTGCCGGCGCTTCGGCATCAGTCCGAAGACCGGCTACAAGTGGCTCGCGCGCCACGCGCAGGGCGGAACGACGGCGCTGACGGATCACTCGCGTCGACCCCGGCAGAGTCCGGCGCGCACGACACCGCCAGTCGAGCAGCAGGTCGTCGAACTGCGGCAGGCGCATCCGGCCTGGGG